>CAJTRF010000162.1 GCA_910578525.1 uncultured Mycoplasmatales bacterium | reverse complement strand
TGATTATTGTTGTGTCAGTCATCTTTTTTAAATAATGAATAAAAATTATATGATGAAATAACTTTATATTTTTTGAGAGGAAAATTTTGTCCGGCTATTTATAAAAATTTTATGCCAACATCCTTTCAAATTAAAAAGGAACTAAAAAACGGTTATGTAAAATTTTATGCCAACATCCTTTCAATTAAAATTTATCTGACTTTTTTTAAAATCTTAATCATTCAAAATAATTCAATCAATTATGAATATCATACAATATATCACTTTAACAATATGTGTGATTCAACATGGACCCTCGAAACTGAAGCAAAGTTGCAAGGTCATCAACTTAAGGAATTTAAGGAAATCAAAGAAACTATCAAAAGGTTAGCCGATTTATTGGATACCAATAGAAATGAACATAAAGCTTATATCTCAAAGATTTCATCTTCTTACTATAATCCTACTCTGTTCCAATCTAATGATGTTCCAAAAGATAAAATTGCAATTACACCTGAAATTGAAA
>CAJTRF010000161.1 GCA_910578525.1 uncultured Mycoplasmatales bacterium | reverse complement strand
CTTCCAATTTAGACATGAAAACAAAAATAAAAGTGAAGTGTCAAAACTGCTTTTTATTTAAGATTTTAAAAGTTCTTGAAATTCATTTAGTAATTGGTCATATTCTTGTCGTTCTTCGGGAGTCAAAGCTGAGAGATCTCCTGGATATTTAGATTCAATTATGCCTATTCTTTTCCCAATTTCGAAGGCTTTTTGACAATTAACTCGCATTTGTTCGCTTCTTTTGATATCGGAAATGAAACTATTCATTGCTTCTATTTGATTCCAGAGTTTTTCTTTTTCTCTTCGTAATCGTTCCAATTCTTCTATGTCTTCCTGAAACAATTTGGATTCATCATAAATAATTAATCCATCCTCATCAATGGAAGATGGAGCCTTCCTTTCTATTTTCAATATTTGCTTGCATGTTTCCAATTTTTCTTTTCGAAGACTCTCCAATTTTTCTTCCAATTTTCTGATAGGTATTTCAATCGCAGACATGAAAACAAAAATAAAAGTGAAGTGTCAAAAC
>CAJTRF010000160.1 GCA_910578525.1 uncultured Mycoplasmatales bacterium | reverse complement strand
GGGCTGTTTGGGCTATTTTTTAAAATACTATTGGGCTTATCCGCAACATTAATTTGATCAACAGTAATACGGAAGCTATTAAGCAGAATTTTAATTAATTTGTCGCACTGCTTTTTTGCATTTTGATCTATTCTCATATAAGAATAATGCGATTCGAACAGTGCGATATCTTGATGGCCAAATCTGATTAGTGCAACATTTTGATCTCTAAAAAAAGTATTTGCAATAATACCATTTTTATCTTCTTTTATGTTGTCTTTTCTATTAAAAAAAAAAAAGAATCTTGCCTTTTCTTTTTGAATTTCATGTGGCAAAATATTCATTAAATCTTCATAATTATTTTCATTCCAAACTTCTGAAACAAATGCAAACGAATAGTAGACTTCCGCCAGGAATAAAATGTTTTCTCCTTGTTTGAAAAGAAATTGATACTCTTCTTTGAATTGTTTAATAGCTTTTATATATTCATTAAAGTTTAAATTTTATACCAATTGAGTAAGAATACTTTTTAAAAGC
>CAJTRF010000159.1 GCA_910578525.1 uncultured Mycoplasmatales bacterium | reverse complement strand
ATAGTTCCATATAATTTGCATGATACCATCTATCAGCTGCATATTTTATTGATGCTTGTGTTAAACCTTTGCCACGTATCATATAATCAATTTGACCTGTTGAATCCTGTAATTTATCGATGTACATTTTCTTCATTAGGAAATATGATTCAATAGAAACTGGCATTTCGTCGTGATTATTAATTGTTGGGAAATCACTGTGAAATTGACCTAAATCAGTACCGATTAATTCACGATTATATTTTTCTCTAAATGCTTTAACTAATTTTGGTAAATCATCAACTTCAATATGCATACTATCAGTATCTTGATAGTAAATATGGCATCCAATATCAAATGCTAAACACATCACCTCATTCATAATACGCTTTGACATTGAGAGTACTTGAATACCAAGTAATGAGAAATTAAAATGTTTATCAATTGGTTTTAATGTTTTCACAGCATGAATATCAGAATTATTTATTTGGATATCTTCAATGATTTTGTAATAATTTTTGATCCAATATTTATTTAAATCCTCTTCATTATCGAA
>CAJTRF010000158.1 GCA_910578525.1 uncultured Mycoplasmatales bacterium | reverse complement strand
AAAGAAAAGAAGAAGATGAAAATGATAAACAAAATATTAATTATAAACATAAAACATATGCAGCTGGTTTAGATGTTAATGCTTATCGTAAAGATAGTCCTTATAATAGAAAACCATTAATGTATGGAACTGAAACTAAAGAATTACCAGAACATCCTCCACCAATAATTGTTGATAATGTTCCTTCATCATTAAAGCTAAATCAATTTTAAAAATAAATTTTTTTTCTTTCTTCAAAATGTCTTCGAAAAAACAAACTAAAACTATAAAGCAAATAAATGCTGAAAAGAAAAAATCAGAATCTTCTGACGCTAAAGAAAAAGATAAAGAAATTGCTGAATTAAAACAAAAGATTAGAAAATTAGAAAAAGCTCAAAAAGGTAGGAAATTATCTGCACTTAATAGATTTAAGAAATTTGTTGTTGGACCTCTAACAGAACAATCACTAGCAGAAACAGAATATGTTGATTTAATTCCTTTAGACAAAATGAGATTATTAAATAAAGCTTATTCGATAGTTTGGCAGGAAATGGTAGTTAAT
>CAJTRF010000157.1 GCA_910578525.1 uncultured Mycoplasmatales bacterium | reverse complement strand
ATGTTCGATTAATAATAGATAAGAAATTGTATCCTCAAGTTGAATTTGCTAATACTTGGAATGGAAGATTTGTTCAATATCAATTAATGGCAAATGAATTAGATGGAATTGAGGCAACTCCAGAATATTTAGAATCTATTTGTCAACCTCTGAATGATTTCTCAGATAATCTCAAATTGCGTTATCGAAGTACATTTTATGATGATACAAATTTTGGAATCAATTTTCAATTAGAACGTGGAAATTCTGGTTATGTATTTGATGGTGTAGATACTGATAATCATGAAGTTTTAATTCGATTTCATGCAGATACAATATTTGATTCAAGTTCGAGTGACGCAAACACATTTCTTTATCCAAAAACGACATTTCTTGGAATGGTTGACAGTACTTATCGAAATTTATGTAAACCAGAAATGTGGATTTGTTCTGATACTTATTGGACTTGGTCAATACAAGACGGTGTCAAATATTATAATAGAGGTATACCAGCTGGTTATGATTAAATTATATAAATAAAATTTTTTTGTTTTCAATAAAAATGAAACACGTAAATACTAATTTTAA
>CAJTRF010000156.1 GCA_910578525.1 uncultured Mycoplasmatales bacterium | reverse complement strand
AATGTACTTGCTGCTGATTGTCCATCAGAATCTAATAGTTCATATGTAACATCATTAGAAGAAACAGATTTTTGAGTTCCGTCATTAAACTCCATTTTAACATTGGCAACACCTAAAGAAAAAGATTCGTTAACAACTATTGATTTGTCTTCGATTTGTGAACACACAATAGATTGTGGACCATTAATTTGAATATTAATTTCTGTTGAACCTTGTAATGGTATTTCTTTTAATGTACAGCTAAATTTAATTTCATGTGAAGTTGATTCTTGGATTTGTGTTGGTGTTCCTGAAATCACTCCTGTAGATTCATTAATTGATAATCCATTTGGTAAATTATCTGATCAAATCTTAAGATCATTTACTTGATCTTTTACAACTATACCTGTATCTGTTTTAATTAATCCAGATATATCATTTGTTGGAGTAATCTCACTATCTAGATTGACATTGATTGGATTTAAACTGTTATCAATTAGTAATTTAGTTGGTAATTGTTCCGAAGAACTACAACTTGTAGTTGCTAATGGAAGAGATACTAATAACCCCCCCCCAAGAGAAATTGAT
>CAJTRF010000155.1 GCA_910578525.1 uncultured Mycoplasmatales bacterium | reverse complement strand
AAATTGTACGTGTTCCATTTTTCTTTCTTGGTCTCTGGTTTGCTTGAGGTTTCTTGTGACTCTAACTCTGTTATAAAATTTGATGAGCTTTTAAGTAAAGGCTTCTCAAAACGTGACATATTATTTAACTTATTAAAAAAAAGCATATTATATAAGATTTAAAATAAGTATAATGTAAGATGAATTAATATGTTTGAAATCATTTATAATAAATACAATATGATTAATAATTATTGATTTTATTTAATATTGATTGACATCTTTCAATACTCTCTCCATACTTAGGTTTGCGCTTAACTTGAATATATGTCATAACACCATTTCTCTTTACAAATCTATATCCATCTTTATATAATTCTTCATTAAGGTCTTTCGTTTTAAATTTCATACAATTCTTGTTTATTCTTAAGAGTTTTCGTAATGCTGATATCTCATTATCTTTAATTAATTCTCTGATTAATTGTTTCAATAATTCTAAATCAGATATGTTGTTAAGATTAATAGTAGAGTCAATTACTTTTGCTTGTTGTTCCATTTAGTGTAAAAAGAAAAAGTTTAAAATTATGTAAAATATAATTTGAT
>CAJTRF010000154.1 GCA_910578525.1 uncultured Mycoplasmatales bacterium | reverse complement strand
CCTTTGATAACATTAATGATTCTACTTGATTATTGGTTTTTCATAAATAAATAAACATTGAATTTTTTCATTAATTTTTTCTATATTTTAAATGTCTAAAAAGAATCAAATTGTATTATTACCTTTAACTTGGAATATTCAATATAATCATTGTCCAAAAGATTATAAAGGTATTCCACGTACAATTTATTGTACAATGTGTTCAGACCCAAAAATTGATTTGACTTGGTTTGTAGGTGATTTATATAGTTGGATTTTTTTGGATGAATTCAAAAAAGATTGGGATGCAATTATAAATTATGCAAAAAGTAAAAAATATTCAATATCTGGTGAAATTTTAGGTGTTCAATCAAAAGAAATTGATGGTGAAGTTTCAGATAAAGATAAGAAAAAAGTTAAAATAACATTCAAAAATGGAACTTACACATCAAGTGATTGTGATTTTCCAATTGGAGATAATTATATTGACCATTATTTACCAAGAACAAATAAACCTCTACCTTCAAATTATTATCCAAACAAAAAACAAAAAGCAAAATAAGATAATTTAAAATTCTTTTTTTATTCAGAATTTAAAGTTTGTTTTTCAATTTCATC
>CAJTRF010000153.1 GCA_910578525.1 uncultured Mycoplasmatales bacterium | reverse complement strand
TGTCAAACACTCAGAAAAATAAGAATTTACATTTTTATTTTCAATACCTTTTTAAAAATCAATGAACAGGAAGTAGTCAAAAAACCTCTATATTTTTAAATTATGATATAACTGAATAACAAAGATAAAGAATGAGTTAATGTTAAAGAGATGGGATGATAGTCCACATGAAGAACCTAAGTTTACGCCTATAGACAAATTTAATGCACATGAAGAAAGAATAAGTAGTTTACAAAAAGAACTTGAAATGTCAAAAAGTCAATTAACAGAAATGAAAAATGAAAATCCAAATAAACAGTTACAAGAATTAAAAGGAGAAATGCAAAGATATAATATGCATATAAATAATATTATAAGTTTAGATAGTAAAGTTAGTAAAATAGAATCATCAATAAATAAATATGACACAGAAATAAACAAATATGAAACCGAAATAAATAATATAAAAGATGACATTAAAAAAATAAAAGGAACTATTACAGATATGATTAAATTTATAAATGAAAATTTAGGTTCTTAAATAAGTTTCACCGCCATCAGTAACTTGAACAATCATTATAGGATGTTCTTCAGGGTTTTCTCTTTTCATTCTACCTAGTTTCTGATAACATTCATAAAAGTCATCGAAAT
>CAJTRF010000152.1 GCA_910578525.1 uncultured Mycoplasmatales bacterium | reverse complement strand
CCTGCAACACCAAATGCTAATGCAGTCCATGAAACAATTCTTAAATTATCCACATCTTCTTCCAAATGTTGGGTAACTGTTTCTGTTCTTGATACTCGTCCCTTGAGGCTTTCCATTGTTGTGTTCATTTCTTGGACATCATAGCTAATCACATCTACATTGTTAGTTACCATATTTAAATCACTTCTCATTGTTGTAATGTTATCTGCTGTAATGATTTTGGAATTAGTAATGTTGTAATCAGTATATAGTGTTGTAGCAGCATTAGGATTGGGATACACTTCATAAAATTGTTGCTTTATAATATATTCGAAGGGATTTGTTGTAGGGTCCCAATTGACTTCATCAACAGGGTCAACATATTCATCAGCTAAATATATCTTAATATTTCTGGATTCATTAGGGGTTGATGAAACATAACAGTACTCTACCTTTTCACAAGAATCTAATAAGCCATGAATGAAATACCATTTCTTATCACTCTTGGGGTCAAATATTTTCCCAGTTGGTCTCATAGAAAATCTGTTTGCTATGATTGTTCCATCTAAAGTGATATCAAGATAGAATTCTTCAACTTTTGCAATATCTAATTCACTCCCTGTACCATTTGTTTTATAGCATCTTATGGCTTCAATAT
>CAJTRF010000151.1 GCA_910578525.1 uncultured Mycoplasmatales bacterium | reverse complement strand
CCAAGTCCAATAAGTATCAGAACAAATCCACATTTCTGGAATTGGTGAAACTTTTGATCCTTCATCTGTATTTACTTGAATTGTTCCTCCATTATTTTTATAATATGGGTATAAATAACGACATTTCTCATCAACTTCAATAAGATTTCCACGGAATTCAATTGAAACAGCTTGATTACCAGTATCAACTCCATCAAATACATATCCAGAATTACCTCTCTCCAATTGAAAATTAATTCCAAAACTTGTATTATCAAATGGACACATGAAATATCGTTCGTGCTTTGCAATGATTGGAATCGATTCAGAAACATGATTTAACGGTCTAGAGATTGATTCTAAATATTCAACTGTTGGTTCAATATACCCATCTAATTCATTTGCCATTAATTGATATTGAACAAATCTTCCATCCCATGAATTATCAAACTCAGTTTCTGGATATTTCTTTTTATTAACTGATAATCTAAATTGAGTAAACATTGGATTTTGATAAACGGTTAAGTCATTTGGTTTACTTGGAAACATTAATGTAATATTTGTTGCATTCTTTAATGGAATTGATTTTGAAATATCTATTCGTTGATCTGAAATTCTTGATTCAAATTGATATCGTGTTAATTCTTGAGATGGAATAATAATTGGTTCTTGTAAAGTTGTCA
>CAJTRF010000150.1 GCA_910578525.1 uncultured Mycoplasmatales bacterium | reverse complement strand
GTAGAAAATTATGGTCCACCTCTTATTAAAGAAGGAACAAGATTTTTGATGTGTCCATTTGATAATACTAGTTTTGGAATTAATTTCCAACTTGAAAGAGGAAATGCAGGTTATGTTTTTGATGGTATTGATACAGGAAGTCAGGCTGTTAATATTGAATTTAGAGGTAAACCTATTAGTAAAGGAAAACCAAATGATCCTTATATTTATCCTGATATGAAAGTTAATAATAATGCCCCAATTTCAGTAGATCCACATTCAAATGAATGTTTCCCAGAAATGTGGATTTGTTCAGACACTTACTGGACTTGGTCAATTCAAGATGGGGTTAAATATTATCCTCGTGGAATTCCAACAGATTATGAGTAAATTATAAAAGCTAATTTTTTTATCACTTTTTAAATGAAACAAGCTAATACTAATTATAAGAATTCTGGCAATGATGAAAATGATTTGTTCAATATGTTTAGATGTAATATGGATTGTTTGAATGAACCAAATTTAGGTTCTAATTGTTTTTCAATGTATGCTGAAGAATTTCATGAAAAAGATATTCCACTTGCTATAGGTGAAAGAACAAGATTGATGCTATCTCATCCTAATCATGAAATGAGTCAAATATCAAAAGGGTTCATATTTATGGAAGTTGAATTTGAAGTTGGATTTGAAGATTATTTTAATTGGGAAAATTTTCAAAATGTTAATAAACAAGAA
>CAJTRF010000149.1 GCA_910578525.1 uncultured Mycoplasmatales bacterium | reverse complement strand
AATGTCCTCAAATGATTATTGAAAAAGTTTAATATGTCACCTTCATCATTTCCTGAATTCTTAAATTGTGCGTTTTGATAAGTCATCTGTTTTTATGAAGAATTTAAAAAATTCGAAAAGCCAATTTTTTTTAAAATGAAAAACAATTCTATACAATGGCTTTTGGTTCTTGGATTAAAAAAATAGGAGAGAAAGTTAAAAATTTTGCACAAAAAGCAGTTCCAATAGTTCAAAAAGGTTTACAATTTGCAGCAGATAAAGTTGCACCAGTCTTAGAAAAAGTTGGAGAAACAGTAGGTGGAACAATTGGTAATATTGCAAGTGGTATTGGAAGAGGTATTCGAACAGTTAATGATAAAGTTCAACCTTGGTTAGAAACTGGGAAAGAAAAATTCTTACAACCTGCTTATGATAATAATAATTATGGACCTAGTTAAAATTTATGAGTACATTCTTCGTCTAATTTCATCATCTAATGGTGGCTCATTTGGAGGGAAAAGCTTTATAACTCTTAATAATGTGTTCATTAACTCAATCAAAACAAGCGTTCCTAAGAGAATTTCAATCAGCATATTGTTTTAAATAGTTTCAAAAATGTTTAAATAAATTTTATTTTTTTTAAAATGGAATTGAAAATTATTGAACCAATTCAAAATTATTTAAAAGAGTTTAACACAACTGATGAATTTAATTTATTCTATTCTAAGAACAAAGAACAACTAGATTCAGAAACAACACATA
>CAJTRF010000148.1 GCA_910578525.1 uncultured Mycoplasmatales bacterium | reverse complement strand
CTGATTGTAAAGAAAACAAAGGATGGTAATCTAAATGATGATAATTTGGCAGAAGGTGAAACAATTTCAATGATAGTTGATAACATTACATTAGAAGATTTGATAGAATTCCAAAAGATTGAATTTGAATTGATAAGAGGTTATTATTGGGATGGAGAACGTGATTATACAATACAAGAAGAAATCAGAAAAATATTTCAGAAAAGACTTGATTATAAAAAACAAAAAAATCCATTACAACAATTATACAAATTAATTATGAATTCTTGTTATGGAAAAACTATTGAAAGACCAATAGAGAAGGACTTTAAATATTTACATGAAGGTGAAGAATTAGATAAATATTGGAAGAAGAATTATAATAAGATTATAGATGATATTAAGATTGATAATGGAATTCATGCAATTAAAGTATTGAAACCAATTGATAAACATTTTAATTTCTCATTATTGGGAATTCAAGTTTTAAGTATGTCCAAGAGAATTATGAATGAAGTAATGTGTTTGGCATTTGATTTAAAATGTCATATCTATTATCAGGATACTGATAGTATGCATATTGAAAAAGATGATTTGCCAAGATTAGCAAAAGCTTTTCAAGAAAAATATGGAAGAGAATTAATTGGATCAAATATGGGTCAATTTCATTCAGACTTTCCAAATATAAAAGATCATGAAGAGATGCCAGTTGCTATTGAATCATATTTTTTGATGAAAAAAATGTATATTGATAAGCTTCAAGATTCTACAATGGATATTGATTATATGATACGAGGAAAAGGATTAACATTAAATTCAATTAATTATTTGGCAAAAGAAAAGTTTGATAATGATGTTATGAAATT
>CAJTRF010000147.1 GCA_910578525.1 uncultured Mycoplasmatales bacterium | reverse complement strand
ATTCATATTATAATTTTGAATGATAAAATTTTATCTGACCAATTATAAAAAGGGAAGTTCTTCACAATTAAAATTTGTCTGCCAAAAATTTTTAAAATAACTTTTTGAATTGTTTATTAATTTAAATTAATTGTTTATTTAAAAGATGTAAATAATGACCTTAAGTCTTTAAAAACTGCTTTTTGATCTTTGCATGAAAGTGCAAACTTTTGAACATAATCTATTAATTCAGGATGTTGAGAATTATCGAGAATCAAAATGGCTGATAAAAAAGATGAGCAATTCATATGAATCTGTTCTATTTGTTCAATTACTTGATTCCAAATTTCAAGTTTGTTTATTTCATGAGTCATTTTATAAAAGTGATACATTGTCTGGCCAATCATAAAAAGGAAGTTCTTCTCAATTAAAATTTATCTGCCAAAATAAAAGGAACTAAAAAACGGTTTAAAATTTCTCTGACTTTTTTGATTGACCAATCATAAAATTTATCTGACTTTTTTTAAAATCTTTGTCAAAGGGATTTTTGTATGATTGACCATTTATAAAATTTTACAATAACTTTTTGAAAGGATGTTGGGAGTTTGAGAGGGATGTTAGAAAATGTTTATAAAACAATTTAAAATTCCAAGTATAAGAGATATAATGAAAAGGATACCAAGAACTTTCATCAATATATTGCATTGATTAGGAACATCTTTAAACATGTTAGAATGCTTCTCCAATTGGGCTTCATGATTTAGTACTTTTTCAATTTGTTCATTCTTGAAAGTTTTCAATGTTTCTATTTCTTGTTCAAGTTGATTTAATCTTTCATATATTTGTTGATGAGCAGAATCATTTGATTTTCTATTTGACTTAAAAAGAACATAAAGGGGTGTTGATTTTAATTCCACACAATTATTGATATTTTTATACATATCTTGCTGAAATTGTGTGAACATTTCATTTAAATCTTTTTGCCTTATGTATTGAGACATATTATAAAAG
>CAJTRF010000146.1 GCA_910578525.1 uncultured Mycoplasmatales bacterium | reverse complement strand
AATTGTTTAATAAAATAAAGAATGATAAAATAAATAAACAGCATGATAAACTACAACACAAACAATATAAACAATCGATTAAAGATAGAGCACTCGATGAAAGGTCTTTATTCAATCTACCTGTTGATTATTATACTACCTCTAAAACAGAATCAAGACAATTATATGAAAAAAGAATAAAAGAAGTAAATAATAAAACTAACTATAAAAAATATATGAAAGAGAATATGAATAAAGTTATCAATAGAATTAGTTTTGATGTAGTGATTGGAGATGATGAAGACAAAAGATTAGCGTTTTGTGAGGCACTTAGGCAATGCTATAAACTCACTACTAAAGAAAGACCAGTTGTTAAAGCTCATTCATTAGATGGTACACATAAATACTTTACTCTAAGTGATAAACGTAATACTGATTACACTATTGGTCATATAGCTGGTACCATAGAATTAACAACATATGCCAGCGATGAAGGAGACACATATAATGGCTCTTTTATACCTATTCAGTATGAGTTATTGTTTCTTAATAAAAGTAAGAATGGTAAAAAGACATCATTTAGCATTACTAAAAAAGATACCAATACAAAGAAAACATATGAAGAAGAAATTGAGATTGATGATGACTTTAGAGAACTTAAGGAAGGTAGCTTTTTTCCATATATTAATCTAAGCAATATTGATTTAAGTGATTTCCAAATATATAACTCCATTAATAAAGATAATTATAAGGATAATTGTTTTGTATATGCTTGTATTAAATCTGGTGTTTTTGATGAAAGTGAAATTAATCATTTACGTTTTATTGTTAAAACTAGAAGCATACCAAATGATAAAATATATGAAGTAGCCAAACTATTTGATTGCCATTTCATTGTAAGAAGATTTGAAGATTCTTACAAAAATGAACAAACTAAAATAGATACAAGAAAGAAAGCTTGGGCTAAAAAATTTAATAGAACAGTGGAGCTTTTATTATTTAAAAACCATTATATGATTTATAAAAATATACCTACTACAACTTTTTATATTGAACACCAAAATGAATTAGATAATAAATATGTTAATATGCCTATTGAAAAAAGAATGTTAATACGCTGCTTAGATAATGGTTCACCAAGATACGCTAATAATGGAACTAGTCCAATGATTATATTTAGAAAAATGTTTGATTTAGGTTTGTTTAGAGAAATTAAATTATGTGAGCTATATATTTTATCAACTACTGAATTCACTAACAA
>CAJTRF010000145.1 GCA_910578525.1 uncultured Mycoplasmatales bacterium | reverse complement strand
ACTATTAATAGTGCTGTTACCTACCAGATAATCATTATTATCTTCTTTATCTTCTTCTTTATTATCTTCTATAATAGGTTCAGGAATACTATTAAATAATATAGTTACTTCATCATTATTCTCATTGTAGGAAATAACAGCTTCTTTATGTTTTGTTACAATCTTACTTTTAGTTTCTTCTGCTATAACAAATCCTGATATAATAGTATAAGATTCTCCTACTATTATATTATCTAAACTATCATTATTTATAATTACAGTTAATATATTATCATCTGATATATTTAATTTAGGATCAGTACCTACTCCTTTTAGATTACCTATTAATTCACTACCATTTATAGTAAGAAGAAGAGTTGTATTTGTTTCTATATTAAGGGTGTTAGCTTCTATCATATTGGTAGATAAGTCTATGTAGAAGGAACCATTATAGTTAGTACCATTTTTAAAGTTAATAGTAGAACTACCTCCACTATCTCTAATATCATGTCCTAATATAACTTTAGCTTCCGTATTGGAATTATTTATAAAGTTTACTTCTGAACTATTAAGAATACCTATTACTCCTTTGCCATTACTTCCTTCTGTCATTTTATTGTTAGATAATGTGAAGGAAGGAGTATTGCCATGTAGGTTGATGTTTAAGATTCCTTGGTTTTTAATGATGATTGAGTATTTATTATACCTATCATAATCACTACTATTAAAGGTATAATTAGAGGAGAAGGTATTGTTTGTTATAGCTATAGAATCAGAGTTTAAATCCAGAATACAATTACCCTCATTATAAAATAAAAATGCATCACCACTCTCTCTATAAACTCTATTTCCAGTAAATAATATATAATTGGTATTTATACTCACTGTCTTATAGTTATATAATAAAATGCCATCATTTGTTAGGTCAATTCCTATCATAGCAAATACTGAATTATTTGTTGGATTATAAGAACCTATACTTATATTAGTATTTATTTGAAACCTTGTATTTTCTCCTGTAAGGAAAATATTCTTATTTGTTAAATTACTAACATCTGTGATTGCTTTATCTTTAATAAAATAATTAAATTTTAATATTCTTTTATTTTCTCCAAATAAAGTTTCCAACGTTTCTTGAGATAGTTTAATTGACCGATTATTATAATCTTTTATTTCTGTACTTGCCAAACCATCACCTATATATCTTATATTTTCTGAACCTATAGTTATAGTACCATTGGTTACATCTTTGGCTTCTCCTGAAGCATAAACATTATTATTTCTGAAAGAAGATAATAAGAATAATA
>CAJTRF010000144.1 GCA_910578525.1 uncultured Mycoplasmatales bacterium | reverse complement strand
TTTGAGAGTGCTAGGCTGGGGTAGCGTAGCGCCCCACAGCCTGGCATATACTACTGTGTTAGTACTTTTATTTTTATCATCTTCTCTTTTTTGTGCATCACTTATATCTTCATCAACCATTTTAGAAGCTTCTTGAACAGGTATATCTTTATATCTATCCATAGTATATTCGTTTAAACCAAGTCTTGATCTAATTCGATTTAATTGATTTAATTTTCCTCTAACTATTCGATTCCTTTCATTTGTTTCTTGTTCTTTCTTTTTTTCTTCTTCTTGAATTTTAATAACTTTTTCTAAAGTACTAACCAAAATGAATTCTGATTGATTTATATCTGATGTTTTCTCATATTCAGCATAATTAACATCTTTAGCATCTTTTTTGTATTTTGTCCTTAATTCTTCACTTATTTTATTAATTAATACAACCAATTTATTCAATCTCAGAAATTTTTCTGCATCAAGGAAATCCGGATGTTTTTCAAGAAAATCATCTATATTTTTAAAAGATTTTGTATCTTCTGTTGTTTTCAAATAATCATCATACAAAGGTTGTAAATAATTCTTCTTCAATAGTTTTGTAGCATCTTCTAAATCTTTTACAAAATTATCTACTTGATCTTTTGAAACATTATCTTCTCTCAACTTAGCGCCCTTGAGAACACCTAAATAATTAATTTTTTCAGAATTATTTTTTTCAGCAACTTCATTATAATCTTGTATTACTGGTAAGATTCTTACCTTTTTATATGCATTTATCCAATCGGGTTTTATTTTATTATTACATAATTCTTTAATATTTGTTTTATCATATTTGGTATTAAATTTATTATTGAATTTATCAATGTTTTGTAATATAGCGATAATTAATTCAATATCATCAACAGTTGAACTTAATTTTAGAATATCTTCTTGTGCGATACGTTGCGATTCATCTTCTTTGTCTTTATTATATTTTGTTAATTTATCAGTTAATTCATGATTCGTTAATCCTTCAACGAAAGATAATTCTTTTCTCATATAATTCATTAAATCTTCAACTTCTGGTTCACTACCAGTATAACCATTTTGATTTAAATAAGCTTCATATGTAGGGAATGTAGGATGAGCACCAGATTTTGGATATGTTTTATGAAACTTTCTAACTATAATCCTTCTTTCACATTCTCTAAAAGTATATTCTAAATCGAATCCATAAACTTGTAAAACTAAATGAAGATCTTTATATGTTGTTCCAAAGATATTGTTATATTCTTCAACGAGTGGGCCTAAAGTGATATGAGCTAATATTTCATATGGCGTTCCATATTGTTTGATTAAATCTTCTAATTCAACTTTGTTTTCTCTTTTAGAATTATATTTTGCT
>CAJTRF010000143.1 GCA_910578525.1 uncultured Mycoplasmatales bacterium | reverse complement strand
ATTTCCGTATTTTTTTATCGAAATTGCATTTGGAGGTAATTTATCAAAGTATTGATAAACAATATTCATTGTTGATATTCTGTTCTTATTATTTTCTGAAATTGATACCCATCTTAAATTTGAAGGTGAATTATTTTGACGATTATTATCAATATGGTCAACAACTCTTTTATTTTCTGGGTCATCGTTTGGAACAAAATGTTCAGCAATTATTTTATGTTTGTATTTTGGTTGACCATTCAAATTGATTCTAATATAATGTTTTTCAGATTCTGATGTTTCTTTCACAATTCTTTTATTACTGATTTTTCTTATGTAATATGGTTCAGAAGTCATTATTTCATAATCAGGATAATTTTTAAGTTTCTCAAATTGAGCATTTTCAGGAATTGTCATTTCTTCACCTTCTTCAATTTTCTGTTCTTCTTCAATTTCTTTTTCTAATATCTTTTCTTCAACATCTTTTAAATGTTCTTCATCTAGAATGTTATCATTATTTTCTTTCATCAATTCTTTGTTTTCAATTATTGTATCGATTATCAATTGTCCAATTGACATTTATTTAGTGAGGTGATTTTTCAATCAGATTCAGAATCTTCAGAATCATTATTTTGTCTTCTTTTTCTAGATTTTGAATTTTGATTTGCTTGTAATTGAGCTAAATGTTGTAAAAATTCTTCATGTTCATAAACTTTTGAAGGATTTTTTGTAAATCTTGTATTTTTTTGAGGTTGTTGAGTTGGTTGAGGTAGTTGAGGTAATTGATAAACAATTTGTTCTTGAGTTTTCTTAGTATTTCTTTTAGGTTTTGAATTCACCTCATTTCTCAAATTTTTTATTTCAACAATTGCATCAAACATTTTAGATTTTAAATGAGAATTTTCATTTTGTAATCTTTCCATTAATAATTTTTGTTCTTGAGCTTTTGTTAATTTTTGATTTCTTAATGACATGTTTTTTTTAAATGGTGAAAAAAATTGAAGTAAAATTTTATTATAACACTTCACTTCATTAAAATTTTATAAAATGTTCATTTCACTACTTCACATTTTTTAAATGACACAAAGAAACACAATGAAAGTTTCTGATATGAATCAAATGATTCCAATACAACCTTTTGACCCTTTGAAGTTCATTGAAAAGCAAGTGAAGCTATTACATTTCAAACAAGACCTCAGAATGAGAACTTTTTTCATGCAACCATTAAGTTATTCCACAACTGAAGAATTTGATAAAGCAATTGATGATTTAGAGAAATATGTTCAAAATACTGATTTAAATTACAACTTTGATGAAGAAAAGTCAGAAATAAATTCTTTGAAAACACAAAGAAGGTTTGCAGAAATAAATGAACAAGAAGAAAAAAGA
>CAJTRF010000142.1 GCA_910578525.1 uncultured Mycoplasmatales bacterium | reverse complement strand
AAAACCTTAACTGATATACCAGAGGAACCTAAACTAGAATCATTTCCTTTGGGAGAAGAAAAGAAAGGTGAAATACTAGTAACACCTAATACACCATTAGAAAAAGAACAAGAATATATACCGAATACTACACCACAAAAAGATAAACCTGAAAGTATTCCTTTGAATGATGGTAATATAGATGAGAAGGGGTATATATTTACAGTAGAGGAAAAAGGAGAAACTGAAATACATAATCCAGTTTTAGATGCTGGATATAATAAAAAAGTTGTTGAACAAAGGATTAAGAAAAAAGATTTTCATGATTTTAACGATATAGTTGATAATTATGCTGGTGATGGAAAAGAAACATTGTTACCTCATAAAGATAAAAATGGTGTTGTTATAGGTTATGATAGAAAAATAGAATTAGAAGGAACTATTACAGATAGTAAAGGAAAAATAAAGAAAGGTACATTTGAGTGGATTATAGATGTAAATGGTGGAGTAAATCATAGATTTTTTAGAGAATACGAAGATAAGTAGGAGTAAATTTTATGAAAGAGGATATATTAACAAAATATTTTATTGATAATCAGATTAAAATGGATGATAGTGAAAACTTTTATTTTGAAAGTGAAAAACCTACTAAAGGTTTATATTATTCAAATATTTATTTTAAGTGCAAAGAAGCTATTGAATTTGTAGATTATTTATATTTTCTGAAATTTCCAATATTATGTATAGAATTGGCTGATATAAGAACAGGAGAGTATATTAATAATGATAAATATATTGGTAAATACATTAATGAAACATATCTAGAATATATTGAAAGAACATACAAAGAGTATAGGGATTGGATATGGGAAAGTGATGAGTTTTGTTATAATATATCTTTTGAATATAATTGTGATGTAAAAAACTATCCTATATTAGATACATCAGGTCAAATCCTCTATGGTAAATATCTAAATAATTGTATCTATATAGATAAAGAACAAGATAATAATTTGTATAATATAACAATGTGGAATAAAGATAATAATCAAGAACAACAGCAATTTATATTTAATTCAGAAAAAGAAGTGGAAAACTTCTTTAAAGAAAATGATATGATTATTAAGTGGGAGAAGTTAGAAGAATAGGATAAGAGTAAAATTATATTATTTCTTCTTTTTTTATAAATCTACAAAGTTATAGTTATCTTATCATCTGAATATTGTTTTAGTAGTATGTTTATCAGAGTTTGATAGTTAATACCTATCTTTACTGATTTTCGCTTAATATTATTTATAACTGTTTCATTTACTCTTAAACTTATTAGTTTATTTTTACTTTTTAAATCATTTATTGCCTTTTCGAAAAAAAGTTCATTTTCTTTTGTTGATACTTCTTTTTCTTCTTCATTCAGTAAATCAATTTCTTCTTCATCTAGTTTCCATTTATTTATGAATTTTTTGCTAACCATTTTAGTCCTCTCTGTTTTTATTACTGTTAATATAATCAAC
>CAJTRF010000141.1 GCA_910578525.1 uncultured Mycoplasmatales bacterium | reverse complement strand
CTTCAGAAGTGAATAATTTAAATACACAAATACCATTATTTAATTCATCTTCTGCTTGAAATAAAACTGCAGCTTGTTCATCTTGATAATGAGTTATGATATCAATTGTATCACTTCTAATTAAATCACTTTTCTTAATATAATCATTATTATCAATTTCTTCAATTTTTTCTGTTAACATTTTGAATGCTGGTTTCATTGAATGTCTGAAATGATTACAAATATCAAATGTAGTTATTAAAGATGTTGCAGTAGTTGAATTATTTTGATATTCTTCATATTTAATTTCTGGAATTTGTTGATATTCTGAATTATACCAATTTTTCAAAGGAGTTAAATCAATTGAAGGTGAACGTAAAGAATAACCAACTGGTATTGGAGGTAAAATTGAAATACTTGTTGTAGTCATTTCATATTCAAGTGGTTCAGCAGCACAACTTTGAAGCATTGATTTTCCTGTATTTGTGATAAAACTTATACCTGTTGAACCAATTTGAGTACACATTGAAGCAACTCCAACCGCTAAAGCAACATCAGCAATCATTCTTGTTTCATCAATATCTTCTTGTAAATGTTTTGTAATTCTTTTTGTTTCACTCATTTCTGCATTCAAAACATCAACTTTTTCTGTAATATCTTTAACATCATAACTAACAACATCAAAATTATTTGTTAAAACATTCAAATCACTTCTCATTGTTGTTATGTTATCAGCTGTAATAATTTTTGAACTAGTGATGTTATAATCAGTATACAAAGTTGTTGCAGCATTTGGATTAGGTGATATTTCATAAAATTGTTGGTCAATTATATATTTGAATGCATTTGTTTTTGAATCCCAATTAACTTCATCAATTGAATTTGTTAATTCTTTTTTGAGATATAATTCAATATCTTTCTTTGTTGTATCAATATTTGAATCACCCCAATCATAACTAATCATTTCAATTGTATCATTAACAGGAATAATATCTAAATATTTTTTACCTTTTTCTTCATGTTTTACACCATCAGGTTTGAAAGATAATCTTGTTGCTGAACTTGATTCACCTACATAAATATCAATATAAATTTTTTCAATTAAATCAAATCTTAATGATGACGTATTTTCTAATACAAAATAAGGAATATAAGTACCATGATAACCCAACCAATTTGAATTACTTTCACCATCTGATGACCAAGCAGGTAATTGATGTTCAAATGTCATATTAAATTGAGAACCATTATGTCTTGTACCATCACTCATTTCAATCCAACAGTTATTAACATAATTTGTTAACAAACTTTCCATTAAACCTTTTCCATTATTTTGAATTATTTTGACATGTTCATCAGAAATTTTAACAACAACTGCACAACCACAACAATTTTTGAATTCTTTTGAAGCTGTTGGTCTCCAATTTATTTTATTAATTACTTTTCCATTCAAATGACCTTTTCTATTATTTCCATTCCATTTTGTTCCATCCCAAGTTAAAGACCATTGATTACCAAA
>CAJTRF010000140.1 GCA_910578525.1 uncultured Mycoplasmatales bacterium | reverse complement strand
AACAATTATATATAAAATAGTAAAATATGTTAGATATTTGTCCTTACTGTAATAGAAAATAATAATTCTATTCGTTCTTGAACTAATCTGCTATTTTTAAAATTTGCTTTCTGGTTCCTTAACCAATTATGCAGACTATTCTCAACTACATTATTTTCTTTATATTTTTTATTATATTTAGGTAATCTATTGTTTCTTTCTACAAACTCTTTAACCTTAACATACATCTTATCCCAACTGGAAGTAGATTTATCTATTAGTTGAATAAAAAGACTATTCTTTAGTTTATCATTATTAAAATTAACAAGAGAAAGCATATTATCTATTTTATCGGTATCTATAAGTTCTTTAGTATTAACTATATTTAATATGTTATTACTATTATTATGTTTATAACTATAATTATTGTTATTATTATTACTATTATTATTACTGTTATAATAACTATTATTTCTATAAACTATATTCCTTATCTCTTCTGTTAATCTAGAATCTTCTTCTGACATAGCTCTGACTATATTAACAAGTCTTTCAAAAGAACTTATGTTAATCTCTTCTTCTAGATTATTTATACTATTATGATAGATAGGTACAACAATATAACCCTTAGTCTTATCTTTAGTTATTCTTAAAGCTCTACCTATAGCTTGTATAATATCTATCTTTGAATTCTTAGTATCACAGAAATAAACTAAATCTACAGCAGGAATGTCTATTCCTTCTGATAGGCATCTTGCATTAGATATGGTAGAGGTGGTATTATTTTCTTTTTTGAAGTTATCTATTATTTCCTGTTTCTCTGTGGAACTCATGTTACCATTTATATGATAGGAATTAATGATATTATTATTGTTATTATTAAATAATATCTTATTCCTTTTTGTAAAATCTCTAGCTTTCTTTATGGTACTATGGAATGTAATAGAATGCTTAAGATTATAACTATTCATAACAAGATTAAGAGCAAAGTTATTGGCTATATCTCCTATTGTATATTCACTATTCAGATTAATATGTTCATTAGATTTAATGTAGTTATGTATATCATCATCTGATACTCCTACTGCTAATATCTTATAGTCTGTTAATATCCCTTCAGCTATAGCATCTTTGAATGACATTTTGTAAACTACATTACCAAATATATTGATATCACTCATATCATAGATATATTCATTACCTTCATTAATATTATTTAATCTATCTTTGACGTTATTGCCTACTACTCTAGGTGTAGCTGTCATATATAATCTTTTATTTACTTTTATATTCCTATCGTCATGAATCAGATTAAAGTTACTTTTAAATAGTCCTGCAGTTCTATGAGCTTCATCTGCTATGGATAGATCAAATGTTATGTTATTGTTATTATCATATTTAACTGCCTCTACTATCTTATCCAATGATTGATAGGTAGAGAATATTATTTTATTGCTATTATTCTTGTTATTAACAATAAAGTTATATATCTCTATTGGATTTGTAGTAACATTTATATCTATTATTAGC
>CAJTRF010000139.1 GCA_910578525.1 uncultured Mycoplasmatales bacterium | reverse complement strand
ACCCTGGAAGAATTTCATCCTTATTAAATGTAGAATAAACTCCTCTAAGTGAATCAAGAGGTGCAGTAATATGAGTACCATTTAAGATTTCTTGATCATATTCATCAGATGGAGTTGTAGCAGGAATATCATCTAAACTAATTTGGTGAACACTTCATCCTTCAACAACGCTGTATTTATAGTTAAAGAAATTAGACATGTAGTCATAAGTCTTACCTGCTAATTCAACACCTGGTTGGATTAAACCAACGTTGTCATCTGAATAATCAGCTAATAAACTTAACCCTTCTGGACGTAAAGAAATTAGGGAGTTAGAATTTGATTTAATTCAACTTAAAACTGATGATAATCTTGCGTTTTTATAAGAATTTTGTGTATCTTCTGATAAACTATTATTTTTAGGATACATCGCTAATGTTAAATGAACGTTATCATATAAATTTTCAGTAGCACGATTTAATATCGATACCAAATCATTACGATAATTATTTGCTTCTTTCAAAGCATCTTCTTGTGAATATTTATGACATAATAAGTCATTCTCATAACGAGCAGCAAGTTCAGGAATACTAGCAGCAAATTTATCAAAATCAGCAACATCTAAACCAAAAATAGATGCTTGATTATTTACATATGCATATACACTTCCAATTCCACCTTCATCTAATTCTGCATTAGTAGATAATCCACGGTTTTCTTTTTCATTTTCAATTTCTTGGTTAATATTTGCTTTTAATTGACCAATAATAGAATAAACAACTTCTTCAGTATAACCTGCAGCATATAATTCATATTGAGCTTTATCTTCAACTGCTGCAATATGATCATTTAACTGTGTAAGAGATATGGTTGAGTCATCATCACCTGATTTAACCGCATTAAATGTAAAATATTTAGAGTTGGTTACTTCGTTTTGATGAACTGCATATTTCTCTAATCCTAAATTATGTGAATTTTTGTATAAGCAATTTATTACTGGAGTAATCGGTGTTGCACACATTAGCGTTGATGCTAATACTTTGAATAACTTCTTTGTCATAAATGTTAATTTGTTAATTATTTATATAGCATTATAAGATAAAAGCAAAAATATTTATTAAAGATTAATAGTAAACTTCCAATAATATTAAAAGTCCATAGTCGGACTTAAAATTAGTTTGATAATAACAATTTTAAGGAACCCACACTATGAACACTAAAAAGTATAGATGATTTAATCAATATGAGAGAGAAAAGTTATTAAATATTGTAAAAAATAACCCTATAATAGAACCAATTTTTGGTTCAACAGATCAAGGTTGACAAATAACTTCTTATAAATTCTTGATAAATATCGATGAACTAGCACTTAAATTAGCTAGAGAACGAAAAAACTATTAAAAACGAATTAATTAGAGGTGCCGTACAAAATGTTACGAAATCCATTGATAAACAAACAAATTTGATGAGTTACTCAATTGGTAAGAGTGAAAAATATCGGAAACTAATTAATAGAAATAAGCAAAGAGAATTAATTAAGATTAA
>CAJTRF010000138.1 GCA_910578525.1 uncultured Mycoplasmatales bacterium | reverse complement strand
ATTCTAAATGAGGATAATTACGTTTATCAATTCTTAATTGAGCTCTTAAATGATTAATGTTTTGAAATACTGTACATTCATTTGTATATCTTGGAAACATCATAGTTATATTAGTAGCATTTCGCAATGGAACAAACCTTCTAACATTAATACCTCTGTCTGATATGTTTTGTTCAAATATATATCTTGTTAATTCTTGTGATGGGATAATAATTGGTTCATGTAAACTTTGTAATAATCCTTCAACAACATCAGGCTTAACTCCAAATCCCATTAAATTAGTTCTTCCTAATGTAATTAAAGGTTGACTACCTGGTTTAAGAATTAATTTGTTTTCTCTTACAAATAATTGCAGAACAAGTGGAGTAGAAAGTAAAGCTTCGTTTGTGTATCGTGATGAAGTGCATTGATAAATAGAGTTATCCTGTAGAAACATTTTTGCATATGAAATTTTATAAACAACATTTCCAGAAGAACCAATTTGATTAAAACAATTTGATAAAGGTAATGTTGGTGCATTTAATTCTCCATAATTAAATGTATTTAATTTCTTTTTCATTTCTCCTACAATTTGAGGTTGTAATTGACACCATACTAATCCATTTAAAGAAGTATTAATTTCTTCTTCTATTTCTCCAAGAATTCTATTTGGATAAAGTCTCCATGCTTGTAAGGCTAATTGATCTGTAAATGGTATTATTAATTTCATTTTAATTGGTACGATGTTTATAAGATTTTTATATTATGAATTTTACTAATTGAAAAACAATTGGATTTTTGACTAGCATTGTTCAATTCATTTGTTGATTCTATAATAAATTTATTTAAAGGAACATATACACCACAAACATTAGGAGACATTTTACTTACATTTTCCCATAATGAATGAGAATGTGGGGAGCACGCTTTCACATCTTTATTCCTAATAGAATTATAAGCATATGATTCTCTAATCATTTCGTTTTGAAAATATTCATTTACTAATTTGCCATCAACATAAAATTTACATTCACTTATAATTTCAGCGGCATCTTTAAATCCTATAAATATTTGATTAATTTCAGCGTTATCTAATAATTCTCCCAATATTGAATTGTCCTTAGTTGTTCCATCATCATGTATTTCTCTACTTCTAAAATTAAAATTAAATAATGGTATTGCAAAACCAACTTCAAATTCAATATCCATTTCAATAAAACTCTTCTCAATTTGTGAAATTGTATGATTTGGATGAGTTAACATTATTTTTGTTCTTTCGCCAATTTTAACTGGTAAATCTTTATCATGAAAATCTTCAGTATATGATGAAAAAGTATTATCTCCACCATTCTTTTGAACTAAATTCCTTAAATGATTATTGAAAAAGTTTAAAACATCACCTTCATCATTACCTGAATTTTTATATCTAGCGTTTTCGTAAGACATTTGTTTTATATAAAAATTAAAAAAATTTTATTCATAATCTCTTTTAATCATAACCTGCTGGAATACCACGTGGATAATATTTAACTCCATCTTCAACAGACCAAGTCCAATAAGTATC
>CAJTRF010000137.1 GCA_910578525.1 uncultured Mycoplasmatales bacterium | reverse complement strand
TATATACAGATTATAACATCACTAGTTCAAAAATAATAACTGCAGATAACATAACAACAATGAGAAGTGATTTAAATATGGTTTCTAATAATGTTGATGTTATGACTTTTGATATGGATAAAGTTAAGAAAGATGTTGATTTATTGAATTATGAAATGGCAATTCAACAAGCAAAAACACAATATATTGAAAGTTCTTTAAATTCAATGATGATTCGAAGTAAAATCAATTTAGCTTTCAGTATTCCTTCAATGATTTTGGGAGCAGCAAGTTTATGTATGAGTCCAACAGTTATGGATTTTGGTCAACGTCTAATCAATAGAGTATTTCGTGTTGATGTTTCAAATAACGTTGAAACACAAAATCAAAATGGTTCATGGTTTCCTTATCATCGATTTGATGATATGGATGATGATGCAGAAATTTCAATTGACGAAAGCTTTACAAATCCTTTAGCAAGACCATCTGAAACTAATTCAAGCTTATCAGATTTTTCAGATGTTTCAACTTTTTCTGTTAGAAGCGGACCTATTAAATATACAAAAAAAGATTTTATAATGGAAGATGCTGGTTATTTTGTAAGAGGAATTAGTCAAAAACAGTATTCAAATTATATGAATGATTTGAAAACTTATTGTACATATTCAGAAGATTTGAAAAACGAAAATTCAATTATGGCAAATATTATTCAAATAAATAAAAATATTTTGAACTATTTCCCAAATTTACAAAATATTGATGAATTTTGGACAAATAATTATTCTGAAAATACTTTAACAAATAATTTGACACCTTTAATTGAATGGTGTAATTCAAATAATAATAAGTTTCTTGATGAATCAAAATTTTTAGGAAATTGGGATAATCCAAATCAAGCAATTTCATCAGTTTATACAGTTATTGAACTTATTGAAGAAGCTAGAAATTCATTGAAATTACCATTCAAAATGTTAGCTTATCAAATATTAGAAAATACAAATGATTTTGTTAAAAATTCAGAAATAGATTCAATTATTTCAAATAAAATAACTGAAATTCAACCGTCTAGTGAATCAAATTTCACAATTCAATCAGGTTTTCCAAATATTGAAATTACAAATGATAAAGTTAAACCATTAACTCGAACTTTGAATGGAATTGAATGTAATTTATTAAAAATTACAATTGACCCAACAAGATTTTTATCAGAAAATTTAGATATCTTCAAAATTATTTTAAGAAAAGATGTAATTTATGATTCAAAAGGTCGATATATTAAAGAATTCAAAATTTATTCTGCTAATAGAAAAATTCATTGTCCAATTGTAATTTTTGATGAAGAAAATAAATGTTGTATAATTGAAGATGAAAAAACAATTCAAACAAGAAGTGTTGGAAATGAAGAAATTGAAGAAAATGAATTTTATATTGCTTTTGATAAGAAAATTTCAATTGTTCCTTATGAATTATGGTTGAAAGGTGATTTAAGTATTATGAATTTATTTAAACAAACAGCTTTAGTTTCAAATCAACCAGTCATTAAATGTGATATAATTGAAGCTGAAAATG
>CAJTRF010000136.1 GCA_910578525.1 uncultured Mycoplasmatales bacterium | reverse complement strand
ATATCTCTACCACTTTTATTAATTGGTTCTTTAGAATATCTCATATTAATAATTTCACAAGTATCTAATATTGGTTCAATATCAATATATCTACGTTGAGTTCCTGTTTTAATTTCATATCTTGGTTTAAAACTAAATCTATTAGGACAATCATTTACATCTAAATCATAATAAATTTCATCAATTAATTTAACAGTTTCAATTGTTGTTCCAGACCTAGTAAGATTACAAACAAAAGGAACTGATTCATAACCTGAGAAAGCATTTGAAGGATTAGCATCTTTACATCTAGTAATTTCAATTCCATATGTATCACCATTTACAATACTACCATCTTTTAATTTCAAATTTGTTTGTTTTTTACCTTTAACCCATAAACAATACATAACACCACCTACTGTTTTATCATTTAAGTCTGGTAAATCTGTAAAGAAATGTTTATTCCAATCATCAGCTTTGCAATACAACCAACATCCATTTACTGTAAGATCAGATTCACCATAAATTTTAGTTACAAAAGAATGATTTTTAGCATTTATAATTTTACCATTAGACCTTCCTTGTATATTTGGCCCATCCCAAGTATTATTGTTTGCATTCCAAGTAAATGACCATTTATTTCCAAAGCAATATTCTGTAAAACTAAAACTTTGATAATCAGGAATAGTATAACTTTCAGGATATTGATAAACCATTTTATAACATTCTACTTCTTCAGTTGAATCACCATTTTGAATTTGAACTTTTTCAGTTGAAATGAATGAAGGTCTATATAAATATTGAATGTTACTCTCATGTAATCGTAATGCATTCTTAGCTTCTATAATATCACATTTAACAACTGGTTGTGTACTAGTTAAAGATTTATTAGGCAATTGATAAATTATACTTATATCACCATTATTAAACATTGTTAAGAAGTTTTCTGGGAATTGTTTATCAAATGAAATGAAAACATAATCAGTAGATTGTTTAATAAGTGCATTCCAACATTTATAATCTTCAATATAAACAACAGCAGGACAAAATACTTTATAATTCTCTGCATATATTTCTAGTTCTTTAATATATCTTCCTTCAATATTAATTATATAATTCTTTCGTAATATTATTTTGAATATTACTGTTCTTTCTTTAATTTGTTTCCACTTTTGAAATAGTTCATCAGAGATTTTAATATGATAACGATAACATTCACTTGAATCATAATTAATTTCTTCAATTATAAAATCACCATAATTAATTGAAAGATTATCAAAACCTTCTTCTACTATAAAATCATTTGAACTTGTAACTTCTCCTTTTTGAACATATTTATCATCAGTTATATTAGTGACAAGTGTTGTTAAGTTTTCTGATTTTACATAATCATCTAATTTATCTGTTGTAACAAAATTACCAGTTTGTTCTGTTTTAACATAATCTTTTAATTCTTCTTTAGTTGCTAAAGTATTTAATCTATCAACTGTTACATATCCTTCTAAAGCTGAATGTTCTACATAATTCTCTAAAATATGTTCTGTAACTAAACCATTTAAATCAGTTTTAAGTGCACGATCTTGTATTTCTAATTCTAATTCATCTATTGTTTCAAGTAAATATAC
>CAJTRF010000135.1 GCA_910578525.1 uncultured Mycoplasmatales bacterium | reverse complement strand
GATATAATATAAGAATGGTTATTATTTCACTTTCTGATAGAGTATCTTTTCTGATTCTATAGACTCTTTTTCCATTGTTATTATGGTTATATTCTGCAATATACTCATCCATTGAAGGGATAATGGTTTTATAAAAATCGTCCACCTCAACAAAGATATTGATCATTATGTTCTCCAATGTTATCATCATAATGGGAAGTTTTTAATGTTAAATTTTTATATAATTGACTTCCCATCTTTATTTTTCAAGGGCTTTTAAAGAATTTAAGAAAATTTAAAAAGCGAGGTTGGGGTTAATTATATAAAAAACAATGAAATATAGAAGTAAAATAGCGTAAAATAAAAAATTACAGTAAGCACGAACTGTCTTTAAAATTCAGCATTACTTAACCATAACCAACCATTAGCAAACAACCCCAGTACGCTTTTTCATATTTTTACTTCAAAAATATTCTCAATCCTCTAAATCAGCAATTCTTATAGAAGAAAATTTTCCATTTACTAAACTGCAACTTCAGCTTTAATTGTAGGATGACATACATAGTCAACAAGTTCAAAATCATCATAATCAAAAGAGAATATATCTTTAATATCCGGATTTATTTTCATTTTTGGTAAAGGATATGGCTCTCTTGTTAATTGTAAATTAACTTGATCTATATGATTAAGATATATATGAGTATCACCAGTTGTATGTATAAATTCTCCAAGTTTTAAACCGGTTACCTGCGCCATCATCATTGTTAATAGCGAATAGGAAGCTATGTTAAATGGCACACCCAAAAAACAATCTGCAGACCTCTGATATAACTGACAGCTTAATTTATTATCAATAACGTAAAATTGAAACATTGTATGACAAGGAGGCAACGCCATCATATCAACAACCTCTGGATTCCAAGCAGAAACTATAATCCTCCTGGAATTTGGATTTTTCTTTAAGGTCTCAACAACGTTTTTTATTTGATCTACTCCGTTAAAATCTCTCCACTGCTTACCATATACTGGTCCTAAATTACCATTTTCATCAGCCCATTCATTCCAAATTCTTACGTTATGTTCCTGCAGATATTTTATATTAGTATCGCCTCTAAGAAACCACAGTAATTCGTATATTATTGATTTTAAATGTATCTTTTTAGTTGTCACTAACGGAAAACCTTCGTTTAAATCATACCTGGTTTGTGTGCCAAATAATGATATGGTACCAACTCCGGTTCTATCTTCTTTCTTTTTCCCGTTTTTTAATATATTTTTTAGGAGTTCTAGGTATTGTTTCATAATTAAGTTACTTTTACTATTAGTAGTAATATTATAGCTTAGTTTAAGAAAGAAATCAATAGTGGGTAATTACATAATAAGGTTTTACTTCTTCTGGGCCAACTAATAAATTTTACTTATATTATTAGCAATTCATTTATTGTCAGTTATATGAGTAAAAACTTAAAAAGATATAAATAAATAGAAGAATAATACCCTACACATATCACATCAAAACACAGATTTTTACAAATATGGTATATACATAATTATACATGTATTAAACTTTAATTTTCTAAATATTTATCTTGACTTAATAAAATAATTAAATAATAATTCATTCAATTATAAATAACTTATACTAATTATGTTATC
>CAJTRF010000134.1 GCA_910578525.1 uncultured Mycoplasmatales bacterium | reverse complement strand
ACTTGTAGTTGCTAATGGAAGAGATACTAATAACCCCCCCCCAAGAGAAATTGATATAATTAATTTGATTAATTTAGAGTTCATAACTTTAATACTTAATATTATTATAATGTTTTAACAACCAAAGATAACAAATCGCTCTTTAACACTTAAAGCATCAAGAACTTAAAATTTAAATAGAAAAATAAAATAGGTGAACATACTTTATTAAAGTAAATGCACCTATTTTTAATATTAAACTAACTTATTCTGCTCTTCAATTTGATGGTATTCCTTTATTTTTTAAGAAATTAAGAAGATCTGTAGATGTATAACCTTGAACCGGATTGGTTATTCTAACAACTCCACCATCAGGAACACCTTGAAAACAATTATCAGCAATTGTTGGATTACTTGATATATTATCTCAGACAATTAAATTTAATTTTGAGTAAGTAAAAGACATTTCACCAATTTCATTTAAACTAGCAGGTAAATAAATTGACTTAATGTTTGGTCATGATCTAAAACCACTTTCGGTAATGGTTGTTAATACTGTACAGTTCAATAAATCAATTGTTTCTAATAATGTGTCTTCTTCTCGATTATCAGAACGAAAAGCTTCTACTCCAATACGAGTTAATCTACTTTGTTTTTGAACTGTTATTTTCTTAATACATTTTGGAATTTTTTGTGTTACTCCTCCAGTAAAAAAAGCACGATCAGCAACACTTGTTACTTTTGCCGGAATTTCCATAATGTCATATTGTTTATATGCATCTTTATTATTAAGAAATTCCTGAGTAAAATCTTTTAAAACACCGTTTTCATCTATATCATAAACATCTTCTGGTAATTTTCCTCAAAGTTCTGGTAATCCACCACCATTATCTAATAAATAGCGAAGCAATGCAGCGCTATTATGTGTATCATCTATTGGATTAGTTACATTAACTGTTCCGCCATCTGGGCAAACACCACTGAATGGAGTAGATTGAAAAACAATATTACCATTTCAAGCGTCTCATGTAATACTGCTTAAATTAGAACAATTTTTAAAAACTTCATAACCAACGGTTGTCAAACTACCCGGAAAAGATATGGATGTTAATTGTATGCAATTGTAAAAACAAAGTTGATTAATTGTTGTTAAACAATTCTGAAAAGATACAGAAGTTAATGCTGAACAATCATAGAAAATACCTTGATCAAGCGTTGTTAATTTAGTACAATTTGAAAGATCAATAGAAGTTAATGATAAACATTTTCTAAAAGCACCAGAATTCATAACAGTTAAATTGATACAATTTGAAAGATCAATAGAAGCTAATGCAGAACAATATGAAAAAGAAGCATTACCAATTTCATTTAAACTTTTTGGAAAACTTACAGAAGTTAATGAAGATTTTCTAAAAGCACGATCACCAATTGTAGAACAATTAGAACCATCAGGAAAAGTTAAATTTTTGATAAATAATGGAATTGTTGTTTTAGAATTATTAAAAAAAGCCTCATTACCAATGCTTGTTACTCTTACTGGAATTTGCATAGTATTACATATACCATCATATTGAGATAAATCAATACCTTCTGTAAATCCTAATAAAACATTATTTGCATCAATGTTATAAACAGTGTCAGGCAATGGATTGTTTTCCATTGACAATCTGAAAGTATTTGAATATCCAACTCTGCTTCCGATACGCGCTGATCCTATAATTTTTATTTTATAAGTCATAGGAGCATAATAATTTAAACTAGTTACAGTACCAGAAATTTTTCCTTGACTTGT
>CAJTRF010000133.1 GCA_910578525.1 uncultured Mycoplasmatales bacterium | reverse complement strand
AAAATTTGTTTATATTTTCTTTAATTGATATTAAAGAGTTATTTTTCCATATTTTTCACCACATTCTTAAATGAGAAAAAGTAATGTTAATATCAATATAGGTGTGATTTTTATAGCAGGCGTTTAAAAATAAGGAGAAAGTGATGAGTAATCCCTATATTATACAAAAATCAGTTAAAAATTAGTAGAATTGTTATACCATACTAACATGGAAGTAATAAAAAAATACAAAGATATAGATACCTCTAAGAATGATAATTACATTACAAATAATTTGAATAATATAATTTGTAATGATTCTTTATTTGAACTTAAAAAAATTCCGGATAATAGTATAGATTGTATATTCCTGATCCACCATATTTTATGGGAACTGAAGGGAACTTATATAGAGTGGATGGAGCAGTATTTAATGGTTGTAATGATAAATGGGATAAATTCTTAGGGTACGATGAATATTATGATTTTTCATATATATGGATAAAAGAATGTAAAAGGATATTGAAACCAAATGGAACTATTTGGGTAATAGGTTCTTTCCAAAATATTTATCAATTAGGTTTTATACTACAAAAATTGAACTTTTGGATATTGAATGATGTTATTTGGAGTAAACCTAATGCTGTTCCTAATTTTAATGGAACTAGATTCCAAAATTCTCATGAAACATTATTATGGTGCTCTAAAAGCAAAAACTCCAAATATACTTTCAACTATAAAACAATGAAGTTTTTAAATGGTGGTAAACAAGAAAAAAGTGTTTGGAATATTGGAATATGTATAGGAAATGAGAGATTAAAAGATAGTAAAGGTAACAAGATTCATAATACTCAAAAGCCGGAAGAGTTACTAAAAAAAATAATTTTATCTTCAACAAAACCTAATGATGTAATTTTAGATCCATTTTTTGGAAGTGGAACAACAGGAGCTGTTGCTAGAAAGAATAACAGAAATTTTATTGGAATAGAGAAGGATGAAAAATACATAAAATACGCCCAAAAAAGAATAGAAAAAATAAAACCAGAAACTACTAATATCAATGATTTATCTATGGAAGTATTACCACCGAAAGTTTCTGTTAAAAAATTAATAGAAAAAAATTATCTAAATATTGGTGAAATATTATATAATTCTAGTAGGGAAAATATTTGTTTTTTATTGAAAAATGGAGATGTTATTGACAAGGATGAGCAGACTTTGTCTATACATAAAATGTCAGCTAAATATCTTAAAAAAATTAATAATAATGGTTGGACTTATTTTTATATAAAGAGAAATAATATTCTTGTTTCGATAAATGATTTAAGATACAAATATAATAAAGAACAAAATGATAAGTAATAACATAAAAAATATTATATGTAGTAGTATTTATCAAATAATGGATAAGAGTTTGGCAAAGGATAAATTGAATGAACTTAATAAAAAACATATAATATTATCAAAACAAATATAACGAAAAATAATAATAGTAGTAGTATCATTAATAATAATAACAACAACATAATAAAGATAAACATAATAGCTACAGATGGAAACTATAGTTATGATAAAGTAACAATAAATAAAGGTTATAAAGAGATTGTAATAAACATATAATAGATAAATCAGAAACTTGTTTAGTGGAAAGTTATATATAACACAAGTTTAAGATCTAGATTAGCTATGTTTAATAGAAAAACTAAATCCTATTCAAAATATTTAATTCTATGAATAATGCTGTATTTATGTGGATACATATAGATTTTCTTATAAACAACATTCAAAATTATATAAGAGTGGCTTGAGATG
>CAJTRF010000132.1 GCA_910578525.1 uncultured Mycoplasmatales bacterium | reverse complement strand
TGATGAAGATGATGACGATAACTTTGAATTTATTGCTCCTAGACCAAGAATAAACCCAAAAGCTAGACGAAAAGAAATAACAGAAAATACCACTCTTCAATTTCAATTTGATAGAAATGATGAACAAAATTTTGAATCAGATATTAGAAGAAAAATACAAGCAAAATTATCTGCAAAAAAAGATGATAATGCAGGAGCTTTAATTACAGAAATTCATGAACAAATTTTAACAAGATATAATAGTGTCAATGTCATTGTTGGTAAACAAAGTTTAGGAAAAACTGTTGTTGCTTTAGAAGAAATCATTAAAATAAGTTATTTAGATACTCATCATATGTTAGTGTACGTGACTAAAGATGGAGAAGAAAATGATAGAAGTTGGAATACTTTAAAAGGTCTTATAGAAATGCCAATTCTATTAGTTTCCGAAGAAAATGCTGAAGCTTGCATTGATGAATTAATTGCAGCAAAATCTTTATATTATAAAGTTCGTAGAGATAGAACAAAAAATATATTAGATAAAAGACAAAAGCAAGATTTATTCGATACTTTACAAGTAGATAATTTTGAGAAATCATTTTTACATACATTAATTTTATTTGATGATATTAGTAATTCAAAATTATTTTCTTCAGAAGAGTCATTTTTCAGTCAATTGTTAAGAAGATGTCGACATAATAATTTATCATTTTATTTACTTATTCAAGGTTGGAAAGGTATAAAACCTCATATTAAAAATGAAATTACAACAATATATATTTTCCCAGGATTTAATAAACAACAAGTGAGATACATTTATTCTCAATCATCAAGTTATTTAGATTTTGAAGACTTTTATAAGGTTTATCAAGATGTTAATAAGAAAAAGAGAGAGCATCCAGATGAACATCCTTTACTTATTGTGCAATGCACGGAAGGTGGAGAAACTTATATGAGATCATGAAGATATTTTTGTATTAATGAATTCAATAATATTATTGACAGTTGCTTTTATTTTTTTAATATCTTCTCTTATTTCTTCTATATCATTTAAACTTACAAATTCTTCATTTGGTTTCACTTTTGAATCATCCCATTTCTTTAACATCAATTCACCTTTTATTTTAGTAATGCGATAACCTTTGACGTGATACATTTTGTTTAATTTATGTGTTGTCAATTTATTGAGTTCATCTTTATTAAGTGAATAGAAGTTATTGAATTCCTCTGGAGTATTAAATTCTTTCAAATAATTTTTAATAGGTTCAAGAATTTTCAAATCCATTTACAAAAAAATAAATTTCTTTATAATTATTTAAATCATATCAAATAATGTTGATTACCAATTTGCTTTTAGGAGCGCTAGTATTAATAGAATTCATGAATTTATGCGTTAGAGTAATAAAATTAGTTCCACCTCAAGATCCTCCATTAGATGAAGAAATTCGAATTAAATTATATTCTTAATCATTATCATCATTATTGTTATTATAAATTGGTTTCAAGAATCTATCTCTTGCTTGACCACTCCATCTAGATACATTACCTCCAATTTGAGAAATTGTATTTCCAACATTTCCTCCTACTACTCCACCAACAGCTTCCATTGCTGGTCCAACTGTATGCTCCAAAGTATCCAACCCTTTCTTTACTTTCGGTAAAGCATTTTGAACAAAACCTTTAACTTTTTCTCCAAAACTTTTTACTTTTTCACCAATCTTTTTCATCCAAGATCCAAAAGCCATTTTACAGAAAGAAAAAATTTTAAATTAAAATTAATAATTTATTTTTTTCTTTTTAATAAGTGTATCAAA
>CAJTRF010000131.1 GCA_910578525.1 uncultured Mycoplasmatales bacterium | reverse complement strand
ATATTCCATAACTTGCTAAGAATCGAATATCATAAGCTAAGTTATGAAAATAGATGATTGCCTCAGTTGGCAAATAATCTAATAATTGCTTATTACATCTTTCACCTCTAAATTCTTTAGTTATTGTACCATCTCTGTTTTGAACAACTACCATAAAAGCTTTATGAATCTCACCTGATGTATCTGCTTCAAAATCTGCATACCAATAAGTTGGATCATTTTTACGTTTTGTTTTAGGTTGTTTGAATATACGAGGTTCAATTAATTTAGTACAGAAATTTTCATCAAATTCTAATTTAATATTATTAATATTCGAATTAACATCATTATAAAATATTGTATTTAAAATTGAGCATTCTCCATAAGTAATAGGTTTGAAACAATCTTGTTGAAATAAGTTTCTAATTAAGTTTGAAGATGATATAAATGTTATACCTTTAGTCCAATGCATTTTACCATTAGAGGTTCGAGGTTCTCTATTATATTTTGATGTATCATTAATAGTCTTCCAATTCTTAATGTAATAAGTTGTAAAAGGTGTTTTCTCTTCAATGAAATAATGTTGATCAAATATAACAAATTTATGAGTTCTATTAGGTTCAGCATTTTGAATACCAATATAACTTTTTCTCTTTCTATTCTTTTGAATTTGTTGAACTTGTTTCTTGTTGATACCAGATGAATTATCATCAATATAAACTAATTTGATATGAATCTTAAATTCTTCACATAATTTATTAATATTACCTGGGGTTAAATATCTATTCTGTATACGTAATCTAAGTTGATTTAAAAAATCTTCATCATAACAATTAGTTTGTTGTAATGCATAAACAAAGCAACAGTCCCCCAGTTCAGGTCTTTGCTTTCCATATTGATTAACTAACTTATCAAATATTTGAAGTTTAGATAAATAATTTTTGATTATATCTGGTACATCATCTTTAATTAAATATTTGAAGAAACCAGGCATCCTACTACCATTACCATCTATGCTTGTTAATACACTAAATTTTAATGATGAAAATAATGACCATTCAGGTAAATCCATTGAACCTTTTTCATAGAAGTATTCAGGTTTTGTATCTCTAAGATCAAATATAAAATTTTCTTCTGTAAAATTATCAATTAACTTATTATAAACTTCTACTGTCAAAGGTTTTGAATGCCATTCACCTCCTACATTAAACTGAATTTTATATTGATTAGTTGTAGCATAATTTGATACAGTTTCTTCCATAAATTTTTTCAAATGAGGGAATAATAATTTTTTTCCTTCATCATTTAATAAATCAAAATCAATTTGCCAATCTGAAGGTGTCTTTTTTAAATCTTCTACAATTTTGTTAACTCTTCTGGTCTGTTCTCGAGAATTCTGTAAAGGATAAAACTTTTTATAACTAATTCTTTCTTTATAAATTTTATGAACAACTTCACTATCATCACGAGCAAATTTCTTAAACATAATCTTCTTAATTTTTTCAAATAATTTATCATCTAATGGATCATAGTTTTTGAGAGCTTTAGGCCTTGGGGCTGGATTTGTCAAACCTTTACAAAACCAAAATATGAATTCTGAATTATTAGGATCCCCATCATATCCAACTGACTTCAATCCTTGTTTGATTTGTGATAATATATCTTTTCTAGCATCTTTTGCATTTCCATAATGATCTTGAAGAAAAGATTCAAAAGTTGCATCCTCTTGATAAAGTAAATCAAAAATTGCCACTAATCTTTCATTTGTAATATCTTTTAATCTGGTCATCTTATTTTGGTTTTGTATTATTATTAAAATGAAGTGTTATATTTTTATGTAAAATTTTATGCCAACACCCCCTCAAAAAGTTTCAAAAAAGTCAGAAATTTTGTATGATAATAATCATGAAGATTTTAAAAAAGTCAGA
>CAJTRF010000130.1 GCA_910578525.1 uncultured Mycoplasmatales bacterium | reverse complement strand
TTATCAAATATTCAGAATTATCTACTTCAGTAAAATCATTACTATACATTTTTCCTTCTTTTAAAAAATTTTTATTTGTTTTTTTTTGATTTTTTTCCATTTTTAATTTTGCTTTTGTATACATTAATGGATCTGCTCCATTTTTTTCTCCAGCTTGTAATATATAGTTGTAGTTAGTTCCATCTACAAAACCATTATTTTCTTTTAACTCATCAATAAAATTTTTTTCATTAGAGTCTTCTTCATACATATATTTATCAAACATATTTTGTTTCAGTTTCTTTTCAAATAATTTTTCTTTTTTATTATAATTTTTTAGTTCATCTTGAGTAAACACTCCAGTTATTAGCTTTCCATTATAATCATATGCTGGATTACCTAAAAAATCTTCTATAAGTTGACCATTTTCATCTAAAGCTAGTGGTAAATTTATTTCACCATCTTTGGATTGAATCATATTATCATATACATCATATATATTACCTTCATCATCTGTAAATAATGCTTTAGGATTTTGATAATCTTCAGGAGTTGCAGGTTTTTTTCTTTGGTTCTTTTTCTTTTTTCCATCTTCGAATTTACGTAATGTAATTGTATTTGGTTTTTCGAAATTGATAATAACTTTATTACCAAATTTATCAACGTAAATAGGTTTATAATTTGGGTCGGTTTCTGGTTGCCAGTTTTCATCATAAGAACGTGCCAGTTTTATATTTCCGTAATAATCTACTAAGATTTTACCTTCATTATCAACGAAATCACCATTTTCATTCTGTCCAAAAAGTTGACCATAATATAAACTTTCGGAATCTCCATACATGTATTTTTTTTACTTCTTAAATTTTTTTTAATTTTTTTATTCCTTTTTAAAAATGCCAGGAAAAAAGAAAACTACAAAGCATGTTTATAACCCAAGCGGTAAAAAAAAAAGAAGTAGAAGATAGAGATGAACCTAAATACCCTTCTTATAAAGAATTCTTAGAATTAAAAAAAATAGTTAAAAGTCTTCAAGCTCAAAAAGAACCTAAAAAGTTATCTGCTTTAAATAAATTTAAGAAAGAAATTATTTCACCTATAACTGAACAAGCTTTATCTGAAACTGATTATGTGGATTTAATTCCTGTTGACAAAATGAGGTTATTAAATAAAGCTTATCCTATTATTTGGGAGAAATTAGTTTTAGAACCTTTATATACTAAATATAACTGTGAAACTGAAGAAGATAAAGAAAAATTAAAAAATAAAAAGAATATTCAAGCTGACTATACTTTACAAGTTGACAGCATTATTGATGAAATGAATGAAGGTGAATTAGATGACCAAGAACATTATAGAGAAGATTTAGCTAGTTTATTTACTGAAGCACTTAATGAAGCAGCTGAAACTTTTCAAAAACTTGATGACGAAGATTCTGACTATGACTATGACGAAGATGACGATGAATAAAAAAGTTAATAAAAATTTTTTTTTGCTTTTATCTAAAATGAAATGAGTAGCGATTCTGATATTTCTGAAGAATATTTTAGTAATGAAGAACAAGAAGATACTTTTGATTCTAAAATAAGAAAAAAAATTAGAGCTAAATTAAATGCTAAAAGAAATGTAAATCAAGGTATTATGATAAGTGAAATCCATCCTGAAATTATTACAAAATATAATAGCGTTAATGTCATCGTTGGTAAACAAAGTTTAGGAAAAACTGTTGTAGCCTTAGAAGAAATAATTAAAATAAGTTATATGAATACTCATCATTTATTAATTTATGTTACCAAAGATGGTGAAGAAAACGATAGAAGTTGGCAAACTTTAAAAACTTTAATTGAATTACCTATTATTTTAGTTAGTGAAAGTGATGCTGTAAGATGTGTAGATGAATTATTAACTGCAAAAAGTTTGTATTACCGAATAAGAAATGAAA
>CAJTRF010000129.1 GCA_910578525.1 uncultured Mycoplasmatales bacterium | reverse complement strand
AGACCAAATGACCATTTTTTTGAAAAATTTGACCATTTGGAGAACTTTTTGATAGATTTCATTTAATTATTTCAAGGTTTTTTGAATTGAAATTGACCTTTTTAAGACCTTTTATTTCAAGAAAGTGGATTAATTGACCTTCAAAAATTGACCATTTTTAAGAAAAAGTGAACCATTTGACCTCCTATTTTATACTCGTCCTGAAAACCGCTATATAAAGTACTAAATGACCTTCAAAATTCGTATTTTTACTTAAAAAGTGGGTCATTTGACCTATTTTTATCAAATTCTCAAAACTAATTGTCCTGAAAACCGCTATATAGGTGAAAATTAAGCAATTCTTTTTTTAAATTGATATTTTTTATTGAATATTAAAATAAAAAATGATTAAGAAAAGAAATAATACTGCTGGTATCAATGCAAATATTTCTTTAGAACCATCAGCTGCCAGTCAATCTACTAATAATTTGACTAATAATATTATAATTAATAAACGTGATGATGGAAAAGAAGAAATTGTGATAACTAGAGACGTTGAATTAAATGAAGAAAAAGAAGAAAAATTCAAAGATGTTAGAAATTTAATATTAGAAACTTATGCTCAAATTTTGTTAGAAAACGATAAAACTTTGATAACTAATTTAATTTCAAAGAAATGTATTATCGTTTCTCTCAATTCTTTACAAGAAATTATTAAAAATATGTTAAAATGTGAAGATGTTATTGTATTTCCAGATGAAGACCTTGGATGTTGTTCTGCTAAAACAAATCCTATCAGAAAAATTGATGCAATTAAAATAATTAAAGAAAATGGTGAAGTTGTTATGGATTTCAAAAATGTTTATAATAAAGAATGGAATGAATTAGTTAACGTTTATCATCTTTGTCTCAAATATTGTGTTGTTTAAAAAATTTTTTAATTTTTTATCACTCTAAAAAATATCCAATGGAAACAGAAACAAAAACAAATTTCTATTCAACTAACAAATTAATTGATTTCTTAAAAGAAAAATTAAGTTGTAAAGATTTTAGTCAATGTGTTTGTTATTTTGAAGGAGATGATGTTTTTCATAATAATTTTGACGGATTATGTATGAAACCGTTATTTATTCAATTAACTGGTACAACTAATAAATATCTGAATTATAATCAAATTAAAGAATTATTTGGAAATGAAATAATTGTTAGTTTCAAAGAAAATAAGAAAAGAACGTTATCTAAGAAAAATGGAGTGATGTACGTTTTATGTATTGATTTTATTCAAATGAATTATAAAGATAATTATTATTATCCATCATATTTAACTGAATCTACAAATAAAAAGAATAATGAAAAAATAAGAAAACAAGTTCAAATTGAATTCAAACAAGATGACCTTGATGATGATGCTTTCATTTAAAAAAAAATATAAATTTTTTTATTTTTACAAAAAATGTCTTCAAAAAGAGGTCGCAAAAATATATATCAAAACGATGACGAAAGAAAAGAAGCTAGAAGAAAACAACAACGTGAATATAGAATTCGAAAGAAAAATGAATTGGAAGAACTAAGAAAATTCAAAGAAGATAATCAAAATAAATAGTTTATTTTTACTCTTTGAATACACTAACAATATTATTATTAATTTTTGAAGTAATTATTCCAATTGTTAAACGTCTTATTTTTGATGTTATTGGAGTATTTTCATCAAGAACTTTGAATTGATTATCTTCATCAATATAAATTTCATCACCAATTTCAAACCTTGACGAATCATCAACTTTGACCAAATAATCACCATGACTTGCAAAAGTTATTGAATTATTTCTTTCGTCAATTCGAACACAAATTCCAATAAATTCTTTCCAAGTACCTGTTGTTTTCACTGAACAAATACAATCTATTGAATCTTTTTCGGTTGATTCAATCCATTCATTATCAACATTCTTATAAACTTTTCCTGTAATAAATACTGGTTTTCCTATTTCAAAATCATCAATAATATCTTCAATTG
>CAJTRF010000128.1 GCA_910578525.1 uncultured Mycoplasmatales bacterium | reverse complement strand
GATTTGTCTTTTTTGGCATAGGTATATCAAAATCATCATCTTCACTTTCATTATCAAAATCATCATCAAAATCAGAACTATAATCACTCATTGTTTCATTTTTAATAAATTATAATTAAAAAAATATTTTAAAATATTTATTCCTCAGTTTCTTCTTCACCATCCTCGTCATCATATTCTTGTTCAAATGATTTAGCTGCTTCATCAATTGCATTTCGTAATAAATTAACAATATCTTCTCGATAATGTTCTTGGTCATCTAATTCTCCTGCTTTCATTTGTTCTAATATTTCATCGACTTGATTATTAAATTCAACTTGTAATTTTCTAGAATTAATATTGTCCATAGAAACTTTATTGACAACCATTTCTTGCCAAACAATAGGATAAGCTTTGTTTAATAATCTCATTTTATCTAAAGGAATTAAATCAACATATTCAGTTTCAGCAAGAGCTAATTCTGTTAAAGGTCCAACAATATATTTCTTAAATCTATTGAGAGCAGATAATTTTCTACCTTTTTGAGCTTTCTCCAATTGTTTAACTTTTTGTTTTAATTCAGCTATTTCTTTATCTTTACTTTTTGTATCAGGAGTTTCTGATTTTTTCTTTTGAGCTTTTAATTGCTTCATTGTTTTAGTTTGTTTTTTGGAAGACATTTTGAAGAAAGAAAAAAATATTGTTTTAAAAATGATTTGACTTTAATACTGAAGGAACGTTATCAACTAGAATTGGTGGAGGGTGTTTTGGTAAACTTTTAGTTTCAGTTCCATACATTAAAGGTTTTCTATTATAAGGACTATCTTTTCGATAAGCATTAACAGCTAAACCAGCTGCATAAGTTTTATGTTTATAATTAATATTTTGTTTATCATTTTCATCTTCTTCTTTTCTTTTTTGTTCTTCAGTTCTAAAATCATATTTACTTGGATCAATATAAATACCACCATATCTTCTCTCAGCTTTTATTGGTTCAAATCTTTTACTTGAAGGAACATTTAAAGTCATAACGTCATCATCTTGTAGTTGACAATTTAATGATTTATTTGAAGATTTAGCATCAGGACTACACCATCTTTCTGCTTCATTCATTTATTAAAGTTTTAAATTTTTCAAATTAAATTTAAATTTCTTTGGAGGTTCTTCTTCTGAAATGTCATCCGAAATGTCATCTGAAAAGTCGTCTGATTCAACTTTCTTTGGTTTCTTCTTTGGAGGTGCCTTCTTTTTAGGAGCTTTCTTTAATGTATTCTTCTTTACTGGTTTCTTTTTAGGAGCTTTCTTTAATGTAGTCTTCTTCTTTGGTGGTGGCTTCTTTTTAGGAGGTTCTTCTTCAGACTCTTCTTCATCACTTTTGAAATCATCTTTTTCAGAATCTTCATCATCTGAATCTTGTTTTGTTATAGGAGGTGGTTGGCCATTTGCTGGAGTTGAAATAATAGGTTTCTCTCCTGGACCTGTAAAAGTACGAACTGGGAATGGTTGATTTCCATCTGTTCTAGGAATTAAAGGTGGTGGTGCTGCTCCTCCTTCTTTTTGTCTTTTCAACCATAAACTTCGTAAGCTTAAACCTTTTTCAGTTTTCTCAACTAAATTAATTACACCTCCTTTATAACTTGAAAATTCAGTATTTACTGGTTTAAATTGAATACTTGAATTTGGTGGTTTATCATCATCGTCATCATTATTTGGTTTAGTTGTTGGAGGTGTTGTTGTTGTAGAAGGTGGTGTTGATAATAATGGATTAATGGTTTTTTGAGGTATCATTGGAGTACCATTTGATGTAGGTCCTGTAAATCTCATTGGGACTCCAGTTGCTCCTCCAATAATTGTTGTGTTAGTAGTATATGCCAGGCTGTGGGGCGCTACGCTACCCCAGCCTAGCACTCTCAAAAAGTTCCACATTCAAAAAGTTTATATTGAAAAAGTTTAAAACGATTAAAAATGGTTCAAGTTAAAATCATTCTCCTTCAAGGTGAAATTAAATTTACCCCTAAATTTACCCCCGCACAAGTTCAGCACGTGAGAAGACAATTTGCTCAACCAATTCGCTATTTGGATTTTTC
>CAJTRF010000127.1 GCA_910578525.1 uncultured Mycoplasmatales bacterium | reverse complement strand
ATTAACAGTAAAGCAATTGAAAGAACAATTAAAGAAAAATATGAGAAAATTGAATTTAAAAGGAAGGGGAGGGAGAGTCAAAGATTACGTTAATGCTTATAAAGAAAAAGATAACGCAAGAGAAGAAAGAAATATTATGCACATTTCAACTGATTTATATTCATCTGCAATAACTGAGGCCCGTAAAGAATATGAGCAAAGAATAAAAGATATTCAAAACAAGAAACAGTTCAAAAAATATATGAAAGATTTCATGATTAAAGCAAAGAAAGAAATTTCATTTGATATTGATATAGGAGATGATGAAGATTGTAGATTAGCTTTTACAGAAACACTTCGTCATATAGTTGGAAAATCTAAGGTACCTGTAGTTGTAAAAAGTATGGCATTAGGTGGTAAAGAGTACAAATGGTTTACTCTATCAAAGAACCAAAATATAGATATAACATTAGGTCATATTGCAGGTACAATTGAGCTGGCCGAAGATTCTTCAGATACTAATCCTTGGGTAAATAATTCATTTATTCCTGTTAAATATTCATTACTATTCATTCACAATAAGAAAAATAACAAACAAACAGTATTCTCTATTACAAAACAAGACCAGATAACAGAAAAGCTTTATGAAGAAGAAATTGAACTAGATGAAGATTATAGAGAAAAACCAGAAGGTGGATTTTGGGCCTATATTAATTTATCAGATATAGATTTAACAACATATCAAATATTCAAATCAATTGATAAAAATAATTATAAAGATAACTGCTTAGTTTATGCTTGTATTCAATCAAACGTTTTCACTAATGATGAAATAAATCAGCTAAGATATATGGTAAAAACAAGAATGATTCCAAATGATTTAATTTATGAATTGGCCAAATATTTTAAATGTCATTTTATTGTTAGAAGAATTGATGAGAAAAGAGATATTATAAATCAACAACAAATAAAGATAGATACCAGAAAGAAAAAATGGGCAAAGGATTTCAATAGAACTGTAGATTTAATATTATACAAGAATCATTACATGATTAATAAGAAACTAAATGGAAAGAACATTATCACAATACTTAGAAAATTATTTGAAGAAAATAAATTCAGAGAAATCAATTCATGTGAAGCTAATATATTATCTACTATTGAATATTCAAATCATTTGAATGATTATACAGATTTATCTTATGACAAAGAATTGTGTTGTAAAGCTATTGATACCAATGATAATAAAAAACCTAGGGAATGGTCCATAATATATTACAGTGATTTTGAAACAGATACAACCCAATCACCTCACGTTCCTTATCTTAATTGCACTGTATACAGAGTTGGAAAACAGATTCATAAAATGGTATTCCAAGGTGATAATATTTCTGAACGTTTACTTAAATCATTAGAACATAATTCATTAACTTATTTCCATAACTTGAAATATGATGCTTGCTTCTTCATTAATACAAAAGGATGGGATGTACAGATTACAGAAAGAACTGGTACAATACTTCAAATAGTATTAACGAAATATAAAACAATTGAAACTAAAAACAGGAAAAGTACAGTTATAGAAAAGAGATTAACTTTCAGAAATAGTTATTCATTAATACCAGCCCCATTAAGAAATTTTGCAGAAATGTTTAACCTCAAAGTTCATAAAGAAGTAATGGCATATAAATTATATACTGAAAGAAATATTAATAGAAAATATGTATCAACTCTTGAATTCCAATTACAATATTATAGAGAGAATAAGGATAATAAATCCCTTGAACAAATAAAGAATGATTGGAAACAAATAATAAATAATGCAATTTCATCAGGTTCATTAGTAGATGACAAATCATTAGATTTGGCCCAAGCTAAAGCTTGTGATAAAATAGATATAATGAAGTATGCAATATATTATTGTAAACTTGATTGCATAGTATTAATGAAAGGAATAGAAAAATTCAATAATGATTTAGAAGAAGTATTTAAACAAACAAATACGGATATGATGTCTGTTCATAATTATATTTCAATATCATCTATAGGTTATAATTATGCTTTTAAATATGGATGTTTCAATGGATGCTTTTTGTTAAGTGGGAAACCACAGAACTTTATTTTAAGATGTGTAAGTGGTGGAAGAACAAGTTTCATTAGTTGAACGCAGAACTTAGGATTATAA
>CAJTRF010000126.1 GCA_910578525.1 uncultured Mycoplasmatales bacterium | reverse complement strand
ATTCCAATTGTCACTTTCATGACAATGATTCCATTATCTATTTTATTTTCATTAGCATGACCCGGTATTGGTATGGGATTATACTATTTAGGTTATGGATTAGGCTATATTGGAGATAAAACATATGGTTTTAATTCTTTTATCTTTGGATACATTGAAAGAGCGTTAGTTCCATTTGGATTACACCATGCATTCTATACACCATTATGATATACAGCAGTTGGTGGTCAAATTAATTTTAGTGAAGCTGCTAAACAAATCGTTTGTGATGGACATACTTATACTAGCTGATTTGAATTTGCTAAATCTGTGTCTCCTACATCATTTATAAATGGTACAGCAATTGATGGTGATCAATCTTGTTGATTTATTTTATCTCAATTAGCAGGTAAGACTGTTACAATTGATGGTGATCAAGTTCATTTAACATTTGCAAACTTACCTAAATTAATTGACTCTTCTTCAACTGTTAATGTAGGTCAATATATGCAAGGTAAATACCCATTCATGATGTTTGCATTACCAGCAGCTGCTGCTGCAATGGTAACTGTTATTCCTAAGGGAAATAATAGAAAAGTAGCAAGCTCAATTATTCTTTCTGCTGCTTTAACAAGTTTCTTAACTGGTATTACTGAACCATTAGAATTTACATTCTTATTCTTAGCTCCTTGATTGTATTGAGGATTTCATGCATTCTTCTGTGCAATATCATTCTGATTTATGAATCTATTAGGTGCTCACATAGGTATGACATTCTCCGGTGGATTAATTGACTTCTGTATTTATGGTATATTACCTGATAGCTTAGGCGCAGGTGCTAACTGTTACTGAGCTGTTGTAATTGGACTTGTTTTAATTCCAATTTACTATTTCTCTTTCTATTACCTTATCAAGAAATTTGATATTAAAACTCCAGGAAGAGATGGAGCTGGTCTAAACTTATTCTCTAAAAAAGATTATTTAGCCGCAAAAGAAGGTAAAACTTCTGAAATCAACCAATTATCTAATGCAGTAATTGATGCTTATGGTGGTAAAGCAAATATTAAAAATGTTGATGCATGTATTACTAAATTACGTGTTCAAGTAATTGATCCTAATAAAGTTAATAAACAACAATTAACAAGTTTAGGAGCACGCGGGGTAGTTAATCCTTCTAAGCAATCTGTGTATGCTGTATTTGGTACTCAAGCTGACAGAATTAAGAATGAAATGAAAGATATATTATCTGGAAAGTCACCTACTATTAATAATCAAAAAAATATTAATGTAGCTAAAACTAATAACGCAAAACAAGCTAAAGTTATTAAGCAATTAATGAAAGTGTCTGCACCAGTTGATGGTAAAGTTGTTTCTTTAACTAAAGTTAAAGACGAAACTTTTAGCCAAAACATTATGGGAAAAGGCTTTGCAATCATTCCAAACAACGGAAACTTTGTTGCACCAATTGATGGAACTATTACTTTAGTTAATAATCATGCATTCTCTATTAAATCAAAACAAGGATATGACATTCTAGTTCATATTGGTATCGATACAGTTAAGCTTTCTAATAAAAATGTTTTCAAATACAATGTTAAAGTTGGTCAAAAAGTTAAAGCAGGAGACAAAATTGTAACTGCAAACTTAAATACTATTAAATCTAATAAGTTAGATACCATTACTCCTGTAATTGTTTTAAATGAAACATTAGGTTCTGCTAAGATTAAGAGTCTTAAAAACAACATTAATGTAAAAGCAAAAACTCAAATTATTGAAGTTAAATAATTTATTAATACTTAGTTTAAAGTTTAAACAAAATATAAAATTAGCAAAAATGCTAATTTTAATTTATTTCTAATGTATAAATTTTTATGGAACTGTCTGTGGTGTAGTGAAGAGAGTTTGGTTTTACTTAGTAAAAATAGTATAAAAAACGCACTTGAACTACTTTGAGTACATTTTGCAGTTAAGTTAATTAATTTTTAGCTCAACTTTGCGGTAATCCAGCATTATCTAATAAATAGCGAAGCAATGCAGCGCTATCATGACCAACACTAGGATTGGTTACTATAACATTTCCACCAGTTGGACAAACACCACTAAATGAATTGGTTTTTAAACTAGGATTATCATTGTAACTATCTCATGTAATACTGCTTAGATTTCGACTAGATTGTAAAAGTTAATTTACACCACTTACAAGTATAGCATAATCGTTTGGAGT
>CAJTRF010000125.1 GCA_910578525.1 uncultured Mycoplasmatales bacterium | reverse complement strand
ATCACACCAATTTATGATTGGAGTTAAATCAGTTGTAGTTGACCTTGCTATTTTTAATGGAGGTAGGTTTCTTCCATCACCTAGATGATATAAAGCTTGCTCACCTTGGGATATACCTTCAATGGTTGAATCTATACCAGCCTTGGTGATTGTGAATCCTGTTCTAAATAATGTTAATCCAACATTGGCTATACTACCTGCTGTCCCAATGACTCCAAATGCAAGGGCTACATTGGATACTATCCTAACTTGATCAATATCATCTTGTAGATGATGAGTGATTCTTTTGGTCTCAGACATTTCTGCATTCAGGGTATCCACTCGACTGGTCAAATCTTTGACATCATAACTGACTACATCAAAGTTGTTAGTGAGTACATTCAAATCACTCCTCATAGTAGTAATATTGTCAGCTGTGATGACTTTGGATGATGTAATGTTGTAATCAGTATATAATGTTGTAGCAGCATCAGGTCTTGGGAGTACTTCATAAAACTGTGTGTCTATGATATATTTAAATGCATTGGTTGATGGATCCCAATTCACTTCATCAATGGGATCTGTATATTCTCTCTTCAAATAGAGTTCAACATTTTTGGTATCTGGATTGATTTTGGTAGTTGAATATTCATAACTGATCTTCTCAATGGTGTCAAGAAGTGGGATGACATCTACATATACCTTGCCATTCTTTTGAACATGGAACCAATCTGGTTTGAATGATAACCTAGTGCCAGTAATTGTTGAATCACCAACATAGATATCTAAATATACTTTCTCAATGAGGTCTGTTCGAATCCCTTCAGTGTTATCCATTGATAAATATAAAATGATAGTACCATAGTATCCTGGATGTAATGAATTTGATAGACCATTAGATAGATGATTCTCATAAGCACATGTCATGTTCCATTCACTACCATCTCTAATAGTCCCATCATTCATCTGTATCTTGAATAATGTCTTGTAGTTCTTCAGGAGTGAGTACATTAAACCACTTCCATCATTTGATATTAAAGCCTCATGCACATCTGTTTGTTTAATAGTAACCCAACATCCATAACAGTCATTGGTCTTCTTACCTGGTCTAAGATTCCATTTACTGACAACTTTGGAATTGAGTCTACCTTGGATATTATCACCTGTCCAATAACCTTTATTGACATGGGTCTCATCAGCACACCACTTCAATGACCAATGGTTACCAAAACAATGTTCTGTAAACTTGAATTCGAGTTGATCAGGTATGGTGTAATCATCAGGTATTTCAAATATCATCTTGTAGTAGTCCTCATCCTGGATGATGTAATCTTGAATGATGGATGGCTTATAGAAATAATGTACATCACTGGTATGTAACTTCAATGCATTGTCTGCTATGATGGTCTTACATTTAATAGTCTTAGATGTTTCAAGATGAGCTGGTGTATATTCATTCATAATTGATAACTCACCATTGAGGAATAACTTATGGGGATGAAATGGTAGCTTTTTATCAAATGCTATATAAAACTTATTATCAAGGTCATTTTGGTCAGCAGATGTTGTTGTTGCGATTAAAGAACTATCATTGATGATACAGAAATTTTGATAACTATCAAATTTGATTACTGGACACACTATCTTATTATCTTTAGATACAATATAGAATTCTTTAATATACCTCCCTTTGGAATCATATATAACATTCTTTCTCAATACAATTTTGAAGATTGGTCTATTGTAACTGAGGAAGGCTTGTTTCCTCAGTTCGTCAGGAACATTGATGACTAATAGATTACATTCAACATTATTGATTGTGTCTGTTAATGAAGATACATCCTTGTTTGTAATAATGAATTCATCAATACCTGCCTCATTAACAAAATTGGAGTCACCACTGGGGATTGAATCTAATCTATCCATGACATAATTATGAGCCTCACATAAATTGTTCACTAAATCAATTGTATCAACAAATACTGATGCTACATCCAATAATGGGTTATCATCAGTTAGTATATCAATCTCATCACTAAGTGGTGTTGGTTTGGCTTTCTTCTTGAGTCGAGCAGCTATGGCAGCATGCTCTCTCTTCATCTCTTCAAATTTCAATTTATGCTCCATTGGACTAAGCTTCCTGTATGTCTTCTCCTCATTGAATATCATTTTGATTCCATAGATTATTAACATTAGGGTTATTGAAAATACTCCTGCACATATTTGGAAGTTGTCAGATTCCTGTAACCATCTAA
>CAJTRF010000124.1 GCA_910578525.1 uncultured Mycoplasmatales bacterium | reverse complement strand
TATGCTTTTTCTGTTAAGTTAAATAACATGAATAATATTTCACGTTTTGACTTCGTTAAGCGTCAAATCTCTGATTTGCCGCCTGAGAAGCCTTTACTTAAAAGCTCATCAAATATTATAACAGAGTTAGAGCCACAGCAACCAGAATCCAAGAAAGAAAAATGGAACGCGTATATGAGAAAGTATAATGCAAAGAAGAAGCAAGAGCGTGAGGAAAGATTAAGTAAAGTAGCATTAAGAGCAGGTAATATTGAGAAGTTGTATGATGTGAATGATATTAATGAATTGATAATTAATTTTATTGATATATTGATTCAAATATGTAATAACAATCAAGATAAACTTAATATTGATGAATTAAGGCAATCATTATATCATAATATAGATGATATCTATAAATACTCTGTGATATTACAAGATGCTGTTAAATCTATAATTTAAACAATATTTTTATAAAACTATTATTGAACTGAATGAGAGAAACTTAAAAATAAATTCATTATTTAAAAATCATCATCATATTCTAAATCAATTTCATACTCATATGGAATATTATCATCATCTGATAAAGGCCATAATTGATTTCCTTCAGCATCAACAATAATTCCTTCTGGTTTGCTATCAAATGTATCTGTTATTTCATATTCATCATGCTTGTAATGAAACTCTTGACAATCTTCAAATAAAGGTACTTCAGATAATGGTGTATCTGGACTTATTTTCAATGTTAGAGCATATAAATCTTGAAAATTCATTTGTGAAAACATATCATTTTTCATCATCTCGATTAATAATTCCAATGAATTTAAATAGTATTTCTCACGTGAATCTCTTTTATAAGTTCCTGTATTTCTTTTACCTATTATTTTATTCCCATCTTTAATCCATTTCAATTCTTCATAATTCTTAATGAAATATCTTGTATATTGAGTCTTCTCAAATTTAAAGTAATGTTGTTTATATAATGCTAATTCAATATGATATTTAGCTTTACTTTCAGCAACTCCTCTAACAAGTATTCTGAATTGAGGTTTCTCACAATCTTCATCATAATAATGCAATTTACAATGAATCTGCTGTTCACGACATATAAAATCTAAGTCTTTATTATTATGATAATTGGTTATAATTTCATTCATTCCTCTAGGATTTTTGGTCATTAATCTTAATGCTACATTATTCAGTTTATCATCTGGTATTAAATCTTTTAGTGACCAAATAACGCATGGTACTTCAATACAAGCTCTTCTGTCAAAATAATTATCTTCTCTAGTGAATATTTGATATCTACTTAAATCGATATAAGTTTTGTTCCAATAGCCAAAGAAAGAACCTCCTCTATCATTATTAGCTTTGGATTCAAATTTATTCTTGCATATCGATATTTCAGAGAATAACGACCAAAATGGTAATTCTGGATGGCCTTGCTCATAGAAATATTCAGGTGGCCTACTATCAATATCAAATATCAATCCACCATCTTTCAATCTGTTAATCAGTTCTTGAAATGTATCAGCTCTTAACGGCACTTTAACCCAATTATATCCTTTAGCATCAAAAACCTTGTAATTAAAGAAATATTTATTATCTGCATTTATTCGTGGTGCAACAACATTTTCGAGTAAATTGATTAAAGCATCATTCAACCTTGATTTTCCATAATTATTTAATGGTTCAAAACTAACTCTCCAATTAGTTGGCGAATCTGTTATTGTTTTAATGATTTCATTAACTAATTCATTTTGCCTTTCTTCTGTGTTATATCTCTTCCAATCTAAGAATGATTTAATTAATTTACGATTCTGTTTTGATGGTGATTCATTTTCTTTTGCTTCTTCTTTAGGTCTTATTCTGTAGAATTCTTTCAATTGATTTCTGTGTGCAATTAAATCTTTTAAGAATGCTTGATGCTTCTTACCATGAGGCCTTTTATCATGATTTATTAAAGGTTGTTCTCCAATGTTCATGAAATCGTTTTCGAAATCCATATTATGTTCCATTTAGTGTAAAAAGAAAAAGTTTAAAATTATGTAAAATATAATTTGATATTTATGTAAGTCAAATGAATGAAGGATAGTAGCTGAGAAACAATGAATTATCTCACTAAAAATGTAGCTAATTGCCTTTAAATTGTGAGGACTGGGATGCCAAGTTTGCTTGGCGTCCGAGGACTCACAATACTAAACTACTAAAGTTTGCAAAAATGATTTTTGTAAACATTAGAAAAAGTGAAAATCTGACACTTTCATGC
>CAJTRF010000123.1 GCA_910578525.1 uncultured Mycoplasmatales bacterium | reverse complement strand
GTTCAAGCTAATGTCTTCTAACATGACTGAAGAAGCAGATCCACTCAAAGACGAAGAAAGTATTCTCTTTGACGAAATAATGGAAATAAGACAAAATATTGCTGCAGTAAGAAGTCAAGAAATGTCGGAAAGTTCCTTGTATGAAGAACAATTAGTGGCAGTGAGAAAACAAAAAAAAGAAATTGACAAATGTATTAAAGCCACTGGTTACAAGGAAATTTGGGATTTGCCAAAAAAATTTGGCAAAGAAGTTTTTCAGAAAGAATTGATACGTAACGAAGAAATAAAGCAGAATAATTGTCAACTCTGGGATGAAGCCTGTATTCTTTCATTTCAAAAGGAAATAATCCAAAAAAATATTGCTGAAGCAAGAGTTAAAAAAATGGAAGAAAAAGACCAAAAAGCTAAACTTTAAATAAAAAAGCAGTTTTGACACTTCACTTTTATTTTTGTTTTCATGTCTAAATTGGAAGAAGCTTACGAGAAATGGGATATCTTAGATGAAAAAATAAATGACATCGAAAAAAAGGCAGGGATTATTGGTAATCAAAGGGTTTATGATGATAAAGATTTTAGAAAATTAATGGATTTACGAAGAGAAAGAGACAAAGTAGAAAAAGAAATTGAACTTTTAAGAAAAGAATTAAATAAATAAAAGTTACCTTAATCTATATTTCTTATCATTATTATTGAATGAGCAGTATTGTAAAATTTTTTGATGAAATTCTTGATAAGTTATGGATCTGAAATTTTTTGCTTTTGCCCATTTTTTAAATTCAGTCCAGGCTTCAAAAGCTACATAACCATTTCTGAATTTTTGTAAGTTTTCCTCAATAAATAATTTTTCAGGAGGTTTTGAAAAGTTCATTAAATTCATTCTATCTTGGGTATTAGGAAATTGTGCTGGATTGAAATCAGATAAATCAACAGTCAAGAAAAAAGTAATTAAATTGTTTTTGAAATCTTGTGTCTTAATAAGATTATGTAAAGGTGTAAAATAGTCTTGACCTATCATTGGATAACAATTTGTAACAATAAATCTTCTATCGTGTTCATCAATTCGAATAGGAGCAGGATTGTTTGATAAGAAGATGAAATTGGCAACATTTTCTTTAGATTCAGTATTAATATGTTTTCCTTCAATAGTAGTGAATCTTTCTGTGATTAATGTTTTTAATCTTTCATGTTGTTGAGGATATTTTCGAATGAGATTATAATCTAACATTTCTGAGCATACCAATAATTTTTTGTTTAAGATTTGTAAATTAAAATTGCTTGTAATATTATCAAAGTTTGCATTTGGATCAGAATATTCACCTAATAATAAACAAATAGTGTCCGTAAATGTATTTTTCCCACAACCTGGGTGACCAATAATAACTAATGCAGTACCTGTTTTACCATCTGGATGTTGAAAAATAAATGAAATCCATTTAATGATATAATCATATAATTCTTGATTAGAATTTGCAATAACTCTAAAAATATGATCCAAAAATGGTTGAATCACATTTTGTGTACAAAGAATTAATCTTGAATAAGGATACCAATGAAAATATGAAAAAATGTTTGGATCATTGGAAAAGAATTTCATATGTTCATAAGTAATGAAATCCATATTCTTTCCAAAGGAAACAACATCAAATGCAGTAATTACTTTCTTATTCTTTTTACTAACTTTTGAATACCCTAATTTAATTTGTTTTAATATTGGTGCAAATTGAGTAGGATTTAACATTTCTAACGTATTTGATTTTTTAATTATGAAGATTCTGTCAAGTTGAATATAACAACAAACTTTTTTGAAATCAGTAAAGAAATCCCCAACACGAATTCCAGTAGAAGAATATTTTCTTTCATAATTCTTATATCTAAATGAGTTTATTGAACAATCTTCACCAAAATCAATTTGAACAAATTGGTTAATTGTATTATTGAAATATTTCTCCCAAATAACATTTCTTTGAGATTCTGAGAGTGCATTCAAAATTGGGAAGATCCAATGATTTGAAACTTCTGGATGATTTTCTTGACTACCAATTGCTTGAAGATCTTGTTCAGAATTTTCTTGATTAGATAAGTACCAATTTTTCACAATATTGTACAAATGGTTTGAATTATATGGAGCATGAAAGATATATTTGATAGAATTATTTAAATTTTCAAGTGTTGGTTCAAATAAATTTAACAATCCAACAACATCATCAGGAAACAATTGAATGAGATTTGTATTTATTTCAAAATCACGATCATGAAACTCTTGACCTTGATATTGAGGAAAGACATTCTCATT
>CAJTRF010000122.1 GCA_910578525.1 uncultured Mycoplasmatales bacterium | reverse complement strand
ATTAGCATTGATGCCAGTTGCTGCACTTCTTTTTCTAATCATAGTTTATTTAAAATAAAAAATTTTTCAAAATTAATATAAAAAAGTTTCAAATTTGACTTTATTTGTTGGACCATATATAACATTACCTTTATCTTTCTCATCACATTTCCCTTGTATTTCCCCAAGGTCCTCAGGTTTTTTGAGGTAAGGTGGTAGAAGGGGAGGTGGTTTAGATTTTGCATTATGTAAATATTGTTTCCCATCTGTTAAGCTTGAAGATGGTTCATTATATGTTTTAGTTATATGTTGATTTGATGGTGGTAGTTTTACAGGTTTATCTATCATTAGTTTAGTAGGTGGTTTATTGATATATGGATTAAATGTAATAGCATATGTATTATCATTTGAAAATATTCCATAATGTTTATTATTAATATACTTCTCAGTTTTCATATTTTCATTATACATTTGACCTGTTGTACCAATTGCATTTGAATTTGGTGATCCGTATTTATTCATTTTAATATAAAAAAAATATTATGTACTTACTCTAAAACTAGTTCTTGATGCTCTCCTATGAAAAGTGAAGGAACAGTTAAATTATATTTTTCTCTTAATTGATTAATCAATTCTTTGGTTTTATTAGAAACAAGTTCAATAGAATAATTATAAAAATCATTTTCTTTATATGTTTGTGTTTCATTATTGCCATTTACAAAAAATTCATTCATCTTATAATTTAATTTACGTCTTGTATTAGAATTAAGTATAATATATTCAATTTCATATTCTTTGATTTTATCTGGATATAACCTTTTAACCAACTTATCTGTTTTCAATGATATATACAAAACCTTTGCTATATAATTGCTTTTATTTATTTGTATTGGATATTTATCACATAAAATACTGAAATTACATTTAACAAAATCTTCAGGGGAATCAAGCAAAGTGATAACGTTGTTGATATAATCATATACCTTATAATGCTGTTCAGTAGTCATTTTTATAGAAGTAAAAAAATATATTTGAAATTTAATTTTATTCAGGGGATGTTAAATCATATAATCCAATTCTGACAAGAGGTGGAATTCCATTAGGCTGAACAAGAATTGATATTGATGCATCATATAATAAGCATAATAAAGGAGGTGTATCAACTTCATCAGCAAAAGTATCTTCCCCAGTTTTTTGTGAAACATTGATTTCAAAGTTAATTGGGGACAATGATGTTAGTCCTTGCTGATATGTATTGTCAGTTTCAGTAGGAAGTCCTATAAAGAATGAACTTCTATCATTCGAATAATAATTTAATGATGCATTATAACCACTTTTATTAGTCAATGATGCTGCAACTTCTTTGTTAAATCCACTTTGTTCACCATTCATGTTCATAGCATTTTGACAATACTCAATAAATTCAGGATATTTTTCAGTTGTACCAAATGGACGTGCCGGTACATTTCCATAACCACCTGCATTAATATAAAATGATTCAAATAACGGATTCTTAAATACAGTTTTATATCTATTATGTAATGGGAATAAACAAAATATTGAATCAACAAATCTAGGAGTAATTGTACAAGTAGTTTTATCACTTGGATTTTTTAATGCATTTGTTGTAGTATATATTGATAATGTTTGAGTAGGAAATGTTAAAGGATGAGTTGGATCAGTATATCTTTGAACCAATGAATTATATATATTATCACTAATTCCAAAACATGGTATGATACTTAAGCAATCAGTAATAACATACTCAACAACATTACTTGTTCTAGTTCCTGCATTTAATGTAAATGTTTGATTTGGTGCTGTTCCAGCTGCAGTAGATTTAACCCAACATGTAATTGATTCACCAATTGGTATGAATTCAGCTGTAATAGGTTCAAATGTATATTTGGAATATATACTAGGCTCATTTTTTAATTCCATGCTTGGACCTAATGGACAATAAACCATTCCTGCACATGAAAAGAATAAACGTAATTCAATCTTACCTGCAAAAGCTGGTAAATATTTAATATTAGATAATGGTAAAAATCTACGTAAATCAATTTTCAAATGGATTTTATATTTTTGTTCATACCATTTCTTTCCATCTTTATCTTTCCAATCAACAACAAACCCAGTTCTGCAACCAGATGTATAATTCCAAATATCTTTATGTCTTGCTTTTGAATAAATATCAGCTCTTTTAGTTGTTTCATTAGCACAGCATGATGTTAAAAATGATTCTTCACATGCAAAATTTTGAGTATAAATTGTATTTCCATTAGCAACAATTTCATATTTTTCTACTACATCACGTGCATCT
>CAJTRF010000121.1 GCA_910578525.1 uncultured Mycoplasmatales bacterium | reverse complement strand
AGCTAAAAATAAGGATGAAGTTGGGATGAAAAGCGAGGTTGGGGTTAAATAATAATTCATTCAATTATAAATAACTTATACTAATTATGTTATCTCAAAGAAATGAAGGTACAAAGAATATATCAATATATAACAATAACATCTATAATAAATTATTAATAATTACATTATTCTTATTATTCTTATTATCTTCTTTCAGAAATAATAATGTTTATGCTTCAGGAGAAGCTAAAGATGTAACCAATGGTGTTTTAACCATAAAGAAAGATACAGATACTAATAATAGTGAAGATAATACAGAAGAAGGAGTTAAAGTTAACATAACCTATAAAGCTGATGATATAGAAGAAACAGAAATAGAAGGTTATAATGAAGAAACAGGAGAAAGAGATAAACCAATATATTTATCTAAAGAAATAATAGATAGTTTATTTAATACAGAAGAAGGAGAAGATAAAACAGAAGTTAATTTAAGTTTTAATTATTTAATAAATGGTAAAGCTATCACCACAACAGAAGATATTAATACTTTAGCTAATAAGAATATACTATTTACCGGAACAAATACCAGAATTGAAATAGCTCCTGGTACAGAACTTACTATGAATCTTACCAATCAAGAGAATAATTCTATGTTTGGAATGATAGGGGTTGATTTAACAGAAGGTGGTGCTTTATTTAAAAGTCAAGGACAATCAAATAATAAAAATAATATAACCATAAATACTGATTATGCTTTGTTTGTGGGAAATAGGGTTGTTGTTAATAATGTTGAAGCTTCTTTGTTTTATAATTACAATTCTACCCTAACCCTAACTGCTAATTCTATAAATATAGATGGGAATAATGTTAGTGCAACAGGTGATTATGCTTCTTTGCTTTATAATGATTCATCATCAACAGTAAACATTGGAAGTGAAATAACAAAAACAATAAGTATCAGTAATAATGAAGTTAAAGGTGTGAGTGATGTTTATTTGTTTAATAATTCCAATTCCACTCTAACCCTATCTGCTAATTCCATAAACATAGATGGGAATAATGTTAGTGTAACAAAGATTGGAGCTTATTTGTTTTTTAATTACTCTTCCACCCTAACCCTAACTGCTAATTCCATAAATATAGATGGAAATAATGTTAGTGTTAGTTCAACAGGTTTTGATGCTTTTTTGTTTTATAATGAGTCTTCTACTCTAACTCTATCTGCTAATACTATAAACATAGATGGAAATAGTGTTAGTTCAACAGGTAGTTATGTTTATTTGTTTAATAATGACTATTCCACTCTAACCCTATCTGCTAATTCCATAAATATAGATGGAAATAGTGTTAGTGCAACAGGTAGTTATGTTTATTTGTTTTATAATAGTTCATCAACAGTAAACATTGGAAGTGAAATAACAAAAACAATAAGTATCAGTAATAATGAAGTTAAAGGTGTGAGTGATGTTTATTTGTTTAATAATTCCAATTCTACCCTAACCCTAACTGCTAATTCCATATCCATAACCCAAAATACCATATCTCCTATATATACATTTGATGGTAATAATGAAGATAAATATGCTGTTGTTATAAACAACGAAGAAGGAACCTTGAACATCGATTTGTATGGTGATGCCCCTTCCTTCACATTAGCTAACAATAAAATGACAGAAGAAAGTAGAGGTGTAATAGGTATTGCTATGATAGATTGCGGCAGCAATTCAACCCTTAACTTCATAAACTATTCCAATACAGAAGCTAAAGTTATATTAGGGCATGATATTAGAAGTTTTTACCGGGTTTACGATAATGGTACTTGGCAATATAAAACCAATCATGAATCCATCAACTCCATCATCACCTTTAAAAACTCTGAAGGAAATACTAACGGTTCCTTCTACATAGACCTATCTACCAACATGATAGAAGCTAATACTCTTAATATAGAAACAAATACAACTCTTCTTCTTGCTATAAATGGTAGTGAATTAATAGGTAATCTAAAAGGAGCAGGTGATAATTCTACATTAAATATATCAGATGGTAAGATATTAACTGTAAAATATAATACTGAAGGACTATCAATTAATCCTGATACTCCCTACTATCTAATATCAAACTTTAGTAATTTAGGTGATAATAAAAGTAAAATAGTTGTTAAAGATAATGACTATGTTAATCACTCTATAGAATATGATGAAAATAATAATTTAATGATAAAATTGCTATCTCTTAAGGAAGTAGAAAATGGTAAATTAACAATAGATGGTAATGGCATAATCTATGAGTATAATAATAACGATACAAAAATAAAAGAAATAAAAGATTATAATAATCAATCAATTAAATTACCTCAGGAAACATTAAAA
>CAJTRF010000120.1 GCA_910578525.1 uncultured Mycoplasmatales bacterium | reverse complement strand
CATTTTCTTTATGTTTCTTACCTGAACTATAGGCATAATATAGAGCTATTAGGTTTAGGAGGGTTAGAGTGATTAATGTTTTCATAGATAGTTATTGTTACTCCTATTGTTATTATTCTTCTCCCTAACATCACATATTCTTTCATTTATCTTATAGCCTTCGGTACTACAGGTTATAGCTATACCCAACCATTTTAGCAATATCATAGTATTGGTAGGTATATCTTTAGTACTATATACACTATATGTAATAATAAGAATTAAAACTATAAAGAAGATATATTCAAGTATAATACTACTGGATTTATATCCTTTTGAGTTTTCAAATAGGGAGGGTTTATTATTAATATTGAATTGTTTTAATTCTTTTATTTCATTATTCATGATTATTTATTTTAATATTATTCTTTATTGTTCTTATTTCTTTTACTTAATGATATAATGTTTAACATTACCTCTTATAAAGTTGTAATTACTTTCTAGATATAATCTTATACCATCTAGTCTTCCTTCATTATAGATACCACAAACATTAGTGGGAGTATTATACAATACTTTGTTGTTGATATAATATTTTAATAGATTTGATTTTAATAGATGATAGGGTGATCTATTATTTAATATCTCCAATTCTAAATTAAAATAACCATTATCTGTATTTCCTGTAACACCTGAATAAGAATACCTATCATTCGTTATTTGATATGAATTTGTTTGGTTCTTATTCTTTATATAACTATAAGCTTCATTTGAATTAAATATATCACTATTCCAACCATACACACTATTCGTAACATAATTACCATTACAGCCCACTTGACAATTTAGCATAGCACCACTATTTCCGTAATCAGATTTTAAATCCGCTATTGTTATCTTATGTCTATAGTTATCATCTATGTTGTTAATAGCTAGATATTTTATAGGTTTAGTAATATTAAACTCTTCTATAAGTTGTATCTCAGTAGATTGTTTTGAACTACCAACAGGAGTACCATATACATCTGACACAACCACAAAAGCATTATAAAATTGTATACCAGTATTTATGGTTGGAACTCTAAATATATCTTTATCCATTTCATATCCAAAATAATAACAACTGTTGTTATTATTTATTAATATATTTTCATATTCAGCAAAGGATACATATTTAATTCTTAATTGCTTTAGATAGTTATTAACTAATATACTATAATCTTTAGTATCATATATCTTTCCATCACATTTTAAACACCCATTGATATTATCATAATCAACTCTGTTACTATAGATAATCTCTCCTATAGTTCTCTGGATATAGTTATCTGGTACTATCATATCCCAATCTAAACCTATTACAGAGTTATCTGTTTTATAGTTACTTATGTTGTTATTGTGTTTAGATAGATAGATTTTATTGTCCTCCTCTATTAGCATTGCATTCTTTGGATAACCACCCCTATTGGTTATTATATCTTCATTAAGACCATAGGTTCCTCCTGCTTGATTATAAACTATATTCTCTGATATGTCATAGAGTATACCATTCATATCTTGCCCCAAAGGGGGTAATCCTCCTGCTTCTTTGGGTAACATAGTTATATTTGGGAATCCCTTGCTATAGCTTGCTTTACCTTGTTGTTCTTCCATTTGGTTTATTTCATCTGGTATTTCATTTCTCAGTCCATTTATTGCAAATGGTTGTTCTATCTGTTTGGGTTTGTTTATCATTTACTTAATCATATAATGTTTAACATATCCTTCCGTTATATTATGGTCGTTATCTAGATATAATCTTATACCATCTATTATATTTTCACTATAGACATAACAGCTGCTGTTGGTTGTATTGTATAATTTTCTGCTATCACTGGTATCAAGATAAAATCTTATCATATTGGATTTTAGTAAATTATTTGGTGCTATTTTATCTAATATGTCTAACTCTATATATGCAGAACCATTGGATGATACTCCCGCATCCAGATACTTTTCACTAGATAATTGATAATTATTGGCTTTATTTTTATTCTTTATATAGTCATAACTCTCATTAGAATTAAACACATTGTTACTCCAATAGTATAAATTATCTGTTACATAGCTATTATCACAACTTATCTGACAGTATAATCTACTACTGGTTGTGGTATCAGATTTTAAATCCGCTATTGTTATCTTATGTCTATAGTTGCTGTTGTCTATATTTTTAATCTCTAGATATTTTATAGGTTTTGTCACATAAAATTCATCGATAAGTTCTACTATATCATTAGTTATTAATTCGGATTTACCTTGATCTTTTGTTGTTTCTCTATAGGTATCTGACACAACCACAAAAGCATTATAAAATTGTATACCAGTATTTATGGTTGGA
>CAJTRF010000119.1 GCA_910578525.1 uncultured Mycoplasmatales bacterium | reverse complement strand
TGTAAATTAGATATTTATTCTGTAAATTAGATATTTATTCTGTAAATTAGATATTCATTCAACATATTAGTAGTATACGCTAAGGGGTGCCCCAGGTGGCAGGGTGCACCTGGGTCCCCACCTTAGCAGAATAAAAATAAAAAATATATATTAATGATAAAATTTTTATTTAAATCTTTTTCTTGAGTATTGTAATGCCTAATAAAAATGGTTGAGAAACTTTGTATACATCAAAATGTTGTTTGACCTCTGGGAGCATTAGAAAAGCATAAGGGTCTATTGGGTCGATTTTAAAAAAGGCAGCATAAAAATCGCACAACCCATTGAGTGCATAGTACTTTTTACTATCCAAGCGCTTATAAAAGTCCTCAAATGTTGGCTTATTATTGGATGACATAAATAAAAAATGAAGTGAAAAAATTATTATTGTTTATTTATTTTGTTGTTTTTTAAGTTTATCAACTTCTTCCTCCAACCATGTTAGTTTAGGCATCCTATTCTGAATAAGAAGGACTTTACCTTCAATGTCATTTAATTGTTCACCAAGATATTCTTGCAGGTCTCTTATTGCTTTTAGTTCAGCTTCTAATACATTTTGTACCCTTTCAATTTCGTATTTTACATTAAACATGGTAGCATATAATGGCTCAGACATTTTTTAAAAATGATGTGATTTTTTTATCATGTAAAAAATGACTGAATATCAATATATGGTACCATTAAGCGAAATCATAAAGAAAGATGATAAAATACTTACTAAACAAATGAGAAAACTCAAACATGAAACATTGGAATTAATGAAAAATAATAATTATGTTTTTAAAGATGTAATTATTGATGAAATGTATAACGGTGGCTATAGAGTTATTTATTAAAACTAAGAGTTCTTGATGTTAATTCTTGTTTTATTCTTTTCCTAATATTTTTAATATCATTTTGACTAAATTTATCCTTTATATTAAATAACATATTTCTTGCGAATTCCATGACAAATACTCCGCAATCATGTTCAGTTCTTTGTTGAGGTTCATTAATGATTGCAAGACTATAATTTTCGTTAATTCCTTGTGCTTTAATAAACCTTCTCATTGCATCAACTTCATTAACATATCTATTAATTTTTTTCATATTGTCTGAATCATATATTAATATTCTATGTTTACTATTATCTATTATTGCTAGTATTGCATGTCCATCATTTCCACTTATAGTTGAATTAATAGAAAATGGAATTATAAAGTATTTATATTCTTTATAATCATGTCCTTGTAATCCAATACAATTACGAGAAGCAATTTTTACTCCAGCATCAGTATTTGATTTCGTAATGTAGTACATAAAAGTATCATCAGTTAAACCAATAGTTTCTTTTTCTTTAGGTGAAATATTTTGATATAAAAGGCTTAAATAAGCAAAAATTGTTTTATTATAAACATTAGTATTTCCATCAAGACAATCTATGTTTTCTTGATTTTTTAAGATTTTTTCCATTTCTTTTTTATGATAATCAATTGGAGTTTTTTTTGGTTGTTGCGCCTGCTCTGTTTGCTGTACTTGTTGCATTAACAGTTTTCTAGCTTTATCAGTTAAATATGGTCTTAAAGCATTTTTCATATCAATTCTTATTTGAGGTATATCATTAAAGGTAAAATCAATTGGTTCATTCAACAACCAACGCTTTGCATACTCTGCTACGAATACTCCACAATCTACTCCAGATGGTTGACGTGGTTTACTAATATAATTAACTGTGAATTCTTTTTTAGCACCTGAATGTACTAAAAATCCATTTATTTGCTTAACTTTTTTATCATATTTTCGTCCTTCACTATCATATATTGTAATTGTATTCTTTTTAATATCTATTATACAGAGTATCCAATGTTGACCTTTATTTTTATTTTTGCCATTATTATATTCGAAATTAATAGGAAATATAATATAATCGTAATATTTTAAACCCTTATTTTTAAAATCATCCCATTCAAGTATATCTCCATATAAATTATTTTCAATACATTCCATGAAGAAGTTTGTCTCAACTGCTATTTTCCTATTATCATTTCTTTTCTTATTATTTATCTTAATGTATGCATAAACTATAGCATCAGATACATAATTGTTTTCATTTAAACTATTAAAATCTTTATCATCTAAACTTGGTCTCTCTAAATCTCTTTTTTGAGCTGCTTCAGATGCATTGACAAAGTGTTGAAAACTTAATTTCTTTTGTGGAGGAGGTGAAGGTCTCTTTTTTTCTGGAGCATTTGAAAATATATCTTTAGATTCCATATTTAGTTTCTTTTTAGGAGGAGGTGAAGGTCTCTTTTTTTCTGGAGCATTTGAAAATATATCTTTAGATTCCATA
>CAJTRF010000118.1 GCA_910578525.1 uncultured Mycoplasmatales bacterium | reverse complement strand
GGAACTATAACAAAAAATGTTGAATTTACAAAATCAGGAAATCAATATACTTTTTATTCTGTTTATTTAAATTCTTCACACTTTATATTAAAATACCAAAACAATACTTATGAATTTGATTTTACTATTGATAATCAATCAGAAACTCCTTTCATAATGTATGACCATATAATTAATGAAAATCTAAAACTTAGATGGGCTACAAACAAATCACAAATAACTCTTCTAGATAGTAATGAAATTATATTGAAGTTTGAATTATTATCAATAACTTATCCAGCTCCTGATGAATTAGCATTAAAATCTCAAATAGAAGAATTAAAGAAAGAAAATACTGAATTAAAAGCAACTATAGCATTATTAGAGAAAGTATTTTGGATTGATAGAACTTTTACACATCTTACTCCAAATGGTGATAATTATGTAAAATTAGGTGATTGGTTTGATGAAGTTTATTTTGATATAACAATTAAACGATTAAGAATGACTGGGTACTATTTAGATAAAGATGCTAATAAAACATATTTCGATTTCATTTATGAAAATGATATTGATGAAAATTCTGAAAATTATAGTTATGTATATGAAGGAAATCAAACAATTAAAATGCATTTTGAAGGTGATGAGTTATGGATAATGGAATTAGTAAATGGGGAATGGGTAGATAGAAAAACTTACTTTACAGCTCTCAAACAAAAATATCAAGCCTTCTTTCGAATAAAATTCAATTCTGCTTCACTTAAACTATTAGGAAAATTACCTCTCAAATAACTACTAGGAATTTCATCAATATAATCATCATTATCAGGTACATGAAAAACGACTCTATATTTCTTAGTTTCTGGATTATAACTCAATATTTTTGTAATAATTCCATTCCATTTTCCAGGTATAGTTTCAGCCCATTTAATTGGTTCATTTTTAGCTATCGACATGATTTTAAATCTAGGTAAATTCATAACAGTACCATCTTTAGCAATTAAAGAATACATATTTCCTCTAACTGAATAAATCTTATAACATTCTCTAGAAATTTGATATCTTTTTCTTCTTCCATTAGCTCTAGGTAAAATATAACGCACAAATGTACCTGGTTTTAGATATAAATCTTTAATCTCTTCTTGCTTTTCTTTCTTGTCTAATTGACTAAATATATATTCTTTTTCTAGTTCTTGATTTTCAAACATTTCTTTAGGTGTACATTTAATTCTTGAATGATAAGTAGTATTATAGATTTCAATTAACTTTTTCATTCTTTTTTCAGAGAATGTTTGATACTTTTCATAATGACTTTGTTTTTCACCCTTCTGAGTAGGTATATTCATATTACGTAAAGTTAGAATAAATCTATCAATAATTCCTAAAGCTGAATGATTTTTTTCAGTGATAATATGTACTTTAACATTGTTATCTTTCAATAATTTTAGATTATTCTTTTCAATGAATGCACTTTCTTCATCTGATGTTAATTTGAAAGGATGATATTTATCAATAAATGCTGATAAAGTTATTCGAACAGATGATGATGATTTATTTTCTAGAGGTAACGCAACAGCATAATGATTATTTGTTCCAATGAAAATATGCCAATAACGTGGTTTATTTCCTTTACCATTATCCATTAAATCATGAAACCAACAATTTGGCTGTGTTGAGAATATTTTGAAATAGTATGCTTTAATTTTTTTGACTTTAATGAATTTATCTTTCAATCTATTATCAATAATGCTTTTCAATTCATTTTTCTTGATATTTGGAAACTTTTCTTTAACTTTATCATAAATATGGTTATAAGTTCTAAAATGTAATTTATCAATATAGTTATTGATTAAATTAATGTTCATGAAATATTGATTTTCCATGTTTTAAATTTTACACTTATGGGTATCAAAGATTTCTTTAGAAAAATCGGAAGAGGAATTAAAAAAGCAGGTAGATTTATTAAAGATAAGGTCTTTCCTACAGTTGGACGATTAGCTAAACCAGTATTAGGATTAATTAGTCATGCACCAGGAATTATAGGAACAGTAGGTAGAATTGGAAGTGGAATAGCAAACATCTTAACAGGTGCAACTCAACATATTCCTAATGAAGAAGCTAGAAAGAAATTAAAGGATGTAATTGATTCAGGAAACAATAGATTTCAACATGTTGTAGATACAGGTCAAAATTATGCTCAAGCAGGTCAAAATATAGTTGAAAGTATTAAAAATAATCCAAATACATCACAATTAATTAATCATTTCAAACAACTTCCTGTAGATTTTAAGAGTAAAATAGGACCGAAATAGAAATAGTATTCTAAAATTATTTTTAAATTTCAAATGTCCACTGAAAATGTTCAAGAAATTCAAGAAAATC
>CAJTRF010000117.1 GCA_910578525.1 uncultured Mycoplasmatales bacterium | reverse complement strand
TTTTGAATATTAAATTTAATCAGTTGGTTTCCAATCAAAAACTTTAGGGTTTTCTTCTTTCTTCTTAGGTGATCTTTTACGTTTAGGTTTTTCCTCTACTTTTAATTGTACTTCTTCTTTAGGTTGTTCTTCTACTTTGGGTTCTTCTTCTTTAGGTTCAGTAAAGAATGGTTCAGTTGATTCAGGTTCCTTAGGTTGTTCAACTTCTTTCTTCTTAGGTGATCTTTTACGTTTCTGAGCTTTCAAGGCCTTTTCCTCTGCTTCTAGTTCTTCAAGGGTTTTCTCATCAAAACAATACAAAATATTTTCCCCATGATTTGTTGTATTACGTTTATAGGTTAATGCATTAAAAGGTGTGAATACAGTTCCATTTTGTTTAATATAATTTATTATATCTATGGTCCCAGGTTTATTTGAACAATAGAATAAGAATGATTTTGATTTCAATACATCTAATGCCTTTAAGCTGTCCAATAATGTCCAATTAACTTTTGGATTTTTCGATAATCCTGAGTTCAAAGAAGGGGGATCTGCAATAAAGATTACATTATCAAGATCTTTGTATTGATTGAAAACATCGAACCAATCAGCTTTAGTAATCTCAATTCCATTTAAATAATCTGATACATCAGGTTGATAATTACATTTTGTTAATAAATTCCAATAATCATGTTTTAAGAAATTTTCTAGATTTTGAATTGAATAACTTGAGAATATTAAGTTGTTTGCCAGTGTTGTCAAATCTAAGAATCCTTGATGATTCTTAAGAATATCATCAATTTTGGTTTTTGTTTCTGCTTCAATTTTTTTCAATTTCTCTTCTTTCACAATATCTTGAATTTGTTTTAATAATGCTAATGTTTCTGTTATATGGTCAAGTCTAGATTTATAATCATCAAAATCATTACAAATAATTTTGGCATCAGGAAATGTTAAATGAATTAAATATGATAAATAAAATGAACCTCCAAATAAGTCCACAAATACTTTGTTATTACCGTCCTTTAACTTTTTCAATAGATTCATAAATTGTGTTTTTTGAGGTGCTCTATTACCTTGAAATGGTAAAGGTGGATTTGTTCTGTAATTAGCTTTTCTACCCATCATGGTTTTTTTAACAAGGGGATAAAAAATTATTTTTATTTCTTTTTCCCATTAACTTTAATTTGACATGGTAATATTTGAAGTTTGTTAGTAGTAATTGAAATTTTAATTTGACCATCTGGAAATTGATAAGGAAATTCTTCATAATAAAGATAACCTAAAACTTCACCTTTAATCTTAATCTTATTTTCTTTGCAATATGGAAATAGTTTTTCTTCAAAATAATATTTAAGGCCATCATCCCAATCAATTATTTCATAAATACAATTGACCATTAATTTACCTTTTTGAATGATACAAGGTTTTAAATATTCTTCATCCACATTTTTATCATCAATATCAATATCCCATTTTAATAAATGTATCCAATTTAAATTACTTGGAAAATCATCATCTAACTTTTTGACTGAAAAACTAACATTACAAGGAATAAATGAAACTTTCTTAGGTGTAATAACAACTTTAACAAATTTATTTGAAAATTCATTTGAATCAATATTCTTAACAATATTACCAATTACTTCCCCTTTGCAAGTAGTGTAATTGGCCGGGGCTATTTCAGTTAAATGATTTAACCAAAATTTTAAATTCTTCCAATCAAATAAATCAACTTCACAATTGGGTCTAATAATTTGATTATCAATTAGTTTGAAAGGTGGATTAAAAGCATCAGGGGTATCATCCCCTTCCAATGGAGGGTCAAATTGAACATCCCATTTTAATATATAAAAGTGTTCTGACATTTTAAATGAAAAATAAAATTAAATTGGTATTAAAAAAATTTATTTATTGATTATCATTATTTGTTGGAATTGGACGTGGTCTGATAATCATTGTGATTAGTATGATAGGTTGATTGGGTGGGGGTGGCAAAGGTTTAATAACTAAGTATGGAATGATTGATGAATCAATTGCAACCATTTTATAAAAATGAAATGATTTTGGTATTGATTAATTTTTGAGAATAAAATTTTACTGACTTAATTTTGTTTGTCTGCCAAAAGGGAACTTCTTCTCAATTAAAATTTGTCTGCCAAAAATTTTACTGACTAAATTTTGTTTGCCAATTGTAATTTCACTTTTTATTAATGACAATCAAAAGTGTAAAAGCTAATGATGATACTAAAAGATTTATAATGAAAATACAAATGCAAAAGTATGCAATTGATAAACACCTAGAAGAAGTTGAAAAGATAAACAAAGCACTTATAACAATGAAATTACTTGAAACACATCCTGGATTTTTTAGAAGAAAAATGCTCACTTGGGAAAAAGTGCTTTTGGTCATTTTGAT
>CAJTRF010000116.1 GCA_910578525.1 uncultured Mycoplasmatales bacterium | reverse complement strand
CTATGGATTATATAGCTAAAAATCCAAATATACTGAAAGATATACCAGCATTAATAAGGACTATTGAAAAGAATGAAGTATCTATTAGAGATCTCTATGAGATAACTGAAACAACTTTAGCTACCACTGCTGAAACATCATCAACTGCTGCTACCATCTTGAAAATTATACCAAAAGAAACATTATTATCTTTAAATAGTTTTATAGCAGCTAACTGGCAAACAATTCTTTCAACAGCAGGATGGGTAGGTACAATTGGTTTAGCTGGATACTTTGCCTATAGAACCTGTGATAAGATTGGTGATTGTCCTCAGTATAGTGATCCGGATAGACCAGGTTATGCTGAGTGGACAGTTAATACCAAAGGTGGAACTATTTATGATAAGATACATAGAGATGCAAAAGGTGATAGAAAGATTGAAGGATTTCAGGAACATCATATTATCAGTAATAAGAACAAAGCAACAAAAGATCATGAAATCTGGCAAAAGGCAGGCATGAGTCCCGATGATCCTGAAAATAAAATATTCTTACCAACAGAAGAAGAAAATCATCCGTCTAGAACGATACATAAAGGAAGACATTGGCAAAGTGTTAGTGATGACCAAGCCGAAGAATTAACTAAAATGGTTAATCGTGGAGAGAAAGAAGGTTGGACACAAGAACAATATAAAAATGAGTTGAAAGAATTTATAAATAAAGAACGTCAAAGGTTACGTTCAGGTGATGCTGACTTAAATAGTATTAACAGACATAACATGAATGGAGATAAATAACTATGGAGAAAAGATTTGATAAGAGGGTAGCTCCTAGAAGAGTAATAGCCCACGAGGAGAAGGTTTTTCACTTATATAGTGGAGAAAATGTTCCCCAAAAAAGCTATGCGATGTACAATAGAAATATAAGTTTTAGCAGGTTTGAACTCATGCGTTGTACCAGTTTAAAAGATATAAAAGATAAAAAGTTTATGTTTACAGTTGAAAACCCAATAGAAAAGGTATTAAAATGGGATTTCTTACCAAATAACTCTGGTAGTTCTCTTGTTAATAAAAAAGGATTGGATTTTATCAGTGAACTTTGTCCTAATGAATTTGAATATTATGATACAGTCATAGAAGCAGCAGATGGAATAATAACTGATTATAAAATAATAAATATATTGGTTAGTGTTAAGATTGCAGATGAAGAAAAAACTAAATATACTACATTTACTGATGGAACATTGTTTTCTTATGAGAAGCTGGTAGCTAAAGATAATCCCCTTGAAGGACACAATATGGTAAGGGATATTATTGATAAATATACTTCTGCTGGTGTTTATGTATCTCCATATTTCAAATCAGAATATCAAAATAGAAAATTAAAAGGAGCTTCTTTTAGTGATGCTGAATATCCCTGTACTGATATGAATTCCTATGAGTTCTATAATGAGAATACTGGTATATGGGAAAGGTGGAAGTAGGATATTATAATATAAATAGGCAGATAACTATGGAAAATACTGTTGTTTGATGTTAATTGAGATACCTGATGGATAGAAGTCTCACTATACATAATTAAGGAAAAAATGATTATGATATATTTTATCATAATAGATTTATTATTTTATTTATAGTTTTGTTTTAGTTACTAGAGATTTTATTTTTGATGGAATGGATTTTATCATTGCAGGTATGTTTTTAACTTTTTCCATTAGTAGTACCGTATGATATAGAATTGTTGCAAAGATAAAAGTAGGTAATCTTAAGAAAGAAGTTATAAAACCTATTAACCAATTCTTGTTGCAGTATTTCCAAAATCTATCTCCTACATTAAATAATTGTAAACATACCAAAGAAGATTCTGACATTAAATATTTAGGTAATTTCCAGAATATGTTTATTAGGTTTACGGTTAGAAGTATTACACCTAAAATTGCTAATATGGTAAGCATATTATCTAGTTGTTGACTTGGTGATATTATACCTAAATATGATAATATGTTAGGTGTTATAAAAGAAATTATGGCAATAATTTTATAGAAGATTAAGATACCATCTACATCTGATCTAAACTTTATTGTTATGTTTTTTAGATAGTTTGTTATTAATTTTAGATTTTTGTCTTCAGTACTATTGTTTAATGATTTTTGAGTGTCATCTTTATTCACCATATTTTTTTATTTGAGAGTTGCTTAAAATAAGTGTAGACAGGTTATATGTATAAGTCAATAATATTGTATATTTATTATAAAAAAGTTTTTCAATATAACTTGACAAATAACTTATTATTTACTATAATATACTCAGATACCTAGGACTAACCTCTATTTATAAGTTACCTAGGTTTTTTAATTCTAATCCATTTGTTTCTATAAAGTTTTCAAGATTACCATAACTGTTCATAAATGTTGAATACTTTTCTGTCCATT
>CAJTRF010000115.1 GCA_910578525.1 uncultured Mycoplasmatales bacterium | reverse complement strand
GAACAACAAAAGAAAAATAAATTAAATGGAAAAACATCAATAATGTCTCAATTTAATGAAAATCTTCCTCCTAAACCAGTTGTTCCATATCAAACAAATTCAAATATAAATAATTTATTTTCATCTAAAACAACAATGACAGAAGAGAAAGAAACACCAATAGAAAAGAAACCATTAGTAAGTCCAATATCTGAAAAACCAATGACAATGACAAAAATAGAACCTGGTAAGAAAATTCACTTATTACCTACAAAAGTTGACGAACCAGAAGTAATTCAAACAAAATCAATGACTCAAATTTTACCAAGAAGAGGTCGGAAAAATGCACCATTACGATTCAAAGTATTGGCTCAAAAACAGAAACCAATTGAAACAAAAATTGAGGAAAAGATTGATGATGATGATGTTGAGGAAGTTAAACCAAAGAAACCAACAATTAATACAAAAGCTAAAGGAAATAAGAATTTGAAGAAACAAAAATCAGAAAGAAGTAAACTTTTGAAAAAGAAGAAGAAAGAACCAAAAAATAAATTTGATATTGATATCGAAGCGAAAACAAAACCAAAAATAATTGATGAAAAAAGTACAATCGACAAACTCGATCTATCAAAAACAAAACCTGTAAAACCTATTATTGAACCTGTAAAACCTATTATTGAACCAGTAAAACCTCTTATCACATCTGAAACTCCAAGTGTTATTTCAAATAATCCTCAATTAATGAAGTTCATGAATTCAAAGCTTTAAATTTATCTTCTTTGATTTTTATTTTTATTCAAAAATCATGAGTAACGCAGAGATAACAGAATTAAGAAAGTTGTTACAGGAATTTAAGAAACCTGAAAAGAAACCAAGAAAATTATCAGCATTAAATAAATTTAAGAAATATGTTATGGGAAGAGTTACTGAAAAAGCAATGGCTGAAACAAATTATGTTGATTTAATTCCAGTTGACAAAATGAGATTATTATGTAAAGCTTATCCAATAGTATGGGATCAATTAGTTTTACAACCACTTTATCAAGAATATGGTTTAACAACAGAAGAAGAACAAAGAAGATATCGTGGAAATAAAACAACTCAAGAAGATTATCATAAAATTGTTGACGGTTTAATTGAAAAATTGAAAACTGGACCAAAAGACGATAGACAACATTTTGAAGAAGATATTGAACAATTATTAGTAGCTGCAATTCAACAAGCATCAAGTGAATTTGATGAGGATGAAGATGAAGCAGATGACGAAACAACTGAAGAGTAAAATAAAATTTTGCTAACTTTTTTTTGCATAATTTAGTTGGAATTTAAAAAATAAATGAGTGACAGTGATTATTTTAGTGAGAGTGAAGAAGAAGAAGTTAATTTTGAGAAAGAAAACATTCGATCAAAAATAAAAGCAAGATTAAAATCAAATTTGAGTCCAAAAAATGATTCTTTAATTGCTCCTATTCATGAAGATATTGTTGCTAAATATAATTCTGTTAATGTTATTGTAGGTAAACAAAGTATGGGAAAAACAGTTACAGCATTAGAAGAAATAATCAAAATTTCTATACTTAATACTCATCATTTATTAATTTATGTTACAAAAGATGGTGAAGAGAATGATAAAAGTTGGTTATCATTAAAACCATTATTACAAATGCCAACAGTTGTAGTTAGTGAAAAAGATGCAGAAAAATGTATTGATGAATTATTAGCAGCAAAAAGTTTATATTACAAAATTCGAAGAGAAAGAACTAAAAATAAAATTGCACAAGATCAATTAGATGACTTATTTAATGTTTTGTTTGTTGAAGATTTTGATAGAGAATATTTACATTCAATTGTATTATTTGATGATATTTCAAATTCAAAATTATTCTCTTCAGAAGAATCATTTTTTAGTCAATTATTACGTAGATGTCGTCATACAAATATGTCTTATTTCTTATTAGTTCAAGGTTGGAAAGGGTTAAAACCACATATTAAAAATGAAATAAGTACTTTATATTTATTGCCTGGTTTTAATAAACAACAATTACGTTACATTTATTCTCAAGCTGCTAGTAATTTAGATTTTGAAGACTTTTTTGATGCATTTCAACAATTAAATGAAATGAAACATGAACATCCAGATGAACATCCAATGATTGTTATTCAATGTTCTTCAGGTGGTGATACATATATTAGGTCTTAGAGTTAATAAAATTTATAACATCATTCAAAGTAATTTTAATTTTTGCAATATCATCTTTGATCTTCATAATTTCTGAATCGTCTTTTTCTTCGTCTTCATTGACCTTCTTTAACATTAATTCACCTTTGATTTTGGTTATACGATAACCTTGAATATGATACTTTTTGTTTAGTTTATGTGTTGTTTCTGAATCTAGTTGTTCTTTGTTCTTAGAATAGAATAAATTAAACTCATCAGTTGTGTTAAACTCTTTTAAATAATTTTGAATTGGTTCAATAATTTTCA
>CAJTRF010000114.1 GCA_910578525.1 uncultured Mycoplasmatales bacterium | reverse complement strand
TGTACCACATCGAGGACACTTGTTTGATAACCACTTAGACAACTTAACAATCCATCAATATGAAATCAACATCACATCATTATGGATCTCAAGCTCACATCATCAAGCTTCATCAACTTCACATCATGACAGCCTCATCAACTTTACATCATGAGGTATAATAACACCATATCATCATGGACCTCATCAATATCATCTCATCATGGACCTCACCATCACCCATTCCCCACATAACAACAAACCTAAATGACATATCCCATGACCCTGAAGATAATGACACAATTGAGTTTCCAATATATACATCTCAGGGAGACATAAAGGCAATTATGACTGTTGCAAAATATCAAAACATATTGTCCATAGCTGTATCAATGTTCATTTCATTAATGATAAAAATATATATTTGCCTTCTGTTATAAGCAATTTAGAAAGAGTGCATTATCAAAAGACATCACATCATGACAGCTTTATCAACACCACACACCCTATGTGGTCCCTTATGATGTTAACACATCATCAACATCTCATCTCACATCATCAACATCACACACCCCCTATGATACATCATCCCCCTATGATGTTAACACATAACTCCAGTAATATTGAAATCATTTTGTAAGTATACCTTTCACATTTGCACCATTACATGGCTTTATTTTTATGTTGACAAATAATGGAGACTTCAATATGACAGGTTGATACATAAAATCTACTAGTCTCATCTCAATGTACTTCAAAGAGTCAGTATAAGTTTTTATCTTGATAGGCTTTGATGAGTCATAATCAATTATGATAGGTGCAAATGGTTCAATAACAGTATCAATACTTGCCATCACAGATGGGGTATACTCCCCCCTCCCTATGTTGCTATGTACAGCTTGACCTTGTAGGGATATCAAATATAATTTATTAGCATAATCCAATATTGGCAAATCAGGTACAAAGGTTTCTTCATCATGAGGTATATCAAATTGATCCTTCACATTGAACAATCCTGTAATCAATTTAGCCCTATGAGAACCATTAACAAATGATACATCATGAGTGCTTGTTAAACTAATTGTCCTACCATCAATATTTTTGAATACAATCACCTTTTGACAAGCATTCAGGTACTTAACCAAACCAGCTATTGAATAAGTATATTTGTCTTCAAATACAATCTTCAATTCTTCATAATCATATGAAAACATCAAATAGTCATCCTTGGTCACTATCAATATATTCCCCTTGGTGTTGATTGATGATACATGATATTTCACATAATCACATTTCCATGGTATGTCTACATTTAGCTTCACCAAACCATAATCTGTGGTGTTATTACTATTAATTGAACATAACATTTTACATTTGGTTAAAATGTCTATTGCAACATATGCTTTTCATTGTAAGGAAGCATCAAGATTAAGAGATAAAGGAATTGAGATATATGTTGATGAAGATAATGATCAGCTCAATATCACTAGAGAAGATGGTGAACCAGTCTCATTCAACAATATATACAACAAGGCTGAAGTTGATCAAATGGCACTTGGAACCAACTTCAAGATTGATTCATTTAAGGACCTAACAATATCCAGAGGGCAAAGCTTACCAGTCTTCACAGATGGTGCTACTAATAATCAATATTGTACAACATACAATAAACTGATGGAACTATTGAGAACCAACTTCAATAACCTATCTAAATATATACATGACCTCAATATTGATGGTGTTGATTTAAGTAACTTAGCTGACACAGACATATCATTGAGTCAAATGAATTATATTGATAACAAGAACACAATTCAACAACACACCCCATCAAATATAAATGATGTCATCAAAACATACAACTCATCTAATATCAATATTCAATCATCACTATCTAACATGAATGGGTTTGTGAAGAAATCAGGATTTGAGAATACTGAAATATATCCCAATGGTAGCCTCAATTTATTTGGCTCCTCACTATCAAATAAACTCAATACCACACCACATATCAAAACATATGCCAATCTATTCACCAGTCTCAACACCAATAATGCAAACCTATTACAAATACTGAATGGTCTACAGAATGATATATCAACTGCTTCAAATAGTGATATAACAAATCTCTTGAACACACTTGAGAATATGGAGTACCTTGTAGTACTAAAAATAAATGACCAATATGAGATAAGAAAGGTGAAGTGTCAGAAGGCTCCATCAGGAGATGACCTCCCAGTTGAGCCAATCAAATATGATGTCATTGTGAACCCTGATGATAATAAAGAGTATGCCATTGAAGATGTAGATACATTAATTGAGAATAAGACAAACATTATGTATCATAATATTAATAGAGCTATTAATGTAATAGTCAAAACATCTAACTTCATGCTACTTCTATTGAAGAGTACATTCAAAATAACACATCAGGTATTGTCATACACACTCTCAGGGGTATCATCTATGAGTAAGATAACATACAATACA
>CAJTRF010000113.1 GCA_910578525.1 uncultured Mycoplasmatales bacterium | reverse complement strand
TTGTGCTAAACAATTTCGGAAGACAAATAACTTCTCAACTCATTTGACAACTCAACTTTTTTGTTCAATCTATTTGACAACTCAACTTTTCCTTTCAATTTATTTGTCATAAGAACTTTATCTTTCAATTTATTTGTCATTTCTACTTTTCCTTTCAACTCATTTGACATTTCTACTTTTTTGTTCAATTCATTTGACAACTCAACTTTTCCTTTCAACTCATTTGACAACTCAACTTTTTTGTTCAAATAAAAAATGGCTTTTGGAAAATGGGGAAAAATAAAGAAATTTTTCAAAGATTTTGCAAATGGATTCAAATATGGTTGGAATAGAGCAAAATCAATAGCAGACAAAATTCCAATAGTTGGTGAAATTTCTAAAAAGATACCAAAATTTGATAACTCTAACAATCCAGTTGCAAAGTATTTGGGAGGAGATGGTTATATTAAATTTGACCCAATTGGAAACGTTTCTGAAGAAGCTGATATTGGTTATGACCCAGAATAAATTTTCAATTGATTTTTTTTCTATTCAAAAATATATGTCATTTGGAACTTGGTTTAAGAAAATTTCAACACTCGGTCATTGGAAAAGACCTCAAACTCATTCAATTATGAATCCAATACCTAAAGCTCAAATACCTGAAACACCTGAATTCAATAGAAGACAATTAATTCAAAATATTGGAAAATTAAAAATACCTAAATGAATGAAGAGGATTTAAGTAAACAATTTGATGATGCAATAAATTATTTGAATACTGTTTCTTGGAAACATAAAAATAAAGCAGATTATGATAAAGTTATGAATTATTCAAAGTTAAAGAATTTTGATAATGATATGAAAAATGAATTGTATAATTTTTATGAAAATAAATTTAATGAATATCATCCTTCAAAAATTGAGAAGAAGCCAGAAAAAGAAGATGAATATTTGAATGATTTTGTTCAAAGACATTCAAATGATAACAAATCTTTAACAAAAAAAGAATTTGATAAAATTTCTAAGAATTGGTCAAAAGAAGAAGATTATTCAAAATATTTAGATAAATATTATTCTCAACCTGGAAAAACAATTTCAAAAGTTAAAAATAATGAATTCAAAATTAATAAAATAGCATTCAAATCTGATTCAAAAAATAAAAGTTTACATAAACAATTCCCAGAATTAGAAATTCAACCAAATTCAATAATAAATACTCAATTTCCAGTTAAATATAATAAAGATAATTTTGAATTACATAAAGTTGGTCCAAGAAATTCATGGTTAATTGATTTAATGTTTGATGGAAAACAATGTTATTTGGTAGCTATTAATATAAATACAAGGTATTTATATGTTGAATTAATGAATAAAATTGTATTCAATGATTTAATTGCAAAAGACCATTCAAAATCTACAGATTCTTTTATAAGAACTTTTTCAAAGATGCTAAAAGATGGACTAATTTGTGAAAATTTATCTGGTGATTCAGAAAAATGTTTTTGTTCAAAAGAATCTCAGAATTTTTTCAAAGAAAATGGAATAACATGGTCAAATGTTGATAGAATTTATTTTAATAAAGATTTAGAAAATGGTAGAAAATCATTGAAAGATTCAGAACCTTTACATAGTTCTCTTGGAATTATTGATAGAGTAATCAGAACTTTGAGAGATATGGCATTCAATTTAGGTGAAAAAAGTTTATCACCAGGAATAATGAAAAACTTAGTTTTTCAATATAATCATGCACCTCATACAACTCTCTCAAAATATGCCACTTTTTCTGTTTCACCTTTCGATGTTCAGAATAATAATGAATTAGAAACGTTTATTGTTAGAAAAATTATGCAAGATAATTTTAATATAATGAATAAACCAGGTTTTCAATTAAATAAAGGAGATAAAGTCAAAATTTATAACGATAAAATTGAATTGAATAAACATAGAGTTAATGTTGAACCTGATGTTTATATGGTTGTCTCATTCTCAAAAGGTTTATACAAAGTTGAAAATTTAAGAACAAAAAGAACAAAAAATGTACCTAGATTTAAAATTTGTAAGATTTAGTTTACTTTGATTCAAATTTTTTCTTTTGTTCTTGAACAAATTTGAGACTTTCTTGTAAATGTTTTTCTAAGATGTCCCAAGAAGATGATTGATTAATTTGAGGCATTATTATTTTTGGTCTTTCAGGGGTTTGTGAAGTTTTCTTAGGAACAGGTTGTTCAATTTCTTCAAAAAGTATTGAAGGTACATCATCTTCAGAAACATATCTTGAACTAGGAAAAGAACCAATTTCAATATCGTCTTGAAAAATTCCTTTGTCTTCAAATTCTTCATAAATTGCTAGATAATCAGCTTTATTGAACATATTTAAAAAATGATTTGGTGATATGACAATTTTGCATCCACCATTTTTGAATTAAAATTTTGTGAAATGACTATTTAACGGAAATAAATTTTATTTTTTTTTAAATTATGACTGATACTCTTGCTTATCAATTTTTCATTTTATATTTTGAAGAACTTAATG
>CAJTRF010000112.1 GCA_910578525.1 uncultured Mycoplasmatales bacterium | reverse complement strand
TTAAAGCAAAGAATGAGAAAAAGGAAGAAATTAAAGCAAAGAATGAAAACTCAATAAATGAACCTGAATATGATGGTTTTACTATAGAATTTAATGAAATGCTAGATGCTGTTGAAAATCCTGAAAAAATACGAAAAGTTAAATGGATTTATGCATTAGGTGTTTCTAATAAATGTGTTGATGAAATAGATTATGATGAAATTGATAATTTTAATTTTTCAAAAAAATCATTTAATGAATTCATTGAAAAACCTGATTATGTTCATCTTTATTTCGATTTTGATGGAATTTCTAATGAAAAGGAATTAAATGAGGTTATTAATTGGTTAGATTCATTAAAAATAACATTTGGAAATTATTCAATTGGAGGATATACTAATGATGAATCTATTAACAAGAAATTTGGATTCAAATTATATCCAAAAGATAAACATTTTGTATCAATTCATGTTGTTTTCTATGAAACATGTATTTCTGCTAAAGAATTAGTTCTAATAATGAAAGCTAAAAAAACTACTAAAAATGAGGGTGATAATAAGATTAAAGTTCATCAATTTTATGCTGAAGGTGTTCATCCTTTATGTGATTCTAATGTTTATAAACTTGAATCACTTCAAAAATTCAGACATGTTTTGAGTAACAAATTCTTTAGAAAAGATGATAATAACAATAGAACAACTGCAGGAACTATATTAAATGGATTAAAACCATCAAATCAAATTATTCAAGTTAGAGGTGATGAACCTATAATACCTAAAAAAGAATGGGAAAAACATTTCAAAGTACCTGTAAAAGAAGAATTTAAGAAAGAAATTAGAGAAAAGAAGGAATTTACAGGAAAACAACTAGTTTGTGGTGTAAATGATTTAAATTATAATGAAGAATTAATTGTTTTGAATGAAGATGAATTATATGAATTATTGATTAATTTCCCTCCAGAATTCGATAATTTTAATAATATCGTTATTAATCTATTTCATTCACCATTTGAAGAGGAATTTGTTATAAATGTAGTTGAAAAATGGTATAATCAAAGAGAACATGATAATGGTTGTCCTGCTAAAAATTATGCAAAAAAATACTATGAAAAAACTAATTCAAATAAGTGGTTTTATTCAATTATTAATCATTTACCTGAAGATTTGAAAAATGAATGGAAAGATAGATTTAGAGACAAATCTATTGATACTGAAGCACATATTGACTTGAAAGATAAATTTGGTTTAGATGATTTAAGAACTACAAATTATAAATTTTTAAATGAAATTGGTGTTAAAATTAATAAATTCATCTCAGATTTAATGAAATGTGTTGCTTTTATTAATAGTTCGAAACCATTATTTATCGTCAAAGAATATGATGCTATTAAGAAAACTAATAGATTAAGCTTCATAAAAGATGAAGAATTTAAGAATTTAATGAAATCGATAAATATTGGAAGATTTTACAGAGAAGGTAAAATTAAAACAGTTGATGCATGGATGATTTATAATTCTGGTAATAATAAGAATTGGTTAATGAAAAGTGGAATGAAATTTTATAGTAAAAATCCTAAAATATTTAGCTATTTCCAAGGATATGATTATAAAGTATTGAAAACAATTGATGAATCTAAAATTCAAAAATATCTTAATCACATCAAAGAAGTTATTGCTAATAATGATGAAGTTTTTAATGAATATTTACTAAATTGGATTAGTTTTATTATTCAAAATCCAGGAAAGAAAACAGGAGCAGCAATAGTTTTAACAGGTATTGAAGGAGCTGGAAAGAATGCTTTTACAGATGTTTTATGTAATTTATTGAAGAAATATGCGAATAAAAATGTTTCAAATATCGATAATATTGTTGGTAAATTTAATGCTTCACTTGAGAATATGATGTTAATTGTTTGTAATGAATTATCTTCAGCTGAATCGAATAAATACTTAAATTCAGATGCTTTAAAGACTGTTATTACTGAAGATTCAATTGAAATTAATCAAAAGAATATGCCTGTCAGAATAGCTGAAAATGTTTGTAATTTCATATTCTTAAGTAATCATTTCGACCCTATTAAGATATCTCAAAATGATAGACGTTATGCAATAATGGAAGTGAATAATAAATATGTTAAAAATCATAAGTATTTTAATGAATTATTTGAATCATTTGAAGTTGATGAATTTTATGAAAATTTATTCACATTCTTCATGAAAAGAGATATTTCTAAATTTAAACCAAATCAAATACCTATGACTGAAACAAAGAAAGAAGTACTTGAAACAACTAAATCTGCTTATCAGATGTTTTATGAAGAGTATTATGATACATTTAATAAAGAAGATGGATGGAATTGTGATTACTGTTATGAAGAATATAAAGAATTTGCTAAAAATAATGGATTTGGAATAGCTGCATTAAATAAATTTGGAATGTATATGAAGCCTTTTGTTGATAAAAAGAGAAAAAGAATTGGAAAAAATAGAATATATGTTTATGTTAAGAAGATGAATATTGATGAATTAGAAAATAATGATGAATTAGAAAATGATGATAAGTTAGAAAATGATGTTAAT
>CAJTRF010000111.1 GCA_910578525.1 uncultured Mycoplasmatales bacterium | reverse complement strand
AGTATTATCTAAAATTAAATTAGCTTCTGGCATATAATTAATTCTATCAGATTCACTATTAGCAAGACCTTTTAAACTAATTCCATCAATTACTAAATCATCTTGAACACCTTTATAATCTGTTATCTCTCCATCAGCAATTTTAATGTAAAATCTTCTTTGACGAGATGCTGAATTATTATTTGCAAAAGTTTTAAAAACTATTAATCCATTAATAATATTATCTTCAAATTCAAATTTAATAACTTTATGTTCATTATCAACACTAGGAAATATATCAATAATATCATCTCTTTTTAATTCATTTTTGTTAACATAATTCATTAATTCTATACCATTTTGGTCTGTAATTTCACTAATTTCATTAACTTTTAATGCTAATAACTTGAATAAAGGTTTCAATGAATCTCTAAATGTATTGCAAATATCTATAGTAGTATACAAAGAACATGCAGTTGTTTTAGGATTTCTAGCTTCATCATCAACTTCAATATCAGGAATAGCTATATATCCTTCATTGCACCAATTCAATATAGGAGTTATATCTGTTATAAGAGACCTGGTAGGTAATAAAAATTCTAATTCTCCTACTAAAATTGAAGTACTACTCATTTCTATTTCAGCAGGTTCAGCAGCACAACAAGATAGAAATTGATAACCATTTTTTGATGCAAATTGAATTCCTTTAGAACCTAATTGCATACCAATTGAAGCAGCACTACCAACAGTTCCTAATACTCCAAATGCTAATGCTGTAGATGCAATAATTCTATTTTGTTCAACATCTTTTTGTAAACAATCTGTTATTTCTTTTTGTTCAGCCATTTCAGAATTTAATGTTTCAACATTATCTCTAAGGTCTTTTACATCTATATTCATAACATCAACATTATTAGCAACTAGATTTAAATCACTTCTCATTGTTGTTATATTATCTGCAGTAATAATTTTAGATGATGTTATATTGAAATCTGTATATAAAGTTGATGCTGCATTAGGATTTGGTGTAATTTCATAAAATTGTTGTTGAATTATATAGGAAAATGCATTTGTTGATGAATCCCAATTAACTTCTTCTATAGGGTCTGTATAGTCTTTACGCAAATAAATTACAATATCTTGACTGTTTTCAATCAATTCTTTAGCCTTCCATAATATATTAATTTTTTCAACACTATCCATTTCACCAATCAAATCGATTAAATATCCAAAATGCTCATCTTGATGCAAATCACCCCATCTAAACGATAATCTATTAATAATATCTCCATATGTTAAATCCAGATATATTTTTTCAGTTTTTTCTAATAATGCATCAACAGCACTTTTATCATTATTATCGATGCGAAGAAATAAAGGAAAATAATCATAACCATCTTTACTATAAGGCTCAACATTTTTATAATAATCTATTTCCATTCTAACAGCACGACCACGTTCAGTAGTACCATCTTTATAAAGTAATGTTGTTTCTGCTTTATCTGCTTGTGTATAGAGCTCTTTCATAAGATTTTTGTCATTTCCACCTAAAAACTTAGCATTCCATTCAGTATGCTTACATCTAACAAAACATCCAGACATACCATAATTATTATATGTTTTATCAACTCTCAATGATAGTTTTGATGATTCAATTTTACCATTACTTCTACCTTGACAATTATAACCATCCCATTGATTTCCCATCCATCTTAAGCTCCATTTATTACCAAAACAGTATTCATTGAATGTAAAATTTAGATTAGTTGGAATAGTATATGAACTTGGAATTTTATAAATCATCTTATAATAATCAATTTCATTAATTTTCTCTTCAGTAATTATAGATGGTTTATAGAAATATCTAACATCCGATTCATATAATTTCAATGAATTTCGAGATTCAATTATATCACATTTTATAGTCGGTTCTTTAGATTTTAATGCAGTTTGAGATAACAAATATTGAATACTTAATTCACCACTCATGAATAAATTATAAGGATTTACATTCAATTTAGTATCAAATGCGATAAAGAAATTAGGACCAAATTCATTGTTTTGTTCAACTTTACAAATAACTGAACTATTGTTTTCAGAAACAATAACAGGGCAATTAACCTCACCATTAACAAGATAAGCATAAAAATCAAGTAATAAATCACCATCTGAATTATATAAGATTTTCTTTCTAAGAATGAATTTAAATATGTTAAGATTATCAGGAACATTAAAAATCTGTGTTTTGATTTCAGTTGGAATAGAAATCTTTAAAATATTGAATTCAATTGTAGAATCTGTTCTAGGAAGGGTTTCAGTTGAAATATGACTATTTTTAACAAAATATTCAGGATATCCTTCAATAATTTCAAATTGAGATTCAGATGGAGGAATTATATCATCTTTCTTCATATAATTTGCTTCTAAATCAACTGTAGTAGTATAATCTTTAAATTTATCATCAATTGAAGATTTTGTTGCAAAAGTATCATCTACATACTTATTAGTTGGATATTTTTTAAATTCTTCATTAATAGTTTCGATATAAGTTTTATTTAAGTAATTTGCTTCTAAATCTTCTGTTGTTGTATAATTTATGAATTTATTATCAACAT
>CAJTRF010000110.1:190-2601 GCA_910578525.1 uncultured Mycoplasmatales bacterium | reverse complement strand
AACAAATGCATTTATAAAACTATAAACGAAATATAATTAAATTAATTATCGTTTATAATTATTAAATATCTTTCAAATTTTGATGCAAGTTCCTTTTTTCTTTTGTACAATTAATCGATATAGACCTAAACTTCAAAAAGTTTATGGAAAGGCAACTTTAAATTTAAATGAATTTCTTATTTTTTTAAGATCATTACCTTTGAATTATAAAGTTGTCAATCAACTCTATAAAGAAAAAGGCCAAAAATACTACATTATTTATGATGATAAACACGGACCAATCTTTCATGCTTATTTCATCAATGAAGAATTTGAAATAATTGTTAAACAAACGCCACAAGTTTCCACGACAATTTTTCAACAGAATTTATTATATAGCCAAGTTTCACACTTATACAAAGATGTTTCATTTACTAATTTCACTGTGAACGTATTCCAATTTTTCTTTTCGTTTAGTTATATTGTACTTGGAGATAAAATCTCAAACATGAAGCACAAAATATCTGATGCTTCTTTTGAGATTTTAAAAAAGCTTGCCAGAATGTTTCCAAATAATCCAGATATAATTAACGAAAAGTTGCATTCAATTGACACTTATTCTGGACAACAAAAAATAAATATCTATAAACAGATCTCAACTGAAGTTCACTTAGTAGAAATTATGTTACAGCATAATGGAATTTCAAAGATTTACCTTCATCCATCCCAAGATGGAGAACTCAAATTCGACGCAAATAACACTATCCATGGTTTTGCGTGGATTGCTCCCTGGTCTTTGGAGGCTATTAAAAATTTTGACTATATGGAACTCGACTGTACTTTTTCAATTGTTCGTCCATACACTATTTGCATTCCTCAAATCATTGTAAATGACATTTCGCTTCCTTTAGGATACATTGTTGGACCCCAGGAAAATTCAGTTCTTTATCAAACATTCTACAATGAATTAATTTTAATAAACGGGCACCGAATATTGATTCTGCCTGTTCTTGGCGATCAAGGAAGCGGGTTAATAAAGTTTTGCAATGACCTTAATTTAACAGAATACTTTTGTATAAGGCACATTATAAATAAGATAGGTGCCAACTCAATTCTTGGAAAACTGGCATCTAAACTACTAATGTCTCAGTCAGAAGAAGAATTTAAGATAAACATGATTAAAGTCATTAAAACCGCAACAGGATATTACAAAGAAAGAAAAAAAATTTCAGAAAAATTCTTAGAACACTGTTTTTTAGCTATTAACAACGATACAATAGTGGAGAATCCTAACATTAACCAAGTTTTATTTGACAAAACCGTGCTATATAAAAGATCGGTGGTTGCTTCTTCTTCGAACCATGCAGAAGGATTCCACCGATATTTAAAAGTGATTGCAAAAAAGAAAAAAGGATTTGAGTTCAATGTAGCAGAATTATATAATGTTATTAATAAAAGGTTTATTAAATATTCAACAGGAGAAAGTGCAGGAGAATTGGCATCACGAATTAAGGAAACACTGTTAGATAAACAACGAAGAAGTAATATTAAACCTGTCACACAATGCAATTGCAATACCAATTTGCACTTAAAGAATAAACTTGGCTGCAATGTTCCTTGTATTCATACAGTAACATCTGAATCATCTTTTAGAATCCAATTTCCAAAATTGGATGAGAATAATTTCATAAATGATTGTATATTTAAATGCATTGATTCACCATTAGAAGGTAAAGTTTCGTTAAATGTTCAAGATGAAGAATTAGATGATGATGAAACTAATAATTGCTCATCAAGTTTCATCGAAGAGCAACTTAAAGTAAATCATCAGATGATGGAGCCATACAAAAATGTAGTAATAAATGAAAAAGTTGATGATGTACTGAAAATGATTTGCAAAGATGCATTGAATTACGGATTAAAATTGACAAAAATAGGTCATCTTATACAATTTGCAATGATTGATTTCATTGCAAATCAAAATGATTTGACTACGTTTGAAAATAATAAGGAACTAATAGTAGGAAGGTATTTTGGGTTATATGTAAAATAAATAAAAAGAGTGTTGATGTTATGAAATGATGGAAAAATAAAATCCAGATTTTTGGTTGGTAGTTTTATAAATGCATTTGTTATTTGATATTATTTATTTTTTGTTTAGAAACATTCGATAAATTTCTTAGACGTTGAGAATTATCTGAAGAAAAAAATAAAAAATCCAGATTTTTGTTTGATAGTTTTATAAATGCATTTGTTATTTGATATTATTTATTTTTTGTTTAGAAACATTCGATAAATTTCTTAGACGTTGAGAATTATCTGAAGAAAAAAATAAAAAATCCAGATTTTTGTTTGATAGTTTTATAAATGCATTTGCTATTTGATATTATTTATTTTTTGTTTAGAAACATTCGATAAATTTCTTAGACGTT
>CAJTRF010000110.1:0-90 GCA_910578525.1 uncultured Mycoplasmatales bacterium | reverse complement strand
GAAGAAAAAAATAAAAAATCCAGATTTTTGTTTGATAGTTTTATAAATGCATTTGTTATTTGATATTATTTATTTTTTGTTTAGAAACAT
>CAJTRF010000109.1 GCA_910578525.1 uncultured Mycoplasmatales bacterium | reverse complement strand
ACTTTCCTTCTGAATCATAAACAACTTCTTTACGTAGTATTATTTTAAATATTTCTTTATATGTATTTATTGCTAAAATTCGATTTTTTATTAGCTCAGGTACTTTGATTAATAATTTATTATATGTTGTTTCCCCTACTTCTAATGGTATTTGTTCTATATCTTTATTCTTTACATAAAAATCTGGGAAACCAATGATTGATGTAAATTGATTTTTGCTTATATTATCCATTACTATATTATGAGCCTCACACAAACTATTTATCATTTCTACTATATAATTCTGTGATTCAAAAGAATTATAAATATCAGCATCTAAATGAATAGTGGTACCGTTAAAGTTAATGTCCATATCATCTTCTAGTAATGTGGCAGGTATATTACGTTGAATTCTTTGAAAACGATTATTTTCATCTCTAATATTTCTATATATATAATAACCTATTAAACTTATTTGTAAAATAAATGGAAGTAATGGAAGAAATTCATTGTAATCAAAATCTGATATCCAATTGAAATAACCTTTCCAATTAAAAGATGGTTTCCAATTAATTGACATAAACTTATCTTTTATTTTATTCCAATAATGTCCCCAAAATGTTTTAAAATCAGTATAATATTTTGTTATTTTTGAAGGACCATTTTCTGAATGTGTATCTTTGATTGTTGATGGAAGAAGATAATCTACATCTTCAAGTTCATTATCAATAGGAACATTTTCAGTTGAAAAATATTTTTCAATTTTTACTAATAATTGATTTCCATTCTCAATGCATCCTATCCATAATTCTTTTCTATTCTCAAATAAATAATATGAATAATTAAATAATACTCTTAATCCATCAACACACTTATCTACTAATTTACTATATGCTTGACATGGAAAATACATTATTGCCATAGTTATATTCATTAATAATGGTCCATATTTTTCATTAAATGTTTTTTTATCTTTTAAGTCATTTTTATTAATATTAATATCAACAGGATTATCATTATTTAATGGTTCAACTTTTTGTATACCTTGTTTAATGTTTTCTAATTCATTTTCACTAACTATTTCATAAGCTATGTTTCCATCACCAATAATTGGAAGATTTGTATTATTATCATTGATTTTAATATTGCATCTTTTTACAGTTAATTTGCCATCTGTTTTAATAATCATCAAGCATTCCATATCATTAAGCATATTGAATACAGTTTCATAAAGATTATCATCATGTGAATTAAAGTTATTTAATATACTATTAAGATTAATATAATTGTTATTCAAAGATGTAAAAAGATTTTCATATGTTTTAACAGATACTTCATTTAAGTTTTCAGATAATGTATTTCCAAATGTTTTTAGCTTTCCTTCTGGATAAATGTTCTTTGTAGCAAATCCATCTAGCAAAGATTTCTTTATCAAATCATTTATGTTATTATGAGTTGTGTTTAATTTTGTAATCAAATCATTTAAATTTGTAATAGGTGTTAGTGAAATATTGGAATCCATTTCAATTACATTTATATCATTTAAATTAATATTAGTATTTGCAAAATTAGCTGTATCAATTCCATCAGTTTCTATTGATTCCAAATGTACTAACCAATTGTAAATTGCTAAATTGTTAGAATTTAAATATGTAATTAATTCGTTAAGAGTTGAAATATGATATTTAGTTTTTTCCCAGGTTTGATTTGTTGATTCATTAATATATTCTAAATCATTATTTGCATTAACTGATATTACTTCTGATAAATTAAGAGTTAAATTTTTTAGTGCATTTATTAAATCTGGATATTTTGTGATATTATATTTGATTTCTTCATATAGCATTTTTTCATTATTATATTCAATTGATGTGATTTGTGTTCCATCTGTAATTAGTGAAGCATTATTAAATTCATCAACAGTAAATTCTGAGATATCATTTATCATTTGGAATAATCTATTTATAATTTTTTCAATATTTCCATTATTAATTTGTAAGGCTGTAATTAATTCTGCAAAAGTTGTTGTTTCTTTTCTTTCTCTATCAGCTATATCATTTTCATCTAAAATCTGGTCTGTTATTATTGATAAGTGTCCATCTGGTAATAATGTATCAGTATTTAATTTTGCCAATATATTTGATAAATTGTTTTGACTTTCTTTTAATATCTTATATAAAGTTTCTAAACTTGTTGCATACTTAGATATTAATGTTCCATTTGCTTGTAGCAATGGTATTGAACCACCTGGATAAACATTTAATTTATAAAATCCTTCAAGTGTAGTTTTTCCAAGCTGTATTGAATCTATTTCTGTTTTTGTATATATGTTATTAAATTTAACATCATTACCATCTTCTCTAGTAATGTTTATTTGAGTATCTGTTCCATCATCATTATCACCTATTGATATTTCAAAACCTTTATCCTTTAATTTTGTTGCTTCTTTAGATTTTATAGAATATAATGCAAAAGACATTTTATTTTGAAATAAAATGTTGTGTTCAGTTCAAAGTAATTCAAATGATTATTCAATGGTTAGAATGAACTTAGATATTCCATGGGAAGGAATAAATTATGTAAAGTATTATGTATCATCAATTAATACAAAAGCAAATATATTAATGACAACTAAAGATGATTATTTGTTGTTTGAAACATCTAATGATACAATAAGAATTGATTTTCTAGACACATATGCTTATACATTAGGATCTTTAGTTAAGTACTTAAATTCATGCCAATCAGCTATTACATTTAAAATTATTGATAATAGAACTTTAAGCTTAATC
>CAJTRF010000108.1 GCA_910578525.1 uncultured Mycoplasmatales bacterium | reverse complement strand
ATTTTGAATATTTTCATTTTGCTTTTCATTATCAGACATTTTTTAAATGAAGTGAGATTGTACGTTTAGATTTATCGGTGGTCATATAACTTTTTTATTTATAAACGGGAATGCCGTTTACATTTTACTTTGAAAAAAATATAAACCGCTAGTTTGTCAGTTCACTTTTAATTTTGTTGATGCAAAATGCTGAGCAACCAAGAAAGAGCCTCACTATTGAGTACACAAAAGGAGAACCAATCGGAACCATCACCTTCTTCTGGTCAACCGAACAAGATGTCAAAGAGTTCGGAGGAGAATTCAAATCAACAGCAAATGGAGAATTCACATACAATTACGAGCTTACATTTAGAGAACCAGGAAGCATCCCAGATGAATTACTCTCAGCAATATCAGAGCAAGTTAATGTCGCAAATGACAAGATTGAGCGAATTGCTGGAACCGGATCAATATCGTGAAAGTGATAAAGAACGTAAAGAGCTTTTGGATGATATCGAAAGATTAGTTAACAACTCCATTTACCTTTTCCTCATGAGAATGAAAATAACATTTGAAAACATCATCATTGAAGATTTGCCTCATGCGAAAAAATTAATATTGTCAGAGAAAGAAGAAGGTTTCCAAATATTTTTAAGTGTAGCTTTATTCTCAGAAATCTTTAAAAAAATCCAAAGCTTGTCAACTCATATCACAGCTGAGTTCTTAAACATGATTTTAATGGTTCCTCAACAATATATCTCAAAACTCAGCAAATCTTTCCATTACAGGATAGGTCAAACTTTCAGCAGCTTTTTAAATCTTTTTGATGAAATGCTTGATGACCAAGAATGGTTCAAATTACAAGTTGATGGAGAAATTAACATCAAGAAAGAAAGTGAAAAATTCATGAAGAAAGTTAATGAGAAATTTTGCTCTAAAATCTCTGAAAAGAAACTTTCTTATGAATCTGAAATCCAATCAAAGATTCAAAAACTACTTCATCAAAATTTCGATTGGATAAGTGAAGTCTCAATGACATTCTTTAAATAAGTAAACCAAAAAATTAATTTAAAAAATATATATTTTATAAAACTTTTCCATCATCATCAACTACATCAATTTTTTCTTTAATTATAGACCACAACACTTCAAAATGTTTGTCATACCAGTAAAGTAGAGTTTCATAATTAAAACAACACTTATCAGCTAATGGGATATTCGTAATGTTTGACAAAACTTGAGCAAGTGAGTATAACTCGTTAAAAGTTGTTTCGCCAAACCTACTAAATAATTTTTCATAAGCTTTGGTGTTCGTCATTTTAAAAAAATGAAATGAAAAAACGGTTTTATTATTAATATTTGGGTTCGTATGGAGGATAAAAATAAAAACCACTAGGGGATTCAAATCCCATTTTTTTCGCTTGTTTCATTCTTAATTCATGTACTTTATTATTAGCATCATCATAAGCTTTTCCACTTTTAGAGTATTCACTCATCATATTTCTAAATTTTTCTATTCCAGTATCTCCTTGAAATTTATAAGGACCTTTACCTCCAATTGAATCAAATAATTGTCGTGGTACTTTTAATGCATCATTCATTATTTTTTCTTGTGTTGAAATTTGTTTAGCATAAGGTTTATTCATATGAGTTTCAACATAATCTAATCCTTTTTTATAATTTGCGAATTTAGATCCATCGTTATCATATTTTTTAATTTGTTCTCTAGTAATCATAGTAAGAGGAACATCACGTCTTGCTTTTTCAGAAGGTGTCAATTTCTTTTTAAATTTCTTTGTTGGTGTTTTAGATTTTTTAGTTTGTGTTTTTTTAGGTGGCATTTTTAATTAATAAAATAAATAATTTTTTACTTTTTAGTTTGTTTTTTTGGTTTTACTGTACCATAAGCTTTGTTATTTAAATTTTCAAAATTCGCATAAAATCTAGCAATTTCTTCATCTGACATTTTTTTCTTTTGACTTCTCGTTGTCATCTTACTTATATCTGTAACTTTTTCTTTAAAACCAGGTGGATAACGTATATAAAAAGTTTTTGGTCCCACCATATTACATCTTTTGTAATCTTCATCAGATATCGTAATCATTTTATACGTACTTCTACAGCTCATTTTTTTCTTTAAAATAAAAAAATAATAATTATTTTAATCAAATTTTTTTTAATCAATTTTTATATTTTGAAGTTGTTTTGTATATTCATCTTGAATCATTATTGAGAAGTATAAATCGAAACCTTTAATTGGTTTAATATTTCTTTTTCGAATTATTTCATCAGCATCGAATAAAGTATTTACAAAAAATTCTCCTCCATCTATTACTTGAGGTTGTTCTGAGTTAACAACGAAAGCATCTTCAAAATTATTTATAAAACTTATTCTATAAAAAATTTCATCAAAATTTTCATCAGAATCTTCAATTAACCATTCAATAAATGTATTGAAAGAAGAAGATAAAATACCTGTTTTATCAACTGTTTGAGGTAAATAAAATAATGTTTGTGAATTTGATGGAATATCAGTTGAAAATTGAGGATTGATAGAAATATGTTTCAAAATTTTTTCTGAAATATTTGGTAAAGATAATTTATATTTACAAGTTGTTAAATCATATTTTCCAAATTGAGATAAACAAGATAACCTTCTTGGGTACATATAAACATGATGAGTTGGAAGATTAATTTTGTTATCTTCACTTATCGGACTAAAATTCATATTGGTAAAATGATTGAATGCTGTAACTAATTCCCAGACATATAAAATTCCAAATGTAATAGATGATGGCGAATATCGTGATGCTTTTTTATAAGCATAATTAAATGCGCCATAAAAAGAA
>CAJTRF010000107.1 GCA_910578525.1 uncultured Mycoplasmatales bacterium | reverse complement strand
TGGCAAAGTTTAATGGGCTGACAGATGAAAAGTTTATCTTGCACTTAAAAGAATGTGAGTGTAGATTTAATTTTAGAAGTGAGAATTTTACACTTTTTATTGAACAATTATATTTTAAAAATAAAAAGTGATGGTCTAGAGCCTAGGAAAATAACTTTGTGATTGGAGTTTATATGGAATTGGTGTCTGTTAAAGAAACCGCAAAGAAATGGGGCATTCCTCAGCAACAGATTAATAATATGTGGATTCTTTCTACAAATAAGGAGAATTTATGTTCTGCAAAAGTTTGTGGGAATGATGCAAAACCATTTTTGAAATGGGCAGGAGGAAAAGGGCAGCTTATTAAAGAAATCAGTACATATTATCCTTTTTCAAAATCTATTACGAAATATGTTGAGCCTTTTGTTGGTGGTGGTGCAGTTTTATTTGATGTATTAAATAAATTTGACTTGGAACAAATTTATTTATGTGATATTAATGAAGATTTAATAAATAGTTATATTTGTGTTCGAGATTGCCTTGAAGATTTATTGGTACTTTTAAAGCAATATCAAATGGAATATGTTCAATTAAATGATGAGGAACGGAAAAAATATTATCTTGCTAAGCGTTCATGCTATAATAATAAAATTCAATTATCAAAACTTGAAAAAGCTAGTTTGCTGATATTTTTGAATAAAACCTGTTTTAATGGATTATATAGAGTAAATCGAAGTGGAGCATTTAATGTTCCAATAGGAAGATATAAAAATCCACTTATTTGTAATGAAGAAAATTTACGTCTGGTATCAAATAAACTTCAAAAAACTAAGGTTTTTTGTATCGATTACAAAAAAACAATTGATTTTATTGATGAAAAAACTTTTGTTTATATTGATCCTCCATATAGACCTTTATCTGAAACAGCTAATTTTACATCATATATGAATAATGAATTTAATGATAACGATCAAAGAGAACTTGCTGATTATATAAATGAAATAGACAGAAAAGGTGCAAAATTTTTGTTGAGTAATTCTGATCCAAAAAATGTTAATAAAAATGATAATTTTTTTGATGAATTATATTCACAATATAGAATTAATCGAATTGAAGCTGCACGAATGATTAATTGTAAAAGTGAAGCTCGAGGAAAAATTACAGAATTATTAATTTCAAATTATTAAAAGAGAATAGATATGAAAAGAGATTTTAATAAATGGTTAGATACTTTCAGAGATAGCATTGCAACGTATGATTATTATGTAGATTTTAATAAAATATACGATAATGTTGAAAAAATGAAAGTTGAACTTAATATTTTAAATTCTTTGATTGGTTCAAAAAATATTGAAAAAGAATTTTTATCTCTTGTAAAAAAGTATCCGCAAGTTTTAAAATGTGTACCGCTTTTATTAGCAGTTAGAAATAATGAAATATATGCGAGTGATAGTGATGGAGAATTTTTATATGATTTTGGCAAGTTTAATCAATCAGCTGAACAATACTGTATTTTTATGAGAAAAACAGGATTGTTTGATTTAATTTCTTGTCACATCATTAATAATCTTGTTGACTATGTTACTGGTGTTGAAACAGGTCTGGATTCAAATGGCAGAAAAAATCGTGGTGGGCATTTAATGGAAAATTTGGTGGAAGCTCATCTGCAGCAGGCAGGTTTTCAAAAAAATGTGACGTACTTTAAAGAAATAGAACTTAGTAAAATAACAGAAAAGTGGAATATTGATTTATCTGCTATTTCTAATCAGGGAAAAACTGAAAAACGTTTTGATTTTGTGGTAAAAACAAAAAAGAATTTATATGGAATTGAAACAAATTTTTATACTGGTGGTGGAAGTAAACTCAATGAAACAGCAAGAAGTTATAAAACTCTGGCTTTAGAAGCACGTGATATTAAAAATTTTCATTTTGTTTGGATAACTGACGGTAAGGGGTGGCAAAGTGCAAGACATAATTTAGAAGAAACCTTTGATGTTTTGCCAACACTGTATAACATAACCGATTTAAATAATAAGATATTTTCTCGTCTTTTTGTTTAGGTGTGTAATGAAGAAAATAAAACAATGGCAGCCTGATGATTTTGAATTAGAAATGACGACGCATTGGACATTTCCAAAGCGTGGAAATTGGGCAACACATGACGCAAAATGGCGTGGAAATTGGTCTCCATATATTCCCAGAAATATTATTTTACGGTGTTCGCAAGAAAACGATTTGATACTAGATCAGTTCGCTGGCGGGGGAACAACGCTTGTTGAAGCTAAATTGCTCAATAGAAATATTATTGGTGTTGATGTCAATGATGCTGCTCTTGAACGTTGCCGAGAAAAAGTTAATTTTGAATGTGAAAATGCCAATGGAAATGTTCAAATTATAAAAGGCGATGCACGAAATTTAGATTTTATAAAAAATGATAGTATTGATCTTATTTGCACTCATCCTCCGTATGCTAATATTATTCAATATAGTGAAAATATTGAAGAAGATTTGTCTCTTTTAGATTTTAATGATTTTCTGATAGAAATGAAAAGTGTTGCTGAGGAGTGTTTGAGAGTACTGAAAAAAGGCAAATTTTGTGCTATCTTAATGGGAGATACAAGGAAAAAAGGTTGTATGATTCCCTTGTCTTTTGAGGTGATGAAAATTTTTCAAGATGTTGGTTTTACCTTGAAAGAACTTATCATAAAAGAGCAACATAATTGTAAGGCAACAGGTTATTGGAAAACCAATAGTGTTAAATATAATTTTTTACTTATTGCCCATGAGTATTTATTTATTTTTAGAAAATAGACAGATATTATAATTAGTAGTTCTAATTACTTCCAATTTTTGTTCCAGCGGTTATGCATCCAGAACCATTGTTCAGGGTTGTGGAGGATTTGTTTTTCCATGGCTTTTGTATAGAAG
>CAJTRF010000106.1 GCA_910578525.1 uncultured Mycoplasmatales bacterium | reverse complement strand
ATAATTATTTTTTAAATTAATTTCCGAATTTGTTAAATTAATAGTTTTATATATCTCATTTAATACATCTGATAAATTATCTGATTTTTTAATCAATATATCTTCAAATATTTTTCTAATTTCTAACTGATTATTATTATTATTTTTATCATGCTTATTCCAACATTCTTTTTTAGCCATTGCATATGGAAAAACATCATCTATGCTATTACAATGCCCAGCTAATTCTTCAAGAGTTAAATTAATACCATAATCTTTTACAACCTGTTTAATATATTCAGAATTTATATTAAAATCTTCAACTTTTTGTTTATATTTATTAATATTATCTTCTAATTGTTTTGAAGCTGCTGTATATGCATCTGATAAATAATTTTTATGGTCATTAATATATTTACAATTATATTCTGATATTATAATTAACTTCTTCATAACTTGTTCCATTTTTGCATGTGCTTTTTCAAAATCATAACCTCTACCATGTTCTTGAATATATTCACCAAAATTTTTTATTTTATAATACAAATTTACAATTGAACTTTTCCATACATCATTTATAAAATTTTTAATATCAATAATTCTAAGATGATCTTCATTAATATATTTAATAATTTCTTCATGAATATAATTACAATTTTTTCGAATTTCTTTTAATTTTTTATCTATACCTGATTTTGTTTTTTGATCTAACGTAAAAGTATAATGTCTTTGAAGCATAGATATATAACTATCATATTCGTCTTGTTCATTTTTAATTTTTGTGTTTGAATCTTTATTGGCTTGTTCAATTAATTGATTTAAATAATTTAATTTATCTTGTTGACTTTGATATTTTTCTAGATCTTTTTTTACATTAGCTATTTCTTGAGTAGTTGCAATGTGATCTGATAGATTTATAATTTTTAAATAAGTATTTATTTTAGCATCTATAGTAGCATCATCTACTTTTTCATTAATCATGTTTTTGATTCCATCTAAAGCTTCAATAAAATCAATATTATCTGATTTTAATTTGTCAACACATGCTTTTTTTAATTTTTCATATTTATCAGGGTCCATTTTTGTATCCTTATCAATTTGATAAGCTCTTTGAAGTAAGTAATCTAACTTTTCATTAGCAATTTTTTTCATATTTTTTTTAATTTTATCAGTTGAATCTTTTATACTTGAATCAGAACTAAGATTATATTTATTTTTAATATCATTTATCTCACTATCTATATCATACTGATTTGCATCATCATAATGTAAAATTTGAACATATTTTTTAGCTAATTCATCAAAAGCATCTGTTTTACTTTTTAATTCAGTTTGAATTCCTAAAATTCTATCAATTTCTTCTTGACTTCCTAATAGATCTTTACCATTTACAATAAAGAATAAAATATATGAATCTAGATGATCTGGATGAATAGGTTTAAGTCCTATTCCAGCACGGTTATCATTTAAATATTTTTTTAATGGGTCTGCTAGACTAGATTGACTGATTCCTAAATATTGAAAAAATTGATTAATAATAGCTTCAATATTTATATTTACATTATCATATGTAGCATTATGACTAGTTATTTGTTCATCTAATATTTCTAAAAATGATTTATTATTATCATATGAATTAGTATTAGAATTAATTATCAACTCTTTCAAATTATTTAAGGTTTCTTCATCTGTTGGAATATTAATTGGTTTGGCACCTGCATTTCTTGTTATAGATTTTATTGTGGAAAGATCCTTAGTAGTTTCATTAAAAATAAATGCACCTTTAATAAATAAACCAATTTGACATTTATACATTAAATTAATTAAATAATTAATCTTATTAACTATATTATCTGCATTACTTTCAAGAGCATCATAATGTTCCATTTCATTTTTATAAATTTCTCGATAAGCTTTCATTTTATAATCAAATGTTTTATCTCTCATTTTATTCAATGTTTCTTTAAATTTATCTATAATGACATCTGCGTTTAAAGTAATTAAATCACCTGCTTTTTCATTCCATAATTCACATTGTGCACGCTTAACATTTGCAATACCTTCTAATTCATTCTCTAATTGTTTTTCTTCTGATATGTTTTCTTCAGATATATTTTCATCATTATCATTATTCATATTTTCAACTAACTCTTCTAAAGTTTGTTCATCATCATCATCATCATTATTATTATTATTATTATTATCATTATGAGGATTTTTATGCCTTCCAGCCTTTGAATTTTCATCATCATTATCATCTAGTACTGGAAGGTTTGAAACTATTTCATTAGGTTTTTTACTAACTGCAGCCATGCATAAAGAATAATCAGAACCATTATTGGTATATTCATTAATGAAAATTGTACGATATTGAGCATTTGCCATAAATTCATGTTCTTGTGGAATACAATTGCATACTGCACCAAGTTCATTATATTTATTGACTAGTCCTGCTAAAAAAGTATTATCACTCAATTTAGTTGTTATGCTTTTTTCAGTATTTAATCTTTCTTCCAAATTAGATACTGTTGAATCAAGATCTTTATTATAATTAAATTTATTAAAAATACCTTTTAATGTTGATTGTTCATTTATAGGAAAATAATCTGAAAGCTCTCCACATTGTTCATAAATTTCTTGTTGTTTATTTTTTTCATTAATGATTTCTAGTTGAAGTTCTGTAATTCGTTTCAATGTTTGAAGATGCTTATCATCAGTAGTTATATTTAAAGCAGATTCTTCTTTTAAATAATCTTCATCTAACCCAGCTATCTCTACAATTTTACTTTGATTTGCCAAAATTACTTCTTTTATATTTGGTTCAACAGTATTTGGTACTTGTACTTGTTCAACGGTAATTGATTTTTTCTTTTTATATTTCTCTAGTCTTTTATTTATAACATTATCTACATGTGATTTTTTTTCTTGTGGTAA
>CAJTRF010000105.1 GCA_910578525.1 uncultured Mycoplasmatales bacterium | reverse complement strand
TTGTATGGATTAGTTAGTGAGTTTGACCCCGAGTACGATAACTTAATAACTATCTTACCAATACTGTATCATTCTTCATATGAATTACAAACGCTATCCGCAGTGTTGACACGGTGGTATAATCAACGTGAACATACGAATGGCTGTCCAGTAGATAACTTTGCTAATTATTATGAACAAGAACTCAGTAATAAATGGTTCTTCTCATTGCTCAAGCACGTTGACAAAAATGTTCGTAATCAATACCTTAGTAAGTTTGTACAAAACAAAGTCGATGAGTCAGTAATATTTAATATCAAGGGAGAATTTTCATTAGATACTTTACGTACCAAGCATTATGAAAATTCTAATGGTTATGGCATACGTGTTGGAGAATTCCTTACAGATTTGAAGCAAGTACTTGTATTCATTAATTCTGGTAAACCATTGTTCATTATCAAGGAACATGCAAATATGGAAGACAACGCTTATAAACTCTCATATTTGGATTACAAAGGATTGTCAACATTACTTAATTCCATTTACTTGGGCAAATATGTTAAAGAAGGCAAAGAACATGATGGTACCGCATTAACGATATTCAATAGTGGGCGCAACAAAAATATCTTCATGAAATCGGCCATAAGTTTTTACAGCGATAATCCGTCAATATTTAGTTACTTCCAAGGATATGATTACACAATTACTAATGATTTCAAACCTGACATTATCCAACCAATACTTACACATATTCACGACATTATTGCTACTAATAATGACGAAGTTTATAAATATATAGTGTCATGGGTATCATATATAATCAAGAACCCAAAGGCCAAAACAGAAGTCGCATTAGTTATTAACGGCGATCAAGGAACAGGTAAGAACATGCCTTTTACTGATATTATCTGCAAGCTACTAGGTATTTATGCAACGCCTAACTTAAACAACCTTGATTACTTGACTGGCAAGTTTAATGCTATGCTTGAGAATAAGAAGTTGATTGTATGCAATGAAATTTCTTCGGCAGATACTAACAAATACTTTAATGCTGACAGTCTTAAATCAATACTAACTGAAAAGAGGATGTTAATTAACCAGAAATGTGAACCAGTACGTGAAGTTGAGAACGTGGTAAATTTAATAATTGTCAGTAATCACGTAGCACCTGTTAAAATAGAACGTGGAGATAGGCGTTATATGGTAACCACAACATCAAACAAATATGCTGGTGATTATGAATATTTCAACAAGCTTGCACAAGTAATCAATCATCCAGAGTTTTATCAACAATTGTTCACATTCTTTATGAACTGTTATTTTAGTAATTGGAATAGCAGGAATATACCAATGACAGAGTCAAAAGAAAATATCCAACAATCATCTTTATCGCCATTTGAATTGTTCATTCAATATCATAAGAAAGATTTTGTTGAGGGTTATATCAAAGATGATTCATACGATGACTTCATGAAATGGTAACAGGATATAATACATTTAAGCAATATTCCAAACAAAATCACATTCAATAAACACATGAATAGCTATTGCAAAGCTAAACAATTAAGGCGCAAAGGGAGTAGACCATATTGTTACGTACTCCGTGAAGAATATCTAACTAAGTTCAAAAATGATAATACCAATGATGATGACGACTTTGATTTTAATGCTCCTGATGAAATATCTAGAGAGTTAATATGAAAAAAACCGCGTTTTATTTTTGTTGTTGAACCTATGTAAGCTTAAACTGAGACACTTGTACTTGCCTTAAGACTTCATATCAAAAACCTATGTTAAGTACCGTCTTAGTGTCTTAAGTTGTCTTGTCTTTTGACGCCCAAAATCCTCTCCTACTTTTTGCCCTCCCATTTTTTTTCAACTTTCAAACTTAGTCAAAAAGTTATCAACTTTCAATTGTCATGAATAATGTCTTAAATAAGACAAGACATAAGACACTACTCTACATAGGAAACCACAATAAAAAACCTAGTGTAAGTTGCCCGTCTTAATATGTCTTAACTAATGTCTTACCATAGAGCATTTTCACCTTTATCATCAGCATTTTTACGGTTATCAACATTCCATTTCTAAATACTAAGGTGAATTGTCACCTCTGCTTTCATTTAACAGCCACAACATGAAACAGAAAATGGAGTGGATAGATGACCAATCAAATGCATTCAAATAATCAAATACTAAGGCCAATTAATAGGTCAAAACAAGCACTCAATTTATGTAAAATGCATTAAAGGTTAGCAGGCCTCGCAGTGAGTGCTCGGCACGAGGGTTAGATTTAACCCTATTTTTCTAACCTTATTGCTTCCAGCCAATTCAGTTCGTTTAATAGTGTAGTTAATTTGTTCAATAACACTTACAATAATATCACAACAAGAAAGAGTGGGACAATTCAACATCATTTATTCAATTCCATTTCTAAATACTAAGGTGAATTGTATTAAAGGTGAGCAGGTGAATTGTCACTATATTTTTGTCACCTCTGCTTTCGATCAACAGCAACAACATGAAACAGAGAAATATGGACCAATCAAATGCATTCGTTCGTTTAATTCATTCAAACAATTCCATTCAATTCGTTCACTCAATTTATTCATTCAATTCCAGTCAATTCATTCAATTTGTTCAATAAGGTCATTTCAGTTCATTAATTTGCTTAATACTATCATTCGTTCGTTCAAAACCAGCACTCAATTTATGTAAAATGCATTAACGAGAAATAACATTATTCATTCATTCATTCCAGTCAATTCGATTCTATTCATTTCAAACATCATTCGTTCATTTGTTAGTATAGTTAATTCCATTCATTCTATTCAATTCGTTCAATCTATTCAATACTATCATTCTATTCGTTCAATAACACTTATAATAATATCACAACAAGGCCGTTTCAAACAATTCCAGCCAATTCGTTTCAATCTATTCGTTCAAAAC
>CAJTRF010000104.1 GCA_910578525.1 uncultured Mycoplasmatales bacterium | reverse complement strand
TAAGGCTACAATATCTGATAAATAAGCAATATCAGCTGGAGTTTTCTCTACTAAAAGTCTATTAAATGTATTCTTTTCAATGATACATCCAGCAATCTTATAGTCAGTATTTTCTCCAGTCAAGGTAATTGTTTTTCCTGATTTATCAATCCAGAATAAATATTTTGTACGATATTCTTCAGATTTTGGAAGACCTTCAATTGTGATGCCATCTATTGTTGTTGTTGTATCAACTCCTTTATAATCTGTTATGGTACCTTGTTCAATTTTGAAATAAACTCGTTTTTGACCTTCAGATGTGAATAATTTAAATACACAAATACCATTATTTAATTCATCTTCTGCAGTTAAAATTATTGGAACATCCATTTCATTAACTTTGATAACAATATCAATTGTATCCATTCTTGTTAATTCACTTCTTGAAATAAAATCTGCGTTATTATTTTCAATTTCCTCAATTTTATCTACAATTTTCAATAATGGTTTCTTCATTGAATCTCTAAATGAATAACATAATTGTTTTCCACCACCTACTGTTAAAATTTGTTCTTCTTCTTTTTCATCAAATATTGGAATTGTTGTTGCACCAGATTCACACCAATTTCTCACACCAGATAATGAAACTCCATCACTTCTTGATAAATCTGCTAATTCCATTTCTGCATTTGATTCTACCCAAGCTTTCCACATATTACTAACAACACCAGAAATACTTTTTATACCAAATGATATACCTTTAGCACTAAAACCTATCAAACCAGCTACCATTTGAATATTTTGTCTTAATCTAATTTTATCAACATCAGCTTCTAATTTTTCAGTTATTTTTTCAGTTAGAGTCATTCTTGTTTTTAAATTTTCAACTGATTTATCTAAATTATCAACATCAACAGAAACAACATCAATCGTATTTGAAACTAAATTTAAATCTGATCTCATTGTTGTAATATTGTCAGCTGTAATAATTTTTGATGAAGTTATGTTGTAATCAGTATATAAAGTAGTTGCTGCATTTGGATTTGGACTCACTTCATAATATTGTTGATTAATTATATATTCAAATGGATTAGTATTTTTATCCCAATTAATTTCTTCAATTGGATCTACTAAATCTTTTCTTAAATATAATACTAAATCTTGATTCTCAATACCATGTCTAGATGAATAATCATAAGTTAATTTTTCAATTGTATCTAAATCACCTTTTAAACTCATATAATTTTTATCATAATCAGCAGTACCAGTATATAAATTTTCAGGAATAAAACTTAATCGATTATTATATTTTGGAGAATCAATTTTGAAATCTAAATATACTCTTTCCCAATTTGAAAAATTCAAACTATCTTTTTTAGTTGAATAACCATTTATATAAGCATGAACTGAAGCACAATTATAAACAACATCACCTTCTAAATATTTTGGTAACCAAACTTCAACATCAAAATTTAAACCATATTTATCACCTTTTTCGATTGTACCATCTTTTAATAATACTTTTGATTCAATATCCCAAATTCTTTTTAATTTATCAAAGATGTTTGTTTCCCATTCGTTCTGATTAGTACCTACCAAAATATTTATTGGAGTTCTTTTAATCATAATTAACGCTCCATCTCTTTCTTGATATTTTGTTTGACTTTTACCTGATTCTTGTTCATTTCTTTTATTTATAATTTTACCATTTATTCGACCTTTAATATTATTTCCAGTCCATCTTCCATTATTATAAATATAAGTCCAAATATTTCCAAAACAATGTTCTTTAAATTCAAATTTTAAACCGTCTGGAATACTATAATCAGTAGGAATTGTCCATTTCATTGTATATACATCAATATTATCAGTCAATGTTTCTTCAGTTATGACACTTGGTTTGTATAAATATAAGTTATCAGATTCATGTAATTTCAAACTATTTTTAGAATCTATGATATCACATTTGATTGAAGGTAATGTTGATTTCAAATGTGTTAATGGTAATTGATAAATAATACTAATTTCACCATTAATGTACAAAGATTTCAAATCAAGATTTAAATTCTTATCAACTTTTATGTATGGAGTTGTTGATGTTTCTTCAGTAATTGTCACTTTTTTATCTTCAGCAGCTGTTACACATGGACATACGAAATTTTTATTCAAAACATAAATTGATAATTGATAAATATATTTTCCTTCACTATCTAAGAAAACATTCTTTCTCAAATTGATTTTAAATACTTCTGTCTTATCATCGATTTGTAATAGTTTTGTTATATCATCATCATTCATTTGTATATTTAATTTTTCATCTTCAACCGTTAATGCATCTCTAGTAACATGATAATCAGAAAAACCTTCAACAGTTTCAAACTCATTCGATTTTGATGTTAACAATTGAGAACCTAAATATGTTTTACCATCTACTTTAAATTGAATATCGCCTTTAAATTTGGTTAGCATTTTTTACATTTGCAACAAAAATAAGATTTACTCAATTGTGGAACATTTTTCTTCTAATAACTGAATTCTACTATCATAAAATTTATCACATTCAATATTTTTAGTTTTATCTTCTAAGATCTTAATTCGATTCTCAGTTGTCAAATTTTCAAACGTTAGATCAGTTTCAATATTTTGACATTTTCGTTCCAAAGCAGTTAATTTGTCATCTGATACTGTTCCACTACCTCCACATTGACATTGATTCTCTTCTAATCGAGATAAATCTTCTGAAATACCAGCACAAAATGACCAAATCTCTTTGATTCCTTGATTTAACCATTTTAATTGATCTAGTTCTTCGTCTTGCCATTTCTTTAATTTTTCTTCAAATGTTAATACAACTGGTTTTTCCTCATTTAATGCCAATGTTTGAGCTTGATTATTTATGACAAAACCTTCTTTATTTCGATATTCTTGACTCTCAGTAGTATCAGCAGAAAATACATTTCCAATTTGATCAACATTTGATTCTAAGGTTGATACCCTTTCAGTATAATTTTTCATTGTATTTTCTAAATTTGTTATTCTAGTTAATGTATCAAAATCTATAGAACCT
>CAJTRF010000103.1 GCA_910578525.1 uncultured Mycoplasmatales bacterium | reverse complement strand
TCTACTAAGATTAAATTTTTTTCTGCTAAAAGTTTTTTTGCTAATTCAAGGTCCATTTTTTATTTCTCTCCTTTTTAAGGTGATATTATTTTTATGATGTTTATATATTTATGGATATAGTACTTTATGGTATGTATCATTTTGGGGAAAATTGGTTTGGAATAATGGTATTAATAAAACTTGAAAGAAAAGGCTTAGAAAAGCTAATCAATAAATTTTAATTATATTTAATAATTATCTAATATTTAAACTACCCTTTAAAATTTGTAATGCTTTGTGTTCATCAATATTATCGTGTATTAATAAAGAAAGTAGGATATCACTAACTAATTCAAACATTTTTTGACTAGAACCAATTTCTGCATAGGCAGAAATATTATAGGTAATAATTCCACTTGGCAGAGTTTGAGATTTTACATGTTTATGAATGGAGTTAATAATTCCTTCTTTATATTCATCAATAATACCATAGGTTACAGTATCAATTGACAAGGCAATGGCATCTTTATATTTTGTCTGGTTTTGATTATTAATATTAATTTTAGCTATAACTTTTTTTTCATTCGTTGCTACAAAATCTATACCCAATAAAGCGTAGTTATTATGATCTCTTGGTATGAATAATTCCATAATCAATTTTTTTGTATTTGCATATAATTCTGTACTTTCTTCAACTAATATTTCGCTTTTACAACTTTGAATGACCATAGGTACTTCATTTATCCATATATTAGCTTCTAAACCATTTTTTAAACTATATTTAAACATAAAACAATCTCCTTTCTGAAAAAATAATGTTGGTTAAAAAAGAACCAACCTCATTTATATAAGTGAGTAGTCAACCTTCATCAAAGTTATTGGATAGTTTTTGTTAGAAACACTGTTTTATCCATTAGGACAATTTCATGACTAACCATAGTGCTCAGAATTAGGTTATATATTTTGAAGTATTTATATCATTTATTTGTAACATAGACTCTATTTCAAGTCTTAAACTAATCCATAAGAATTTACATATCCTCCATTTTAGTAGTGGATTGTTGACCTTTTAAGTTTAAATAATTTCTTTTCTCTTTTAAATTTTCAATTTCTACTGAATTTAAAAATATTTTCAAATAGTCTATTTTGAATAACTATTTATCTTTCATTAAAATATTTTCGTTATCTATAGAAAATTTTATGTTTTCTTCTATATCTTTTAATATATTCCAATTTATCTTCGTTTCTAATTTCTCTGCCATCTGTTCCATCAAAAAAAATTGTTTTTCTTCCAATCCGACATTTTGTCCTAAAATTTTTATATAACGTAATTTAAATTTCATAAACCAATAATATTTATTATACAAGGTATCTTCTAATTTCCCTTCAAAAATATTCCTTGTGATTCTTTCTTCACTTTCGTCTAACAAAGTATAAAATTGAAAAGATTCATTTAATATTTTATCTTCAAATATTGCTTCTGATTCTCTAAGATAACCTTGATAATACTTCTCCATATTTTTATTTATTATTTTCATATAACCTCCTATTCTGAAAGAAACTTTATCTTTATTTTCAGATTTTGTTTAGAAAATAGATTTTCTAATTGCATTACTACTTCTTTGTTATTTATTATCCACTCTAATTCATATTCAGCAAAATTTGCTGCTTCCCATTCTCTGATTGCTTCTAAAATTATCATATTTTTCACAAAATCAGGTTGATTTTCGATAAAATATATAGAATTTTTATTTGTGATTAATTTTATTGATTGAACAGTAGAATTGATGATATTATCAAATCGAATATACCCACCATTAGGATATGGCAGAAAATAAAAGCTATTATTTTTATCATGAATTTTCGATAAATAATTTTTTCTTCTTGTATCAAATACAATCGTGCTTTTACTCCAAAATCCCTTCCCTTGTTTTTCTACTTCCATATTCATCAAATTATTGTTACATACTATAGAAAATCCTTTTAACTTTTCAAAAATTTGATAAGGATAAAGATAATCTTCACCCGATTCATCAACTACTTGAACTAATCCATGTTCACCTTGAACTGCTTCATAAATTTTATCTTTTTTTAGGGACATTCCACCATGTATATCCATAAGACATCTAATCAATATACTCACCCCATTCACCTCCTGGTCCTGGTTTAATTTTCCAATCTACTTTTCCAACAGATGGTTCCTGATACCAATGTAACTCTACTTTTAATATTTCTCCATTTATTTCTACTAATCCAAATCCTTTACCATATTAAGGACAGAGCATTTTACAAATATCAGTCAGAAAGCATATAGGAGTTTCGGTTTGCACTAAATGGGCAGATCCGCCAACAGACATTTTATGCCATTTTCATGAACAATATCGAAATCAGCATAAAATTAAATGCTTTAATTAATTCCTTAAAACAGATAGTTCAAGAACAAAAATATCATTTATAAGATTGTAGAGTGGTGTAAGAAGCTCAAATATTTCTTCTCTTTCTAGTTTATCTTCAAATAATTCTTGATATTGACTAATATCTTCTAAGTCAGATTTAAAAGATAAAGCCTTATTATAAAATCTAAAAAAAGCAAAGGATGTTTCTGCATTTTGTTCAAAATAATATTTTTGGTTTTCGTCCCATAATAAATATTATATTTTTCATTTTTTAAATATTCTAAATCCTTGATATAATGAAATCGCTAAACTCAAAAACACCAAAGGGGAATAAGCTTATGGACGAATTCATTCTATTAATTTTTTATGACATTAACAACTTCTGCATAGAATTAAAAAATTATTTTGAACATTACTTTATCCCTTGTGATGAGGACAAAGTATCCTTTGAGCCATCTTCTTCCCTTTCACTCAGTGAGATTATGGCTATCTGTATCTGCTTCCATCTGTCTGGATATCGAACATTCAAATGGTATTACATAAAGCTCATACAGAAGGAGTGTTGCAAGGTTATAAACCATCTGACCAAAGACCTCTTCGGGAAATTATTTGTCGATAAAGGGTATGTTTCCAAGAAACTGTTTGAAGAGCTTCTCATGGCTTTTGTATAAATATTTTCATGGAACTCACGTTCTTTTATGTTTGTT
>CAJTRF010000102.1 GCA_910578525.1 uncultured Mycoplasmatales bacterium | reverse complement strand
ATAATGATTTTTATGAAATATTGTTACATTCTAATGAAGCAGCTCGAGATAAACTTGAAGCAAGAGAGAAAACTATTAAAACTACTATTAAAAACACTCTAGACACAATTAATAAAGATTTTGATGGCAAAAAGAAGATTACTAAAGAAGATTTAGAGAACTTGAGTATGAAAGATGAAGACTTAGCCTATATTCAGCAATGTATTAAAGCATTTGATAAATATAATAAAACATTCAAAACTACTTTAACAATTAAAGATTTACCAGATTTTATGAGTAACAGAGAAAATCCTAATTATAAAGAAGCATTTTGTCATTTAACTTTTGCACCTCTTGTTGAAGAATATAATCAAATAGCTGATTTAGCAGGTAAACCACGTAAGAACTTAACTGATATAATGCAAGAAAATATGAATAATAATGCTAATAACAACAATAATAACAATAACAATAATAATGATAATGTTAATAAAGAAGTTAAAAAGGAACATGGCGAATTTGCAGAAGGAGCTAAGAAGTTGGAAGATGAAATCAAAACCGAAAAAACAACATACTTTAATCAGAAAATAATTGAATATAACAATACTATTAATACATTTAATACAACATGGCCTAGTAAATTCAAAAAGGATAAGGATAAGAAGAAAGATAAGAAGAAAAAGAAGAAATATATTAAAACACTTGATACAATCAAACCAGATGAATTATTTAAATATCATCCAGATGTGAAAGAGTTAGATAGATATTTAACATTGAATCCTTATATTTTACAAATTAATGCTATGATTGATACATTAAAGACTAAATTTAAGACATCTAATTTCAATAAAATAAATTATGAAACTTATAAGAAATCTAGTGATTCAAATGTTGATGATTTAGAGAAAGTTCAAAACGAATTGAAAAAGATGCTAGATGAAGTTTCAGAAGAATTATCAGAAGAAATTCGAATAAGGAATAAAAACAAAAGTAATAAGAATAAAATTGAAGAGAAACTAGAAGATTTGAATAGTATAAGAAGGAAATTGAATCAGTCAGAATATTCTTATTCACAATTTAAAGGTTATAAAATAGATGTAGCATTAAAGAAAATTGAACATTTAACAGACGAAGCAAGAAAAGTAGAAAATGAAAAGAATTCTAGATCAACAGGTAGTAGTAGTAATCAAGCAATGGGAAATAGTGCTCCTTTACGTTATGCAGCATTACAAACTAAAACAAACACAATTCATAATAAAACTGAAGAAGAGAAAAAGAAAGAAGAAGAAAATAATAATCCATTAAACAAATTAATAGGCAATAATCCTAATTCAGCATTAACTTATAAAGCAGGAATGAAGAGTTTAATTGAACAAGGTCAAAAAGGTGGAATAAGTTTAGTTAGAGCATTACATGGAGAAACTGCAAAAGATGAGAAAATTATTAATCCTTTAGGTTCAAATCATCCAATTCCAAAACAACAACCTGGTGATAATAAATATAAAGAATTATTAAATATTTTAACTGGAAAACCTAATCCAAATGAAACAATTCCAATTAAGCCTTTTACTGAAAATACAGAAACTAAAGAAAATACAGAAAGTAAAGAAAATACAGAAAAGACTCCTACAAATATATTTGAACGTAGAAAACCATCATTCTTGACATCAGGACAAAATAACGAACCTAGAAAAACAGCACTCAAATCATTAGAAAATAATTTAATTAAAGGAACTTGGAAAGCTAAAACAATACCCATTCAAAATAAACATCAAATAAATAAAGAAAAAGAGAATTTAAAAACTAAAAAAGAAGAGGAAGAAGATATGAATGATGAAGATATCTTTAATAGACATCCTGTTTCTAGACCTAAATATAGCACAGAAAGTATAAATAGATATTTACATAAAATGAGGAAGAGTAAAAATAATAAACCTTTAATGTTTAAGAGTGGAAGTGCTAGAACTTTTCCTAGAAAAACAGATGATTTGATAATTTATGATAATAAAGCAAATGCTAAATTTAGGAAAGAAGAACCTACTAGAAAGAATCAAATGGTAATGCCTAGTTTTAGACAATTCCCAGCTAAAGAAGAAAAAGAATATATTAAACCACCTTCACAAAGTTCATTTAGTGTTGATAAAAAGTTAGCAGAAATAAAAGGCAATCATAAATTTAAACAACAATCATTACGAGTAAAACCTTTAACAAATCCATCACAATTAATTCCAATTCAACCTAAAGAAGTAATTGATATAGATGAAACCCCATCAAATATTCAAAATACTCTTGAACTTAAATCCAAATTAAACTTAAAATAAAATTTTTTTATTCGATCAAAATGCCAGCAAGAAGGAAAAGTACTAGAAGCTCAACTAGAAGGAAATCAACACGCCGAACTCACCGCAGTACAAAAAAAAAATAACCTCAGATAGTGACTATGATGATTATGATGATTATGAAGAATCTGAAGAATATGATTATAAAAAGCAATACAAGAAATTAAAAAAGAAAATAGAAGATTTGGAAAAAACAAAAGTCGAAAAACCACCGCGTAAAAGTTCAGCGTTAAATAGATTTAAGAAAAATGTTATTGGAAATTTAACAAATCAAGCTTTAGTTGAAGCAGGTTATAGTGATTTAATTCCAATTGATAAGATTAGATTACTAAATAGAGCATATCCTATAATTTGGGAGAATTTAATTCTAGAACCACTTTATCAGCAATATAATTGTGTGTCTTTCGAAGAACAAGAACGATTTAAGAAAAGAAAAGGGATTCAACAAGAATATAATAGAATGGTCGATGAACTAATAATTCAAATGAATAGTGGTGAATTAGATGATCAGCAGCATTTCAGAGAAGATTTAACCGCTATGTTAATAAACGCTATTCAAGCTGCTGCCAGTACATTTGAAGGTGGTAATGACAATAACGTTGAAATAAATGAAAATATTGGAGAATTTGAGGAATGAGGATTATGTTTTTTTTACTTAAAAAATGTCAGATGATGAACAATTTATAGGAGATGAAGTTCGTAGAAAAATTAATGCAAAATTAGTGGCAAGGTCTAAAATGACAACAGAAAATTTAATTACTGAAATTCATCCAG
>CAJTRF010000101.1 GCA_910578525.1 uncultured Mycoplasmatales bacterium | reverse complement strand
CACGAATAAATTCATATTCGAATTCATAAAATTCCATCAAATTTTTGAATGCAACTTTATCCAAATAAAAATGGTCAATAGGGTCATTTGCAAATATTTTTGAACCCTCTTCATTTCGATGAAATATTTGACCAAATTTATATGGAGTAGAAGATTTGCATTTTATATTCTTAATATTGATTTCTATAAAGAATTGGTCATATTTAAGTAGTTCTTCTTTTGTTATATTATTTGGAATAATTTTAGGTAAACCTTTTGGTACCCCATCCATAACACTCATAGCAGAAGGATATAATGATACAGCATCAAAATCTTGAATTCTTCCTTCAACAATTAATTTTTCATTATTTGATGTCATAGTTCTTCCACCAGATACACATCTTTGAATAAAATTCTGTGGTTTCCCACTCAATTCATAACATCCATCAAAACATCCATATTTATAAGCATAATTATATCCAATCGAACTAATTGAAATATAATCATGAACAGAATTCATTTTCGTATTTGTTTGTTTGAAAACCTCTTGTAAATCTCTATCAAATTTTTCAATTCCTTTCATTAAAACAATACAATCAAGTTTACAGTAATATGTAGCATATTTCATAATATCGATACAAGGTATCGCCAGGTTCGAAGAACTATCTATTTGCATATTCTCATAAGCTCCACAGTCATTAGCATTCTTAATTAATTGTTTCCAATCTTGTTTGATTTCCTGTAATGTTTTTTTATCATTATTTTCAGCATAATATTGTATTTGAAATTCAAGTGCAGATACAAGTTTTCTTTTAATATTTCTTTGAGTATATAATTTATATGCCATCACTTCTTTGTGAACATCTAAATGAAACATATCAGCAAAAGATTTTAATGGAGCAGGAATTATTGAATAACTATTTTTGAATGTTAATCTTTTTTCAATTATTGTCATCTTTTTAAGTTTATTTGTTTTCTTATCTTTTATTTCAACATTTTTGTATTTTGTCATTACAATTTGTAATATTGTTCCTGTTCTTTCCATTAATTGAACATCCCATCCAGGAGTATTAATGAAAAAGCATGCATCATATTTCAAATTATGGAAATAAGTTAAGGAATTATGGTCAAGAGATTTCAATAATCGTTCACCAATATTATCTCCATCAAATATCATTTTATGAATTAATTTATCTGTTCGATAGATAGTACAATTAAGATATGGTTTATGTGGTGAAACTGTTGTATCTGTTTCAAAATCTGAATAATAAATTTTAGACCAATTTCGTGGTTCTTTACTTTCATTAGAATCAATTAACTTGCAGCAAAGAGTTGAATCATAATCAAGGTCTTCATAATCATCTAAATGGTTATATTCATTTGTACCCAAAATATTTAATTCACATGCTTTGATTTCTCTGAATTTTCCTTCAGCAAATAATTTTCTAAGTATTTTCATTAGATTTGGTTTATATATCATGTAATGATTTTTGAAAAGAAGAAGGTCAACAGTTCGTTTGAAATCTTTAGCCCATTTTTTATTTCGAGTGTCAATTTTTATTTTTTGTTGATTTTTAATATCATAATCTTCATAAATTCTTCTGACAATAAAATGACATTTAAAATATTTTGCAATTTCATAAATAAATTTATTCGGTATCATTCGAGTTTTAACCATGTAACGTAAATGATTAATTTCATCATCTGTGAACACTTTCGATTGAATGCAAGCATAAACAAGACAATTATCTTTATAATTATTCTTACTAACAGATTTAAATATTTGATAAGGAGTTAAGTCTATATCAGATAAATTAATATAAGGGAAGAAACCTCCTTCAGGTTGTTCTCTATAGTCTTCATCAATTTCAACTTCTTCTTCATATAATTTTTCATTTTTTTCATTCTGTTTTGTTATAGTGAATTTTGTTTTCTTACCATCTTTTTTGTTATGCAAGAATAATAATTGATATTTGGTTGGTGTAAATGAATTTCCGACATAAGGATTGTTGTCTGAGCTATCTTCATTTAAATCAATAGACCCTGATATATGACCTATAGTAATGTTAATATTTTTTGATTGAGAGAGTGTAAACCATTTATAATCTTCACCGTTTAATGAAATAGCCTTAACAACAATCTTCCCTTTCTTTGATTTATGTAATTGACGAAGAGTTTCTGTGAAAGCCAATCTTTTATCTTCATCATCCCCAATATCAATATCAAATGAAATTTCTTTTTGAGATTTCTGCATAAATTTTTTCATATGTTGTTTGAATTGTTTTTTATCTTTAACATCTTTAATTCTATTCTTATATTCTTGTCGAGCTTCTGTTTTAGCAGTAGAGTATAAATCAAGTGGTATATTTAATATTTCTCTTTCATTTTTAGCATTATCCTTAAGGGTTTGTTTATATTGATTCCTTGATTGTTCTTGTTTTTGTTTTAATTGTTTTTGTTTTTTCATATTTTTGAATAAGGTATTATCAGTTCTTTTGAATGCATCAATATAATTATTAACCCTTAAGCCATATCTATTCAAATGCATTCGTTTTATATTTCGATTCAATTCTTCTTTTAATTGTGGTTTGGTTTTATCACCTTTATTTTGAAAACCAGGAAGGGATAAAATTTGTGTTTTAGTTAATTGTGAAATTAAAGGATTTCGCGGATTACTCATTTATATGTAAAATAAAAAAAAGATAAAATAATTACAACGCTAAATTAATTTAGCAAAATAAAAAAAATTATAGGGAGGTTTATGGCTTTTTATATACAGCATAAAACGGTTTGTTTTCATATTGAGTTAAGTTTAATTGAACCCTTAATGGTGGCCAATATTTTTCACTAAATGTAGCATTAGAATTATAAAATTTATCATATCTTGAAGAACCATCATCAAAATTACATTCAAGAAAATGTTTTTTACCATCATTCTCACAAAATACTATTAACCATACTCCACATTCCATTTCATCATCAAACGTAAATTGAAGCTCATTTTCATCATAATATGTATAGTTGTATTGTGTTTCCTTTTCAAATTTGATTGAGTATTCTGCATAGAATTCTTTCCATTCACTATCGGGATCATCAGCTTTTTCTAACGCGCTCAATCTACTTTCAAA
>CAJTRF010000100.1 GCA_910578525.1 uncultured Mycoplasmatales bacterium | reverse complement strand
TTGTCTGCCAAAATAAAAGGAATTAAAAAACGGTTATGTAAAATTTTATGCCATTCAATTGAATGATACTAATAAACACTTCATTTTTATAAATGACAAGTTATAGTTTCACTGAACCTTCAAACTATGCAGATCAACAATTAAGAATCATAAGGGTAGAATCATTATTAAGTTCGATCAATGAATTTAATTATGAACATGATTTGGACAAAGCTCTTGCATTTTGGGAAAGCATTAAGAAACTTGCAACTAATTATTTCAATAAAACCTTGATTGATGAATTAATTGAAGATTCACATAATGAATATGAATTTACTGATAAACTGAAAAAAGTTTTAAAAAAAGAATTAAAAAATTTAAATAAATAATTATTTTTTTATTTTATAGGTTTTCCATCTTTATCAAATTTTGTATAACCATCCCCACCAAAATACTGAGAAACTGGATTATTAGAATTATCAAATTGAGGAAGTACTGATGCAATTTGACCTACTACTGGTATCTGCTCAACTATTGATTTAGTTTTATTCCAACCGTGCTTGAAACCGTCTTTGAAGTCTTTTGCAAAATTTTTCAACTTTTTGAGAAAAGATCCAAATGCCATTTTTTTATTTTAAAAATAAAATGAGAAATAAAAAACTTAAAAATATTGAATTATATAAACCATTGAAACCAAAATCTGTCTGCCAATAGTTTATTTATCTGACTAATTTTATGACTGACCACTTATATAATTTTATTATTGTTTGCCAATAGTTGGTCATCTAAAATTTCTCTGACTAAGTTTATATGACTTTATAAAAAGGGAATCAAAAAACGGTTTGGCATAAAATTTATCTGACTAATTTTATCTGACCACTTATAAAATTTATCTGACTTTTTTGTCATACAAAATTTCTGACTTTTTTAAAATCTTCATGACTATAATTTGAATGAATAAAATTTTAATCATAAATTGCTTCACTTTTATATTATGATTACTGAATTCCTCAAAAGAATTATGGAAGATCTTAAAAAAGATAATATTCCTAAACCAAGAATCCTAGATGAGTTCCTTTTATTGAAGAAGTTGAAAAGCACTTCAACATCTAGTATTTATTATGCATCTGGGGATTCAGGAGAATACTTTATTTGCAAAGTTTATCCAAAGAACATAATGATTGGAAAAGATTCTTTGAAGAAGTATGTTGATTCAGAAATTGAAATTACTAAAATGTTAGAACATCCATATATCATACCAATAGAAACAACTCATGAAGATTCAAATAATATTTATATATTTACAGAATTCAAAAGAATGGGAACAATGACTGATTACATTTCAGAACATGGTCCATTTAAAGAAGATGATGCTAAATATATTTTTTATAAATTACTAGATACTGTTTTATACATACATCTGAATCATGTTGTTCATTTGGACTTAAAATGTGATAATATCTTAATTGATTATGATTATCATGGAATTGGATTAAGACCTATCATCATTGATTTTGGATGCAGTGTAATTGTTGATGAATCATATAAGGTTGAAGGGGCAAGAGGTACACCTCTTTATATGAGTCCAGAATGTATTGATGATAATTCATTTGATGGAAGGTGTGCTGATGTATGGGATTGTGGATTTATTCTTTATCATATGTTAACAGGTCATGTTCCATTTAAAGAACCTTCAAACTTCGAAGACTTGAAGAAAATGATTAAAGAAAAACCAATTAAATTTCCATATAATTTTCCAACTGATGCAAAATCTTTGATTGAAGCAATGACTGAAAAAGATTATAAAAAAAGAATAACAATTGAAGATGCAATGACCCATGATTATTTCACTAAATAAAAAACAAATTTAAAATTCACCTGTATCTATTTCACCATAATACCAATCAGGAAAAGATGTTTCATATTTAATTCCTTCAGATGATAAAGTCCAATAATGATATGAAAATACCCACATTTCTGGAAATGGTACAGGAGGTTGTTGAACAAGAACATCACCTTTTTTATCCGTTAATGGATTTAAATAAGTATCAAATTTGCCACTACAATAAGGTTCACCTTTAAACTCAACAACTACTTGATTATTGCTTGTATCAATTCCATCAAAATTAAATCCACAATTACCTCTATCAAATTGAAAATTAATTCCAAAGTTTGTATTATCAAATGGACATGATAAGAATCTTTCATATTCATCTCTTGGATCATATTTTGATATATCATTTAATGGTCTTGATAATGATTCAACTAGTTCAGGTGATGCTTGAGTATTATCTAATTCATAGGACATTAGCTGAAGAGTAGTAAATCTACCATCCCATGTGTTTTCAAATGGATAATATGGATAAGCAGTTTTATGAACAGTTAATTGACAATTCTTATACATAATGTTTTGAAATACTGTACAATCATAATTCGAACGTGGAAACATCATTAAGATATTAGTAGCATTATTGATTGGAATAATTCTATTACAAACTAATCCTCTTTCATTAGCACGTTGATCAAATATATATCTTTTAAGTTCTAATGATGGAATACGAATTTGTTGATTTGTTAATGTTCTACTAATTCCTTGTAATGCTTCAGGTCTCAATGTAAAACCTACACAATTAGTTCTACCTTTTAATATTTTTCCACTTCTAGGTTTAACAATTAATTTATTAATCATAGTTGTGTAATGAATAGTATCAATATGTTCTAAAATTGCAGATGATAAGCATTGATACTCATTTGATGCAAGCTCATTAGCTTTTTTGAAATTTCCATCCATTATAAATGATTCAACTACACAGGCTGGTTGACCTATTTGTGTAAAATGATTTGTAATTGCCATTTCTGGTACATTATATTCATGAGTAGGATTATAGTTAGTCATCTTTTTGATTTTAGCTACTTCATGGGGTGGTATTTGACACCATACAAGGGCCTCTAAAGATGTTCTAATTTCTTCAATTATATTTCCAATTATTACATTAGGATAAAGTCTCCAATATTGAAGTGCTAATTGATCCGTGAATGGAATGATTAATTCAAATCTAACTGGTACATATTTAGGATTTTTAGGATTTTCCCAACCTAAATCACTTAAAGGAATATAACATCCACATACATTAGGATTCATCTTAATTACATCTTCCCATAAA
>CAJTRF010000099.1 GCA_910578525.1 uncultured Mycoplasmatales bacterium | reverse complement strand
TAATCAATATCTTAACGTAGATAGCAAAAAAAATAAGATGATGTTTTTAAACATAGAAAAAGTTTGTTGAAATTATCAACCATCAACATTGGCAATGCATCGGATCTAACAATATTAAGCGTTTAATACAGTAGTATATGCAGTGATTGCTACTCTCCTCCAGCCTATACAACTCGAAAAAAGCTCTGGTATTCTTTCGCTTAGGCTTAGCTACGCTCTTGCTACTCTCATTTCGTTTCCACGTGCCTATACATTGTGTCAATTCTGTTATGCCACTGACCCAATTTCTACTCAGAAAAGCTACTTAAAATACCTACTTCAAATAGCATAACAACTACCCGTGTCCATTCAAAAATGCATTCTAATAAAATACATCATTATTTGTTTTTTATTATTATTATTATTATTATCCAAATGAGATAACCTATACTAAAGGAGATGAAGAGATAACCACAGAGAAGGCCATAAAAGCAATAAGGAAATGGATTGATAACCCTGTACCTCATAACAAGTTCATATTCATTGTGACAGCTATCAATATAGCTCTAGAGTTCTATTCAAAGTTATACGTAATCTTAAAAATATAATAAAAGTATGCCCAAAGGAAGGTGCATTTAAAGAATTCAAGGAAGCTATCACACATTTAGTTCCAGTAGTAGTAACAGTATTCTCAACAGCATCTAAGTGTCTTGAAGGGATCATTTCTACTACTACAAAATAGGCTGAAGCTGCTAGTAAGTGTGTTTCATCATGTAATAATGTGTATTGGCTGTTAAAGCCTATCTGGTGGTATGACAAGGTATTAATCAAAATAGAAGATAAAAATGTGTGCGAGAGATTAAAGGAACGTATCAACAATGAACTCAATAAGGCTTTGTATAACTCAGAGAAGAAGGAAGTAGAAATCAGTAATGAAGATAATTTTGTTAACTCAAAACATGTTGACATATTTATAGCTACTTCATGCATTCAAGCAGAGCAGTCATTTTGGATTATTTAATATCGATATTCATTCAGACTCCATTTGATACTGTATCATCAATTGAACTGTTTGTAGGAAGAAAGAGAAATGAAGACTCAACAACTTATCTATATATGAGACAAGTAAGAGTACCAGAAGATAAGTTTACATTTATGATGGACAAGAAAAGGAATAAGAAAAGGCTGAACCAACTGCTAGCATATACATTGCTATTAATTGACAAAGTTTCAATGGTTAAGTGCATGGGTAAAATGGGAGAAGTAATAGTTAATAAGATACAAACCTCACTACCTAAGCTCGGCTTGAGAGAAGAAGAAATAAAGAGAGATACAGTAATTATAAAAGAAGATAACATAAATAGAGGTTTTTCAGGCAAGAAAAAGTTATATCAGCACCATGGCTTCAAGAATGAAAAAGATATACCAAATGAATATGAAATAAGTAGCAGATTCAACAGAGAAAAAGGTAAAATGCAAAGAATATATATAGTTTAAGTTAGAGTAAAAAAAAAAATGTAAACCATTCAATATTTTTTTTTATTTTTTTGGAAAGCATCTCTGATTCAATCACATTAGCAATTCCAATTTTAATGACAGCAATCAGTAATCAATTCAGATTCTAATCAATTATATATTCATTGTCAGCAATCAATTAAGGCATCCAAATACATTTCAGATCCAATTACAATAATCAAATTAGAATTCAATCCAGTATTCAATAACTGTAATCACACCAATAACAATAATTAACCATCATTTACATATTCAATGTCAATAATAAAATTAATAACTCATTGACATATTCAATAATTAAATCCTGATTCAATTCCAACAATTAAAATAGCATTCAATGATCAATTCCAACAATCAAATTAGCATTCAATCTAAATAATCTAATCAATTTCATATTCAATATCGGCAATCAATTACTGTATCAATAGCAGCATTCAATTCCAATCCCAGATTCAATGATAATAATTAATATCAACTGTCAATTCATAATTCAATAACAGCAATCAATCACAGCAAGAAAGAAATAATAACATTTACCTTTTGTCAAATTAAATGTTATGGTCAATTACAAGGCCAATTTTAGCAAACATATTCAATTCTATTTTTGTCACCTTCTTATGTTTTCAACAGTCAATCAAGTCTAAAAATAATTTTAAGGATTTAGTTATAATTCCAAAGAACAAAGAAAAGTGCCTCTTTAATATTAGTCCAAAGGAGCTGCAGCCAAGACAGAAATAATCAAAATCATTCATGATGAGTACGTAGAAAGAGTTTTGACAAAACAGTCAAGTACATAGATTATTCCATTAGAGCTCAGATGGGAGGAGATAGACAATTTTGATTTCACACTGCAATTCTTCATTGAAATATTAATGAGCTTTGAGTATTTGCTTCATTTTTTTGACTTTGAACACCATTTCTTAAATAGATGATTTGATTGGCTTGATTCATTAACTAAAATCATTGGCAAAAGAATTACAAGCAATAATGAAACGCAGGGACAAGAGGTGTTAATCGTTTTTGCGATCCAAATGAAAACAAGCTCGTTTCAAAAGTGCCAGGACAAGCAACAAGACAAGATTTACAGACTAGGTGAGGAACAAAACAGAAAAAATCATAGAGTTCTTATTGATGGTACTACTCTTTCTCAACACATAGTGATGAACCAACAACAAAACAAGATCAATGGAGCAAGATGTTTATGGTCAAACAGCAACGACAAGGGCCTGCACATTAAGTTATAATAAAGACTTTGATATTGATTATGACCTGATTATAATAATAAAAGAGCTCCTTAATGAATTTCCACCTACTTTTGACTCAATAGCTAACTTATATCATTTACCTTTCAGCAAAGAATTTGTTGTTGATGTTATTAATGAATGGTACTTTACTGGTGAGCAAGTGAATTCAAATAAATGGAACATCACAATTTATGAATCACCTAGATGCAAACAAGAAACAACAATACATTGAATCATTATTGTTTAACTACTTCAAGAAAAGAGATATTAGCAAATTTTATCCAAGTAGCATTCCAGCAACTGAAGCAAGCAAACAAGCTTACGAACTTTTTATTGGAGCTCATAAAAGCTGTTTACTTGAAGCTTTTCAAGATTACCAGATCTGGGCAAAGGATATTGTATACAGTGGTGATTTTTTTTTTTTTTTTTTA
>CAJTRF010000098.1 GCA_910578525.1 uncultured Mycoplasmatales bacterium | reverse complement strand
TGATTAATTGTTTATATAAAGAACCTTCTTATTCATCTAATTCAGTTAATGATGATGATGATGATGATATCTTGCCTTCTCATGTGGCAGTTTTGCTTGCAGCATCACTTGAAATGTTATTTGCAGCTACTATTGTACCACTTATGCATATGTATTTAACATCTACTGTAAATTCACTTCGGGAAATTTTAGAATCATATCGAACAATGCGTGATAATCTAATCGAATCAGAAAAACCTTATAAATCTTTTTTTGAATCAGACACAACTCCTAGTGATAAACCATGAGAAAATGAACGACGAACTATGATGGAAAATACTACATCAAAATATGATGATGAGATATGAGAATATGACAGAAAAATGGGTAGAAAACTATTTGAAATCAATGCCTTAGAAGAAAGGGATGTTGCCCTTCGTTCTTCTTCAAGACGGTTTCCTAATGTTATTATAGTAATTACAGTAATAGATTTGTTAATTGGTGTCCTTCAAGAAGTTTTAAAACCTCATATTTTCAAATAATATATTTATTAAGTCAAAACTAAACTTCCCAGTAACTTAGTTTGATAGAGACTATTATATAGTTCAATCGATGATTTATAGTTAAATTCAAGTCTTCATAGATTGTTTATTCAATCTGTAACCTGACTTATTTGTTGTTGGGGATATATTTGTAAAGTCTGGCGGTTCAATTACGGGGGTGTTTTTTACTATATTTGATAACCATTCTCTCTCATATTGATTAAATAATCTATACTTTTTAATGTTGATAGTCTAGATCTTCTTAAAATAGTGCTTTACAAACTAATTTTAAGTCCAACTGCTTTTATCTTATAATGTTATATAAATAATTAACAAATTAACATTTATGACAAAGAAGTTATTCAAAGTATTAGCATCAACGCTAATGTGTGCAACACCAATTACTCCAGTGTATATTACTATTGGAGCCCAAGTTGCACCTAATTGTTTTACTTGTGGATCTCATAGCCAATCAGTTGATTTTAATAAAACAAATTTTTCTTCTGCCTTGAATGGTGGATATTCAGGTTTAAATCCTAATGCTCTCTTTGCTTCACCTATTTTTCCTCTTTCTGATAGCCAAGAAGGGTATGATATTTCGTGAGGAGAATCTAACGAGACTTCACCTTTTAGCAATAACAACCAATCGCTATATGCAGGCACCACGAAATATTTATCAGTTAACAATGTTTCTTTGACATCTGTTCATACAGTTGACAAATTTATTCCATATCTCGGATATAGTGCTGCTGAATTACAAGATGTAAATAATTTATTATGAGAAAATGAAAATAAAATGTCTATATCTGAATTGCTGAAGTATGATGATCTGTTTGCAACAAAACCTTATTTTTCTTTTTTACAAAAAGTATATGATTCTAAAAGAAGTCCAGCAAAAATGCAAATTTCAGGTAAAGTTACTTTAAATTGTGAAAATAATTCTCTTTTTGACCCTTATTTTACTGAAACTTATGATTTTACATCTGAATTTGAATTATCTAATCTTATTACGAATGATAATTATGGCGTATCTATACCTTCTTGTTATATTGATGGAATACCTGGTAACTTTAATGAAGGAACATTTAGTATTAGTTTTTCAAAAAAATCTTTTTTTGATGATATGTATCTAGAATATGTTCCTTTGTCTAAAGATAAGACAATTCCGGAGCACTATGAATTGGCGTGTGAAAATAAAGAAATCACATTAGATGGTGCTAGTCTTGAAATGTATGGAAAAACATCAAATAAACTTCAGTTTAATAAGGAGGTTCCTATTTTACCTGTTAATTCTACAGATTTTGAATTTCCTAATTTTTATAAAATTAAAATTGATACTAAAGATATAAATTGGCGAGAATTTATTGATGAATCTGGTAAGAAAGTTAAATATTCTAAAGTTTACGATGTATTTGATGGTGATTTGTACAAAGACATTAATATACCTATAAATCGTTTTACATTTTTAGGATTTGATGGTAAAGCTTTGTCTGATGGTGATGTTCAATTTTGACTAAGCAAAAATAAAAATCCTAGCAAAAAGGATAATCTTTTATTCTATCCACAAGATGATTTAAATTCATCTGAAATTAATTATGTTAAAGATAAAGATGGAAATGTTACTGATATTTCTATAAGAGTGCCTATTAATAATTATAATCCTAGCACCAATATTAATTGATATTTTTCGTCAGCACAAGGATATCAAACTACATGTATACCTATTGAAACAAATGATCCATACAACTCTAGTTTTTTTAATAATCGTAAAGGTTTGTTATTGTTTTTAAATGGTTCTGGTAGTGCATACAATCCTACTACTTTTAACGGCGATCCTTGTGATTTAAAATATTCATTAAATTTAAAATCCGATGATTTAACTACAATTAGTGGTCAATCAACGGTTTATCATAATGATGTATATGATTTTATTTATGGTAAATACCATAGTTTAGAAGGTAGAATAAATTATGAAATTAATGTTACTGGCATACATTTTGAAATTCCTGAATTTAATCCTGATTCTACTAGAAGATATTTTGAACTTCATCCAGAAAAAGCAACTAATATATTTTCTTTAAAAGATATTTTTGATTTACAAGACGAATTTTGCAAACACCTTGGTCTGTTTTTTTTAATGAGTTGCAACATAAAATTTGAAGGTTCAGTTAAATTTAGTTTCTTAGACTATGTAGATGGTAAATGTGTCTCTTCGAGCCCAGAAATTCAAAGCTTTGATTTAAATGATTTAGCTATTTCAACTACTGATCCTAGAAAATCATGTTCATTTAGCAAAGAATACGGACCAAAAAGCTTCTGCACTAATTATATAACTCCTATATTTTCAATTAATGATTTTGATCCTTCTACACCTAGATCTGATACTATATACGAAATGTTAAATTTTAAATTTGAACGAAATTCTGCTGGTGATTATATACCAAAGTTTTTTTATGATGATTTTTCACAACAAAAAAAGATTAGATTTAATATTAATACTAATACAGATATTGAAGGACATGCTTGTGCTACCTACATATTTCTACCGACATTCAGTTTTTCTGATGAATCATTATTTTTTGTTCATCATGATTGATAAAACTTGGGTTTCTTCAAATTAATCATTATTTATAAATCATCTATATTGCTTATACAAAAATTCACATAATTTAGGATTAGAGAAATATGCAGTTC
>CAJTRF010000097.1 GCA_910578525.1 uncultured Mycoplasmatales bacterium | reverse complement strand
TGCTTCTTATAGAACTAAAGGAAAGAAAACAAGCATTAGGAATCTTGAAATATGATACAAGAACTAATGATGAGCGTAAGTTTTTCATAGAATATGATGACGGGAATGCAGAAATATTTGATATTTTAATATCATATTTAGAATAGAATATTATTTAAGGAGTAAAAATGGAAAAAGAATTTAAACCAAAGACTAGAGAAGAATTAGAAGAATTAGTAGAAAATGAAAGTATTAATCTTGGTGACATTGATACAAGTTTGATTACTAATATGGGTAAGTTATTTAGAGGAAGTAATAGAAAAGATTTTTCAGGTATAGAAACTTGGGATGTGTCTAATGTTGAAAGTATGTACTGTATGTTTATTGGAGCTGAAAACTTCAATCAGCCTTTGAATAATTGGGATGTGTCTAATGTTGAATATATGCAATGTATGTTTGAAGGAGCTAAAAACTTTAACCAGCCTTTGGATAAATGGAATGTATCAAAAGTAAAAACTATGGAAGCTATGTTTTGCGGAGCTTACAGTTTTAATCAGCCTTTAGATAAATGGAATGTGTCTAATGTTGAAGTTATGGAAAATATGTTTAAAGACGCTAAAAGTTTTAATCAGAATTTAGAATCTTGGAATGTATCCAAATCAGTTAGTACAGATGACATGTTTAGAAACTCAGGTATGTGGGATAATTATCCTTCTTGGAAAGATTATGAATACGATGATAAAGTGTATAAGCGTATAGCAATGATAGGAGAAAAATTTCAGCCAAAAACTAAAGAAGAATTACAAAAATTAGTAATAGATGAAGATATTAATCTCGGAAGTATTGATACAAGTTTAATAACTGATATGAGTTTTTTATTTAAAGATAGCAAAAGAACAGATTTTTCAGGCATAGAAACTTGGGATGTGTCTAATGTTAAAGATATGGGAAGTATGTTTGAAAATGCTGAAAACTTTAATCAGCCTCTTAATAATTGGAATACTTCTAATGTTGAAAGTATGAGTTATATGTTTGAAGGAGCTAAAAACTTTAATCAGCCTTTAAATGATTGGAATACTTCTAAAGTAAAAAATATGTATTGTATGTTTTCAAGAGCTAGAAGTTTTAATCAGCCTTTAAATAATTGGGATACTTCTAAAGTAAAAAATATGAATTATATGTTTGAAGGAGCTAGAAGTTTTAATCAGCCTTTAAATAATTGGGATACTTCTAAAGTAAAAAATATGAGTTATATGTTTGAAGGAGCTAGAAGTTTTAATCAGCCTTTAAATAATTGGGATACTTCTAAAGTAAAAAATATGAGTTATATGTTTGAAGGAGCTAGAAGTTTTAATCAGACTTTAGATAATTGGAATACTTCTAATGTTGAAAGTATGAGCGATATGTTTAAAGGAGCTGAAAGTTTTAATCAGCCTTTAAATGATTGGAATGTATCTAATGTTAAAAGTATGAGTGGTATGTTTAAAGGAGCTAAAAACTTTAATCAGCTTTTGAACAATTGGAATACTTCTAATGTTGAAAGTATGAGCGATATGTTTAAAGGAGCTGAAAGTTTTAATCAGCCTTTAAATGATTGGAATGTGTCTAAAGTGGAATATATGGAAAGTATGTTTGAAAATGCTAAAAATTTTAATCAGCCTTTAGATAAGTGGAATACTTCTAATGTTACTAGTATGATGTATATGTTTTCTGGTGCTAACAGTTTTAATCAGAGTTTAGATAAGTGGAATACTTCTAATGTTACTAGTATGATGTATATGTTTTCTTGTGCTAACAGTTTTAATCAGAGTTTAGATAATTGGGATGTATCCAAAGTAGAAAATATGAGCTGTATGTTTTCTGATGCTAACAGTTTTAATCAGAGTTTAGATAAGTGGAATGTTTCTAATGTTAAAGATATGAGCAGTATGTTTAAGTATTGTACTAATTTTAATCATCCTCTTAATAGTTGGAATGTATCCAAAGTAGAAAATATGAGCCATATGTTTTGGTATGCTACAAGTTTTAATCAGCCTCTTAATAATTGGAATGTGTCTAAAGTGAAAAATATGATAGATATGTTTTATTGTGCTAGCAGTTTTAATCAGAATTTGGATAATTGGAAGAAAGTAGCTAAAGTAAAATATAGATAAGCCAAAGCACAAATCATCTAACAATTTTTTAATTACTAGCTAATTGCAGGCACCTTTACAGGTGAGCGAACATAACAATAACACAGCTCGACAGGGTAATTTTAATTACTAGCTAATTGAAGGCGCCTTTACAGGTGAGTGAACATAACAATAATAGGAGAAAAAATGACAAAACAATTTAAGCCAGAAACTAAAGAAGAATTAAAAAAATTAGTAAGAGATGAAAATATTAATCTTGGTAGTATTGATACAAGTTTAATAACTGATATGAGTAAATTATTTGAATATAGCGAAAGAAAAGATTTTTCAGGCATAGAAACTTGGGATACTTCTAATGTTGAAAATATGAAGAGCATGTTTAAGAATTGTAATAATTTTAATTATCCTTTGAATAATTGGGATACTTCTAAAGTTAAAGATATGGGTTATATGTTTTATGAAGATAAAAAATTTAATCAGCCTTTAGATAAATGGAATGTTTCTAATGTTGAAAATATGAGCTATATGTTTTATGGGGCTGAAAAATTTGACAATGATATTAACAGTTGGGATACTTCTAATGTAAAAAGTATGGAAAACATGTTTACAGATTGTACTAATTTCAATCAACCTTTAAATAGCTGGAATACTGCTAAAGTAGAAGAAATGGGATGTATGTTTGAAAATGCTGAAAGTTTTAATCAAAATATAAATAACTGGAATGTATCTAAAGTAGAAAATATGTTTGCTATGTTTTCTGGTGCTGAAAGTTTTAACCAGCCTCTTAACAATTGGGATGTTTTTAATGTTAAAGATATGAGCCATATGTTTTGCGGTGCTGAAAGTTTTAACCAGCCTTTAGATAAGTGGGATGTATCTAAAGTTAAAGATATGAGCCATATGTTTTCTGGTGCTGAAAGTTTTAATCATCCTCTTAATAGTTGGAATGTATCCAAAGTAGAGAATATGAGCCATATGTTTTGGTATGCTACAAGTTTTAATCAGCCTCTTAATAATTGGAATGTGTCTAAAGTGGAAAATATGATGGATATGTTTTCAGGAGCTAGCAGTTTTAATCAGAATTTAGATAATTGGAAAGGAAAAGGCTAATACTAGATAATTAAAGCAGGTATTCTTATAACAGCAAATAAAAAAGGCACTAAAGACGAAAATAGCAGTAATAAAAAATAAAGCATTTTATATTATTTAAACATT
>CAJTRF010000096.1 GCA_910578525.1 uncultured Mycoplasmatales bacterium | reverse complement strand
TAAAGAAGAACCTAAATACGCACAAGTATTGAATTCTTCGTATAGTTTACAAGAGAGCTTTATTAATGAAGCTTATCAAAATTTCATGAATTATGAAGCAATTGATAGTTTTGATGACCCTTCTCATAATGTTATGAATTTTGAAGAAGAAGAAGAAGAAAATCAATATGTTATTAATGAAGATACGTAAATGTCCTTTATAAATATTTTTCACTTTCATAAATGTTTGCTCCACAGAATCAACAGCCCAATGTTATTGATAGTATGTCTGGTTCAATGGAAGAATGGTATAATGCTATTGATGATGCTGTTAAGAAATCAGACGTAATTCCTGGCAACTATGAATATACAGTAGCTACTAGTTATGGAAATGTTGGTCAAATACATGAAGACTCTTCTACATACTTTGATGTTACTTGTGACCGCTTTAAAGTAATCAGTTTGGACAATAGCTTTATAACTGTTGAACAGTTCGTAAAGATACATATACCTAACCAAACCAATTTGATATATACAGAATACTACATTGGGTATAAGTATGCAGCTGACGTAATTGATCAATACCGTATATACTCTAATACTGATCTTGTACAAACACAAAACCATGCTCGCTATGAGTGGTTTATGCAGTATAATAGTGTTAGTGATGAAGCAAAGGAAAATAGTGATTTATATGCAACACTCCATAAGATTCGTACAAAGAATCCAATGGTTCCTGGCGTCTATGTAAATTTAAGGAATATTACTGATGATGACCATGATATTACTGTTCAATTGAAATTGCGTATACCTTTGTCAGCTTTCTTAACGTTATTCAACCTTCGCTTTTACCCTAATTGGGCCGGTAAGCTATCCATTGAAATATATCCATCATATAGGAATTTAGTTATTGCACCAATTATTCATAATGAAGAGATTGATTTTAATGAAAAGATGGTTGAATTACATACAAGTATTGATGATGATACATCAGGTTTGAACAAAGTAAATATTGGTTTCAGAAATATCAATCAAGAAATGCTTAATGTACTAAAAGAAGGTTCTCCTTATGCAGTAACCGCACAAACATTCTTATGTAATGGTGATGGTTGTTATACTGATAACTGTAAAATTAGACTAGCCACGTACTTACTAAAGATGGATATATTCAATGCACTTGCAGCAAAGTATATTCAAGTACCTTTACTGTTCCCTATACAAACCGTTCAAATAAAGGATTTCACTAACGAACTACAGAAGTCAGTTAATGGTACTGATGTTGTTCATATAACTACCGCAAATACCCTTGCCCTTAAGCATTGTGATGCACTTTTCGCTGTTTTCCGTAATGGTGAGAACGCAAGAACATGCTTTGAAAATCCATTCATTAGTTATCAATTCAATATTGATGGAAAGCTCTATCCTCGTGAACAGTGTAATAGTTATGAGGATGCTCGTTGTTTGAACAATACCCTTGATGCATTAAACATTAACAATTCATTATTATCCTCGGTAAGCGAAGATTTGCGAACTTCATTACAACCATATAGTTTATTGTATGTAGCTGGTGGAGATGGAGCATTAACAGAATTACACCATTGGTCTCTTGGTGATTATAGTAACTTTATGCTCGGTATTCCTTTAGCTGATAGTGAAGACTTTATGGGCGGTATATCTACTTCAGGTACTGTACAAATTGAACTTGTAGGTGACAGAAAGCTTTTTACTAATATACCTTACAGAGTAACAGCTATATGTTTTGAAGACAAGCTGTTAAAGATACGAGCAATAAAGCCGGATGGCAGAAGTCAGATAGAGATTACTGGGGCAAGTATTGAACAGATACTTGCTGGTCAAGCCATCTAAATACTCAAGGGAATCTATTTTTGAGTAATCAATTTATAAGCATCACTAATAACATCAGTATCAGGTACACCAATTACTTGAATAGTTATGTACATAGGAGTTAATAGCTTTATTTCCTTCATATTTGCATCAACCAAAGTATACTGAAGGTTTGATAGATCATTTGTTAATATATTAGTTATAAAGTCAGCATTAACGACTATAATAGGCTGACCAGCCATAAAGCTATTGTTTAAACGCATTACTATTTTTGCACCAGAAATTTCATTAGTTCTATTAACATTCCTATAACTTTGTATACCAACGTTACATACTAGGTACAATACTGGAGTTGACATAGTGAAACCAACACTATTAGCTCTTATATAATACTTATTAGTATTCTCGTTGTATTCAGCATATAAGGGAAACTTCGCATTGTATAGTCCAGTTAACAACGTCATATTATAGGTAACCCGTTCAATAACAAACTTTTCTGATGAATAGATTATTAATCTATTAGCATCGTCAAAACACAAATGGATATCAACGTTACTATCATTAAAGAGTTTCTCTAATAGACTACTGAAAGTGACTCTATCAAGGTTCGTATAGTCATTACCCAAACAGTATTGCTTTCCATTGATCATAATGTAATCATCTTTCTCTAATACTATTATGTCACCGTTAGTTGTTAAGGATGTTACTGTCATTTTACAGTACTTGGTTTGTAGTGATGCGGCTTTTCCCTAAATTGACCAAGGGGAAATATTTTTTACCCTACCCTAAATTAGGGTATTAGGGTATGAAGAGGCTTTATTTTTTTTATTTTTTAAATTTTCTAATATTGTAAAATGTTTATTTTTTTAAATTCTCTTTTTTTACTTTTTCTGACTTTTTCTTTAAAACGTTTATTTTTCTATATTACACTCTTTATACTCATCTAAAAAATATTAATATCTTCTCAAATAATTATAAATAATTGCGAAATATGGCAAATATTTTAATATTAATCAATAATTATTGTATTACTTAATGAAATTATAAATTAAATATAAGATTGCATATGATTATTAATCATTAAATTAATTTATTGCTTTTTGTGAATATTAATTGAAAAAGTATCTCCTAAACTCAGAAAAAATTGAAAGAATTTCTATTTAGGGTATTAGGGGATTTAGGAGTTGTGAAAATTTAGGGTAATTCACCTTTCAATTGACCTTTTTAGGGGATTAGGGGATTTTAAAATAATTACTCTCAAAATACCCTAAAAATTTATCACATGCATATCTTAATATATGATTAATTATTTTAATATTTTATCATAAATATAATTTTTGTGTAAAATGTTAAATAATAATAAATATATTATGTTTGATTTTATTAATAATTTTACTATAAAAATATAAAAACATAAAAATATATAAATTCAATGGTATTGAATTTAATCATTATAATAATACGAGATAAATAAGTAATTTCACAGATCAGCAATCCCACAGATCAGCAATCTCACAGATCAGCAATCCCACAGA
>CAJTRF010000095.1 GCA_910578525.1 uncultured Mycoplasmatales bacterium | reverse complement strand
GTCTTTTTTTTATTATTATCTTTATCATTACAATCTGATTTTAATAATTTTACGGATGTCTTAATCCATTTTTGAATTAAAGTATGTGATACGGTGGTATTAAAACATAATTCAATAACTCTTTGGATAGAACGAAATGATGATCCATTTATATATAAAGTTAAAGCTAATTCTCTTTGAAAAGTTGGTCTTTTTATTCTAGCATCTTCTTCACAAAAAGATTTATGACAATCTCTACAAAGATATCTTTGTTTATTATACTTATTACCATTTTTATTTATTCTTTTACTATTACAGTAAGGACAAATATCTAACATATTTTACTATTTTATATATAATTGTTAACATAAAGATATATTAATTTAAAGAATTTAAATATCAAGAAATGGATACCAGAGCCACTCTTCGGGAAGTTGATTACCACTTTCTCTTTATCTTTAAAATACTCGTTATAAACCATGTTTATATTAACCTTAACATTGTTTTTTATAACTTGAGATACACTGAAAATAAGAATAAAATAACTCTTCAATATCAATTTGAGAAAATATAAACAAAATTTATAAAAATTTTACTAATTCCTATTTTACAAACACATAATTTTATGTTTAGTAATATATTTTTTTATTTTTCAATATATTTTGAATTTGAGAAAATTAAATTAGATTAAATATTTAAAACGTCAAGCGAAAGTGGTAATTAATCCTAGTCAACCCATGATATTAAATATCATTTATTTCTAATTTTTAGTAATTTTCTATTATTTTTAGGAATTCACCAACAAAATCTCTTTTAAACATTAAAGATGCTTTATGAGAATTCTTTGATAATTTTAAATATTCTTCAGTATTATTTAATAAAAAATTAATAGTTTCAATCCATTTTTCTATGTTACTAATGTTTATTATATAACCACTGGAATTCATAACTTCAGGAATACCTCCTACATTATTACCTATTACAGGTATATAATTTATGTTAGCTTCAACTATAACTCGTGGAGAAGCGTCTTGTACTATACTTGGTATAATCAATACTTTAGAAACAGACCACACATAATTCATATCATTTTGAGATTCTAAATAAGTTATGTTATTAGGCATTTTATTCAAAAAATCTAAATTTTTATACCATCCTTCAACACATAAAAACTTAGTGTTTGGTATCATGGCCGCTAATTTTAACACGAAATCACAACCTTTTTGTGGAACTGGATTTATAAAAGTTACATATTCTCTTTTACTATAATCTGGTTCGGTATTATTAAAATAAAATTGTGGTCTAAATATTAAGGTATCTATTTTATATTTATCACTTATATATTTTTTTACAAAATTTGAAACAGAACAGATAACTGTTGGTTTTGCTTTTATAACTTCAACTTCATTATCAAAACAAGAATGTAACCAAACAAACGTTTTAATGTTCAGTTTATTCGCTAGTACGACAAAATCAAAACTTTTTTCCATTGCCGTTACAACTATACTATTTTTATACTGTGTTACAATATTTTAAAATTTGATAATAAATAATCTTGCGGTATTGCAATACACTCTATCCCTTTATAAAGGTAACTCACTTTTTTATCTTCAAAACGCAAATTACTTACATTTTTATTATCTTTAAGATCATTAATATACCTATTATACAGAGCATCTGTTGGAAAATTTGGATCTTCTAGACTACCAACATAGATAACTCTAATACCATTCTTAGCTAATTCTTCTGCTAATATATTATGGCACTTTTCTGCACCGCCAATAAAAAGAGGTGGTGTTGGTCTTCGCCAATAAAAAATTATAGTTTTTTCCATAAACTTTCAATATAATTGTTATTATTTAATAAAACATACTTTTTAATATTAAAATTATCAAATTCATCAACTGATAATTGGCTTCGATATATCTTAATATTGGTACTCTTTGTTTTTAATTCTTCTTCATTTAATATTATTTTTAACTGTTCATAATTATTATTCTTTTTAAAAAAATGTTTGTTCTCATTAAAGAAATTAAACCTATTTTTACCAAACGTTATATAAGGAGTATCTTCATAAAAAATCACATTTTTTAACAAATTATTATTTAAAAGATTTTTTATAACCTTATTTGATACAACATGATCTCTATGGCAGCCTATAGACATTGGAACGAAGATAACGGTTTCTTTGTCCTTGATAATTATTTTTTTTAATAAATTAGTTATAACTTCTTGTAGAGATTTTATATCATTTTCAATATAATCAAGGTTCCAAACTAAGTTTCTAATACCAGCTTCTACAAAACCTAAATTAACTTTATTTAGATTATATTTTTCTGCAAAGATACTATCTTCTGAATCTCTTAAACTACTTATATAATTTATTTTTTCTCTTACTGAAAAACTATTAATCTCGCTAAGAATACTTTCATTTTCGCAATAATTTGATATCGTATATATATTTATCAGAGTTTTTTTAATACTGGAATTTCTTATTTTATGTAAAAATCCACCTAATGAAAAACAGATATCGTCATAATGAGGAGAAATAAATATGTAATGCATGTGTTATTATATATCAAAATTTAGTTCATAATATTTGTCTGTAATTATTTCTTCTTTATATTCTTTATCATTTAGTACATTACTCTGTGTAGTTAATTCTCTATTCAGAATATATCGTTTCAATTGTTTACTATTAATATTGCTTGTATCTATATATTCTATTTTTGTAGTTTTTTGAAAATTTAAAAAAAATTCTTTTATTTTTTCATTAAAACTTTTTTTGTATAAAATATCACTTGATATTTTTTCTTTGTCGTCTCCACGTTGATAAGCTCTTCTTGTTCGTTCTTCATAAGGGACATCTAAAAAATAAATCTTTTCTGGATAATTTACTTGATTCTCCTTTAAATAATTTTCGATTAATTCATATTTACCAATTGCATAATAAAAGGATAACGTGCTCATAACACTCCTATCGACAACAATATCTCTTTTTTCTATTAAAGCTGATAAAATCATCATATTCCTAACTTTTTCGATTTTCATAAATTCTTTCAATATTAAATTATCATCATTTAAAGAAAAAATTCGTTTTTCTTCATCTTCGTCTATTAAATCTGTATGTTCAGGAATTACTACAAAATTATCCTTTTCAAACTCACGTACCAAAGAAGTTTTTCCTGTACAAACCCCACCATCAAGGAAAATAATCATGCCTAAAATAGTAAACATATACATTGAATATAAAGTATGTAATAATAACCTATATTAGACATAGTTAATATTATTTATTTAATATGCAATTAAAATTATTGATAAGTGATTTCGATGGAGTTATCTATAACTTTGATAAAGACAATATTCAGGATGGATTGTATTGTGGTATAAAAGATAAAGACCCAATTC
>CAJTRF010000094.1 GCA_910578525.1 uncultured Mycoplasmatales bacterium | reverse complement strand
GTTAGGATAGAGGTATTCCGACGATCAAAAATAAACGGTCATGTATTCAAAAAGTGTAATATAAAACATGAATATATCGATTATAAATAAATGTTTTAAATAGTTTAAGCAAAAAATAATTTTAGTTTGAGTATTAATACTTTTTTATATTATTTGAAAATTTATTTTATCGACATAAATAAAAATTCAAAATATTAGAATAAGAAATAAAATTTTCAAATCATATTCACATCAAATGAGAAAAGCATATATTATATAAAAAATATTAGTTCTTTAGAAGTCAAACTTTGCGCATCAATATGAAAAAAAGCATCAATAATATAATCAGATAACTTTTTTATAAGCATAACTTTATATTTATTAATATAAATTCTTTATTTAATCAGATTCAGTTTAAAAGTATTATTTATTTGATAATATTTATTTATTTTAATTATTTTAATTGAGATAAAAGTTTTTTAATAATGGTGCTTTTAATTGTATTAAAAACGGTTATTTGAATGCTAGGTTTAGAAAAAAGTTTTATTTTGAAGCCAAGTATAGAAAATATTATGATCACCATTCAATATTTCTAAACCTAGCATTCAAAAAATAAAAATATTCGTTCTTTTTTTTGAATTCTTTATTCTCAAAAATTATTTTTTAAAAACTTCAATATATTATTAAAAACATAAACTTATTCAATAAAAAATATTTTTTAATTATTAATTATTAATTTATTAATTAATTTTTAATTAAAATTTTATAAATCTAAAGAATAAAAGAAGATAATGCAAGATTTTTTTTAAAAAAACTATTTTTTATACTACTTCGCTCTAATTGATGCAGGATTTTTCGTCTCCTGGGCATTTGCTTCATGTATATAATATTCCTTATACTATAGACAAGAATGCGTTTAATCAATATCTCAAACAATTTGGAGAAATGTCGCAATATGTTGAAATGATTCATACTCATGGATCATGCTTTGTCAGTTATTTTGATATAAGATCAGCTGAAAAAGCTTATGCAGATATAAATTCAGCGATATATCAATATCAAGCAGATTATGCATTTAATAATAATAATATCTTTCCTATTGAAAAAACTTCATCAGAAATAACAATTTGCAAAAAAAACAACGAATCCATTGAAATTTCTGATATCATTGCCTCATTTAAAGAATTTGGTGAAATTCAAAATGTCAATTCTAACAAAAATAAAAAAAATATTAGCATTAAATATTTTGATTCAAGATCAAGTGTAAAAGCGTGCAATTCGGATTTAGGAGATTATAATATAAAATTAATCAAAAAAAACGATAGCATTTCCAATATTACTCTTTCAGAAAATTGTAAAGCATTTTATGATAGAGAAAACAAAGATTATCATGAAATCCAAAATTTAAAGTCGAAAAATCAAATGTTACAAGAAAAAATTGAGTTTTATGAAAAAGAATATTCCAAACTCAAAAAAGTTATTGAAAAAAATGAAGCTATGATTACGAAAAACTACCAACAAAAATATAGCAATTTAAAACGTACACTGAAATATAGAAAAAGAAGAAGAAGAAAGTTTTATAAGAAAAAAATGAATAAAAGTAATGATATTCAAAAATCTTCAATTTTTTTCACTCAACCTGATTTTAAAAAACCTTCAGATTTCCAAAGTAATACAGAAATCATGGATGAGTTAAATAAACTCAAAACTGTTGAGCCAAAGTCAAGAAGATTTTCAGATAAATTATACGAATACTCATTTTCATTATACTTATACTCAGCAAAGTGTTATAAATTTGTTTTGCAAACATTTCCTTTTCCATCAGTTTCATCGTTATATTATCATTTCGGAGAAGAATTAAATAGGAATAAAGATTATATTTGTAATTTGAAATATTCAAAATTTTTACTTGATTCTTATATTGAAATATTCGAAATTCCATCAAATACACCGTGTATAATATCAGGAGATGCAACAGTTGCGTCAGGTAATCCGATGTATAAATCAATTCAGAAAAATGGCTGCGTTTATTTGTATCTACTTCAAACAATTTTTCCTGAAATTCCTGTACTTCCATTTCATTTGAAACTAAACGCTTCATCAAAATTTAAACATGAGAACTTCCAAGATATGATGTATTTGAAATCAGTTTTAGAAGATTTAAATTTATTATGTTTTTGCATATCAACAGATGGAGACAATGGCATTGATCACTATCATAAACAAGTTTTTGAAGACTTTGATTCTTTTATAAATGATAAAAACGAAGTAATTGCTCATCCAAAAAGCGCGCATCCTATTATTGACATTTACCACGTGCTGAAAACACAAAGGACACGGTTTTTTAAAGAAGATTTATCTTTATCTCCTTTATCTCCAATTTTTAAAAGATCTATTATTCAAAATTTAGTTCAAAGAAAAGCTTGTTTTTCAGATATGAACGACTCTATTAGATTTATGGACGAATATGGAATCGATTTTTTTTCACCTCTATCATTTCTTGACGTTATATCTAATAAGGAAATAATTCCTTTTTCATATTACTTATTACCTTTTATATTATGGCAGTGTTCTATGAGATATCAAAAACTATCTATTTCTCAAAGAATATATTTTTTAAATTTATCATTTTTAATATTTAAAAAGGAATATGATAACTTTCATGGAAGAAGTCCAGAACATCATTTTTATGAAGAAAATGTTGATGGTTGTCAAATTTTAACATTTTGGCAAAAATCTTCTTTGATAAAATTTATGAATACTTTAATTGCAACAATTTATATTTTAAAAAATTATCCTGATTCTTTGATATACTTACAAAGACTTACAAATTATCCAATTGAAAAAACTTTTGGAAATGTTCGTGAATACATGAATAATTCTATAGACGAAAATCTGTTTAAAAATGTATTAGTACACAATGTCATGCGCAAAGAAATGGATGAAAGCTTGAACCTAAAAGATTCAACAAAAAAACTTAACGAAAGTGGAGGAGTCATCGTTTCACCAGATGATGAAGTGTTTTTTGATTTTAATTCTGAAAAAATAGAAGAAGAAATCGATTATTTGCGAAAGTGTGCTTTTTCATTTGAATATGAAATTGAAATGAAAGATTTGCTTCATTTAAAAACATTAATGGAAAATCTATGTAATGATCCAAATAATCATGATATGATTCCACATCATCAATCATCAACTGCATCAAAGCAAATACTAATGAGATGGCAAATTCCAATTCATGATAAATAATTTAATTTTAATAAAAAAATTTAAAAATACAACTCATTTCTTATAAAATAGATATCAAATGTATTTTATATAATAATTTACAAAATAAACCATTCAAAAATAATTCAATGCATTGAAAATTTAAAATTAATTTATCTTTATTAAAAACGCAAAGATTTTTTAATTGATTTCAATATATATTATTGGCTATGTAATACATATGGTATTTTAATTAAAATCCATGAATCACAAAAAACGCCGTTGGAATACCTCTGTTAGGATAGAGGTATTCCGACGATCAAAAATAAACGGTCATGTATTCAAAAAGT
>CAJTRF010000093.1 GCA_910578525.1 uncultured Mycoplasmatales bacterium | reverse complement strand
AAATTAAACTATAATTCATCAATTGAACTATATAATACTCTGTATCAAACTAAGTTACTGGCAAGTTTGGTTTTTGACTTAGTAATTAATTTTAATCGTTATAAATACTTATGAATATTATTTATAATTAGTTTATTACTAATGAAAAATATTGCTGTTTTTGTCTCTGGTGGTGGCACTAATTTACAAGCTGTTATTGATGATTCTAAAAAATCAAAGTTTTATAAAATTGGCTTAGTAATTTCTAACAAAGAAAATGCTTATGGATTAACTAGAGCAAAAAAAACAAACATTCCAAATTTATATATTAAATCTAAAGAAACTAATGTTATTTTAAAAACTTTAAAAGACCACAAAATAGATTACATTGTATTAGCAGGGTATCTTGCAATTGTAGATTATCAAATTATTAAAAAATATAAAAATAAAATTATTAATATTCACCCTTCTTTAATTCCTTCTTTTTGTGGACCAGGTATGTATGGACTTCATGTTCATGAAGCTGTCATTAAATCAGGAGTTAAAATTAGTGGATGTACTACTCACTTTGTAAATGAAGAAGTTGATGGAGGGGCAATAATCATGCAACATTGTGTTCCGGTTGATTATGGAGATACTCCAGAATCACTCCAAAAAAAGATATTAAAATATGAGCATCAAATATTAGTTAAATCAGTTAATTTATTAGTTAAAGAAAAAATTAAAATAATCAACGGAAGGACAAAGATATTAAAGTAATTATGAAAAGAAGAGCATTAATTAGTGTATTTAAAAAAGATAAAGTATTAGACATCGCTAAATTCTTATCTCAACATGATGTTGAAGTAGTTTCTACAGGAGGAACATACAAATATTTAAAAGAAAACAATGTTCCTGTAACAGAAATTAGTGATATTACTAAATTCCCAGAAATGTTAGATGGAAGGGTTAAAACACTTCATCCTATGGTTCATGGAGGAATCTTAGCTATCAGAGAAAATAAACAACATATGGACACAATCAATGAACACAATATTGTTCCAATTGATTATGTCATTGTTAACTTATATCCTTTCTTTGAAAAAGTTAAAGAGGATTTAACATTTGAACAAAAAGTTGAATTTATTGATATTGGTGGCCCAACAATGTTAAGATCTGCTGCTAAAAACTTTAAGGATGTAACTGTTATTTGTGATCCAGATGATTATGAAGCAGTTATGGATGAAGTAAGTAAGAATGGTTCTACTTCATTAGAAACAAGACAAAGATTAGCTGCTAAGGTATTTAATTTAACAACAGCATATGATGCAGCTATTTGCAATTTCTTGTCTAAAGATGAATTCCCTAAATATCTTTCAGTTTCTTATGTTAAGAAACAACCATTAAGATATGGAGAAAACCCTCATCAATCTGCTTGTTTTTACGAAGATACAGTAAGAAAAGGTGCGATGAATAGTTTTGAAATTTTAAATGGTAAACAATTGTCTTACAACAATTTCAAAGATGTTGATATTGCATGAAAATCAGTTTGTGAATTTGAACCAAATGAATATGCATGTTGTGCGTTAAAGCATAATACTCCGTGTGGATTTGCAATAGGCAATTCAACTTATGATTCATACATGAAAGCATATAACGTAGACTCTACATCAATTTTTGGTGGTATTGTTGCATTCAACAATACTGTTACTGTAGATGTAGCTACTGAAATGAGTAAGATTTTCTTAGAAGTTATTTGTGCTCCTGATTATGAACCAGAAGCATTAGAAATTTTAAGAAAAAAGAAAAACTTAAGAGTTCTTAAATTTAATTCTAAACCAACAAACAACCACGCATACATTAGTGTAGATGGTGGTATTATGGTTCAAAGTGAAGACTTAAACTCAAAAGAAGAATATAAAGTTGTAACCAAAATAGCACCAACTGACGAACAAATGAAAGACTTAAAATTTGCTATGAAAGTTGTTAAGTTTGTTAAATCAAATGCTATTGTTGTAGCAAACAACGGAGTAGCTTGCGGTATAGGTGGTGGTCAAGTTAATAGAATTTGACCTACACAAGATGCTTTAAGAAGAGGAACAGGAGCTACTGTTTTAGCTTCTGATGCTTTCTTTCCGTTTAGAGATGTGGTTGATACATGTGCTAAATATGGAATTAAAGCAATCATTCAACCAGGAGGATCGTTAAGAGATCAAGAATCTATTGATGCTGCTAATGAACACGGTATTGCAATGATTTTTACAGGAATAAGACATTTTAAACATTAGTTATGAAAATATTATTAATTGGATCAGGTGGTCGTGAACATGCATTAGCATGAAAGATGGCTCAAAATAAAAAAGTTACAAAAATATATGTTGCTCCAGGAAATGCTGGAACAGCTATTGAACATAAATGTGAGAATGTGACTTTACATTCTAACAACGAATATGTTAAGTTTGCTAAAGCAAATAAAATTGATTTAACTGTTGTTGGCCCTGAGGTTCCGTTAGTAAATGGAGTAGTAGATTTATTTAAAAAAAATAAATTAAAAATATTTGGACCAAATAAAAAAGCAGCTCAATTAGAAGGTAGTAAGGTTTTTGCAAAGAAGTTTATGCAAAAACATAACATTCCTACTGCAAAGTTTGGTAGTTTTACAAATCCAAAATCTGCTATCAAATATTTAAAAGAGAAATGTGATTTTCCAATAGTTATTAAAGCTGACGGATTAGCAGCCGGTAAAGGTGTAGAAATTTGTCCCGATTTAAAATCAGCTACAAACTGTATTAATGAATTTATGGTTAAGAATATCTTTAAAACAGCAGGTAGTAAAGTTGTTATTGAAGAATTCTTAGAAGGGCCAGAAGCTTCTATTATTTGTATTACTGATGGTAACACAATATATCCTTTTATTTCTTCAAAAGATCATAAACAAGTATTTGATAACGATAAAGGCCCTAACACTGGTGGTATGGGTGCTATATGCCCAAACCCCTATGTAACAAAATCTGTCTTAAATGATTTTGTTAAACAAATAATGTTACCGACATTACATGGTCTTAAAAAAGATAAGATTGATTTTATGGGTTTTATTTTCTTTGGAATTATGATTACAAAGAAAGGTCCTAAACTTCTTGAATACAATGTAAGAATGGGTGATCCTGAAACAGAATCTATTCTACCATTACTTAAAAATGATTTGGTAGATGTATTTACAAAAGCATTAAATAAAAAATTAAAAGATGTTAAATTGTCTTGAGAAAAGAAAGCATCAATTAATGTTGTTTTATGTTCTAAGGGCTATCCTAAAAAAGCAGATATAGGTAAAGAAATTACAATTAAAAAATTAAAAAATTCTAAAATTTTCTTTGCAGGTACTAAACTTGAAAACAAAAAATTAATTACAAGTGGAGGAAGAGTTTTATCTGTTGTTTCTACAGGAAAAACTTTATCTGAAGCTACAAAAAAAGTTTATGCTGATATTAAGAACATAAACTTTTCAGGAATGCATTATCGTAAAGATATTGATAAATAAATTGTTTTAGATTGTAAAAGTTAATTTACACCACTTACAAGTATAGCATAATCGTTTGGA
>CAJTRF010000092.1 GCA_910578525.1 uncultured Mycoplasmatales bacterium | reverse complement strand
AAGTCAGATAAATTTTAATTGTGAAGAAGTTCCCTTTTTATAAATGGTCAATCATTCAAACTTAGTCAAGAAGATTTTAATTCAATAGAAGTTCCCTTTTATAATTAGTCAGACAAAATTTTATTCAGAATCATCAGAATTTACTTCAATTATTTCTTCTTCAATTCCAAAAAATGAATACCAAGATTTTTTCAATATATAGTATCTAGGTTTAGCAGGATTATTTTTTTCAATATCTCTAGATATTTTACAATATTGAAGAATGCCTGTTCTAACTTCTTCTGGTTTCTTAGGTGAAATACAACTTTTTGAACACCACTTTTTGTATGAAGTTTGAGCATCCATAGGTGTAATCCCATGTATAAATACTGAGACACTTTCTTGAATAAAATCAGTTATAGGATTTTGTGAATAATCAATTAAAGCTCTTTTTGCATCAGTCATTGGGATTTCAAATCTATTCCAATTAGATACATCAATTGAAGCTAAATATGTTAAGAATGTACTATAGAATTCATCTGTAAATGATTTAGTTAAATTATCAAAATAAACTTTTTCAATTCTTTTGCTAATAGGTGAAACATCACATACTAAAAACCTTCTATCATCTTTATCAAGTTTCAAAGGTGCAAAATTATTAGATAAGATAATAAAGTTTGAAATATTTTCTTGATGAATAACATTTCTAAATTTAGGATTAACATCAATTGAATCTTCTGTTATTAATGTTTTCAATTTATTATCATCAAATACTCTATTAGATTTAAATGCTTTTGCTTCATTACAAATGAATAATTTCTTATGTAATACAGATGAATTATGTTCACCAATTAAATGATTTAAATCTGCATTATCATTAGCATAAGGTCCTAATAATTTACAAATAGTTTTTGTAAATGTATTTTTACCACTTCCTTGCATTCCTGTTAAAACAATTGCAGTACTTAATTTAGCATTTGGAAATCTAAATAAATATGCCAACCATTGAATTATATAATTATATATATGAACATTTCCTGAACAAATTATATTATGAATATGATCAATGAATAATTTGATTTTTCTAAAATCTGGGTCATCAATTAAATCATATTCATAACCTCTAAAAAAACAAAAAGTATTTGAAGAAGGATTTGGTAAAAAGAAATAAAATTGGTCATAAGTAATAAAATCAACATTATTACTTTCTTCAATAATTTTGAGTGCATTTATTTCAACCACTTTTTCTTTGACTATTATGAAACCAACTTTAATCTTTTTCAATTTTGATTTAAAATTAGATTCATTTGTAAATATTAATTCGGGTTTTCTATATGCTGAAGAATTAACTTTAATAACATAAAATGTATCAGATGATTCAATTATTGCAACACATCTTTTAAGATCTGACATTACATTTCCTACTCTAATCCCAGTACCAGAGGCCTTATTATATTTTTTATGTTTTAATTGATTAATTGTAAATAAATCATCTGAATCATCTAATCTTCCTGAATCATCAATAACATTATTAAAATATTTTTCATATATAATTGGAATTCTTTTTTCAGGTAATTGATTTATTATCCTAAATATCCATTCATTTGTTCTAGTAAATATATAATAATTATCTGCAAAATCTTCTATAGTTTGTTCAGAATTATCAGGATTTTGTGTATACCAATCAATTACTATTATTTTAACCAATTCTTTGTCTAAAGGTGATTTGAAACAATATTTAATTGCTTTATCAAAATTATCATAAGTTGGTTCGAACTGATAAATTAATCTTAATATATCTGTACGTTTTAAATATATTAATTTATTATTAACTGTAAAATTATTATCTGGTAAAATTGGTGGAACATATTTTATAAATAAATCTTCTTTAACCAACATTTCTTCTTTATTTTCTTCTTCTTCTCTAAATTGTTCTGCATATAAATCATCTGAATCTTCATCATCAATGTTGATTATAGTTGCATCAACAGTACTCATTAAAAAATGAACTTATTTTATATGATTCAATTTTTGTGAATAAAATTTATCTGACTAATTTTGTTCTGACTTTTTTAAAATCTTTGTCAAAGGGAACTTTTTTCAAAAGGATTTTTTGTCATACAAAATTTGTTCTGACTTTTTTAAAATCTTTGTCAAATGGAACTTTGCATGAATAAAATTTGTCTGCCAAAATAAAAGGAATTAAAAAACGGTTATGTAAAATTTGTCTGCCAAAATAAAAGGAATTAAAAAACGGTTATGTAAAATTTTATGACTGACCATTTATAAAATTTATCTGACTTTTTTAAAATTTTATGCCAAAATTTTTGAGAGTAAAATTTTTTAGTATCATCTTCAGTTCATTTTTATATTATGTATCAAGCTAATAATGATGAAGAAAATTTATATGTTAGGGTTTCAGATTCTCCTAATTCAGAAATTGATAAATTAGCAAATGATATTAGGAATTTATCATTTTTTCCTCAACCAATTATTAGACAACCTATATATGATAAAAAATCTGAAATAAGTCAAAGAAGAAAACAAAGAAATTTTGAGAAGAAAAATTTTGATGATTTTTTAGGAACCTTAAACAAAAATGAATATGAATGTAATGAACTTAGGATTTTATATGAGAACTTTTTCAAAACAAATATCAAACCAAATTCATTCGGAAATCTAAAAGTCATCAAACAAAATTTCAATAAAAAACGTACTCACAAATCTAAAGGATTAATTCTAACTACATATACAAAAATTTTGAATCAAGAATTAGAATAAAAATAACGTATAAAAAAGAAAATAGAACTTTTAATTTCATATAGAAAAATAAAAAGTAAGGTGAAATTTTTCACCCGAAAAAATCAATAATGAGACCTGTCATGAACCTAGAAACACCTGAAAATGAACCTAGAAACACCTGAAAATGAACCTAGAAACACCATTTTATGAACCTAGAAACACATTATGTGATACTAAAATACATATATGAAACTAGAAATGAATGATACTAGAAAATGTGATACTAGAATACATTTGATGAAACTAGAAATGAATGATACTAGAAAATTTCCAGATGATACTAGAAACATATGATACTAGAAGCCTTTTCATGATACTAGAAACACCAAAAATGATACTAGAAACACCAAAATGATACTAGAATCACATCATTTTATGAACCTAGAAGACATTCAATGAAACTAAAAACACATGATACTAGAAGGTAAACAGGGTGAGTATTCAATTTTTTTCAATTGAAAAATTTGACCTTTACTTTTCTTTTTCTTAATGTAATTAAAAGTTCTTTATTTTCTTTTCAAATTATTTTTATTTTTAATTACACTTTCAAAAAATATTTATATTCTAATTGCACATTCAATTTTTATTTTTTAATATTTTTTCGAATTACATTTATTTTTAAGTTCATTTTAAGAATTACCCTTTTTTAATTTACCCTTTTTCATTTTGACAAAAAAGTCCCTTTGACAAAATATCCCTTTGACAAAGATTTTAAAAAAGTCAGAAATTTTGTATGACAAAAAAGTCAGAACAAAAAAGTCAAACAAATTTTAAAAAAGTCAGAACAAATTTTGTATGACAAAAAATCCTTTTGAAAAAAGT
>CAJTRF010000091.1 GCA_910578525.1 uncultured Mycoplasmatales bacterium | reverse complement strand
TGGGCAGACCAAATTTATAATAATAAATAAAATGAATAATCACATTAACACTAATATTAACGATAATTTGCCACTAGATTATAACAACCTAATAGAACTTCTAAAGAATAAGAATTTAATTATAGATGATATAGCTAAAGCTAAGAGTTATTTATTAACCATAGGTTATTCAAGATTAAAAAGATACTTTAAGATATTCTATGATAATAATAGTGAAAAATTTATAGATAACTTCTCATTTGAAGATTTACTTAACATATATGTATTTGATAGAAAGTTAAGAGGTTTATTTATTGAAGCTTTAGAAAGAATAGAGATAGCAGTTAAAAATTGTTTATTTGATACAGTAGCTCTTGATACAAATAATGTTTATTTTATCTACGACAAGAGTTTGTTTAATCCATTACATTATGATTCCACTTTAAGAAAAATAGGACAAGTTATATTACATCGAACGGATAAAAATATACTTAATGGAGATATGAAATGTTGGGATATTTCAGAAAATATAACTTTCGGTAATTTATGTTTTATTTATAATTGTTTAATCTCAAAATATAGAGAAATGATAGCTAATATGTTTGGGTTAAATAATAAAGTTATGTCCTCTTGGTTATTATCAATAGCACTCACTAGAAATATATGTGCCCATTTCTCAATATTATGGAGTAGAATATTTAGTATTCAGCCTATTAACCTTAAAAACAGTAAAACTAAAGAAACCATAATAGACTTTAAGAATAGTAACAATAAGTTATTCGCTCAATTCTACATATTATCCTACTTTATGAAACAAATATCACCAAATACCACTTGGATAGCTAGAGTACTGGATCTTATTGAAGAATATCAAACCAGAACAAATTTCATAACAAAAGAGATAATGGGATTTCCGGAAGGCTATTATGAGATGATGAATAAAATATAATCATTATTAATGAGTTGTGTTGACAAAATAGTATATTTATATTACTTTTCCATACAAATAATATGGAAAATAATAAATGTATAACTACAACAAATACTATTCAGATGTTGAGTTGATAAGGTTAATACTTAGCGAAAAAGATAGTCTAAATTATCTACCAAAACATTTGGAAATAATAAACAATATAGAAATAGTTAAAGATTATATTAGTAAAATTAATGATCTAGCATATAGAGAACAGCAAAAACTTATAGATATGAATACCAATCTTCTTAAAGCTATAGGCATCAAATACGTAGATTTAAAGGGATTACATCCAATTCAGATAGATGAAATAACACAAGGTATAATGAAGATCTTTTATAAATATCCAAAGATTATAGAATCCATTGTGTGTATTTATACCATGAGAAAAGAATCCATAAGAAACACTTATGCTAAAGCAGCCAATGATTATATTACAGAGTGGTATAGGATATACAAACCTTCAATCACCGGAGAAGAACTCAGAACCAAAATATGTGAATATGTCAATAGTAGTGTAAAAGATAAAATTGATCACGTAACAAACAATAATAGCCTTGATGCTTCATGTTCCTATTTTGGAAGTTTAGAAGAAGATAAGATACCCATACAAAATAATATAACATATAGAGTATATACTAATACAATTGATAGTTATGAGACAGATTATAATTCTGTTAAAACTAAATATCATCCCGATGGAGTATATGGAGAAATTGGTACTACAGTTCATGAATTAGGTCATGCAGTTGATAATATGTTAGCCATAGATGAAATAGAAGAAATAAAAGAACTCTACAAAGATAATAGTGAAAATATGGAAGAACTTTTATCCAAATATGCTCAAAAAAGTATATCTGAATTCATAGCAGAAGCTTGGTCTGAATATATATTAAGTAATAATCCAAGAGAGTTATCTGTTAAAGTTGGTAAGATAATTGATAAAGAATATAAAAATATATTTGAAAGTATATATAGTTTCTAATAGAACATCTATTTTAAATTTGCTTGTAATTCATTTATTTTTTCTCTTGAACTCGCCTAGGTATAAAGACTATAAGAAAGATATTAAAACTCAATTTTTTAAAATACTAATTTATAAAATAAATAGATAGAAATGTTACTGTAAATCCAATAGAGATATATAACTTTATTGTTAATAATAAGAATAGTAATAACAATAAAATAATATTCTCTACCTATCAATCTCTAGATAAGATTGTGGAAGCAATAAAAGGAAGAAGAGATAATAACATAGTATTTGATCTATCTATGGCAGATGAAGTTCATAGAACTGCAGGATTATTTAAAAGTAACTTTAATCTAATTCATGATAATAAGAATATAAAAGTAGCTAAAAGATTATATATGACAGCTACACCTAGAGTAGTAGGTAATGATGTTAAAGATAAACTAAATAATATTGATAAAGATAATGAATATAGACTAATTCAATGACAAATTGATATGTTATTAAAATTATTCAACACATTAATAAAGTATTACAGTTAAAAAGTTTGTTAAGAGACTAAGTATTATATAGAAGTGCTAATAGTATGTTATTTTGTAGAATATTACACGACTAAAAGAACTCCTGCATGTTACTTAAAACATTAACTAATAGTTCTTTTATATGTCGTAATAATTCATAAATTGAAATTAAATAGTGGTAGGTTTTATCTATTCTTATTCGTCATATAGCCTTTCGTAATCACAGCAACATCCCTCTCCTATTTGAGCGGTGTCTAAAACAACAACAAAAACAACTACAAAATCCTTTTAAACACTCCCAACAACCACAACAAGAATCATAACAGCAATCCGGACAATCACGAAGATTATCATGAATATCTTCCCCAGTTCTTTTTAAAAATGATTTATCTCTTCTATTATTTAATTTTTCAATTCTATTCTTAAGGGTAACTTCTAATTCTTTTTTTCCTCTCTTTCAAAATTTTCAAGGACTTTAGACTCAGCTTCAATATCTTCTCTCAACTTATCCGTATATGAATCAAGTATACTACCCCTATTTTTATCTTTACCGGAAGAAAATGCTTTGGAAACAGTTCCTATAAAATATCTCTAAATCCTCTTCCACTAGTAGCATACACACCATTGTAGGCACTACTAATGAATAATAAATATAATGAACTTATAAAAACCTTCTTCATTTTTTTTCTCCGTCATTAGCAGTATCTACTATGTTTTTATTACTGTTTTCTTTACTGTTTTTTTTCTCATCTTTTTCTTTTATATTACCTAGTTTTTTGTCCGAATCTTCCTCTTCAAATATAAAATCATAAATTTTACTGGCTATTGCCCCAATAATTCCACCTTCAATAAGATCAAAAATATACACAGCTTTAGCGTTAAAATTGAATAAAGTCAAAGACGACAAAATAATTGAAACAAATAATAACGATCTTTTTGAGACTACCCACCACTTTCACTTGATGTTCAAAATGTTTGATCTAATTCTACCTTTTCAAGGTTAAAATATATTGAAAAATAAAGAAAATATTATTTTAAACATAAAATTATATGTATTTATAAAAAAGGAATTGCATTATTTTTATAAAATATATTTATATTTTCTCAAATTTATATTGAAGAGTTATTTTGTTCTTATTTTTCAGTGTATCTTAAGTTATAAAAAATAATGTTAAGTTAATATGAATGTGATT
>CAJTRF010000090.1 GCA_910578525.1 uncultured Mycoplasmatales bacterium | reverse complement strand
TTTCCATTTGTTTAATACTTCTGCTAATGTTTGAGGAGTTTCTTCTGCTTGTGTTTGAGGTTCATCATTTAATAAAGCAAAAGGCTGTGGTTCATCAACTTCACCAGTATCAATTGATGAAAGTTTCTTTCTTTCATCAATATCTTGATTAACACCTTCAAATGTTGATTGAATTTGATTCATTGAAGCTTCTAATGCAGCTACTTTAGCATTTAATTCGGGGTCTGTAGTATTATTACCACCTGAACTAGTTCCTAATGTCTTTAAATATTCTTTAAATATAGGATTATAATCACATCCTGTAAAAAGTTTAATTTGATAATTATAACTTGCTGAAAGTTCTATACCTGCATCAATTTCTAAAAGTAATGTTTTAATATTTTGTTTATTTTCTTCTGTGCTAGTTGTTATTGTAAAAGTATAATTATTAATTTCTTTATTTGACTTGATTTCTAATTCTTCATCTGATTTTATAAATATTTCAAATATATAATCAACACATTCAATATCAAATTTATCAGAACTTTCATCAGAATTGAATAAATATAATAACAAATGATTATTTTTAACATCATAATTCTTTAATTCGAAAACAAATATATTCTTGCCATCTTTTTCTATACATTTAGAAACAATCATATTATACATTTGACTAAAACCGGCATTAGTTAATTCATTTAAATTAAAAGCTTGTTGATGAATTAAATTTTCTAATGCAACAGCCATTATAGAATTCTTTAAGATTACTGCTAATCTATCATAATCAGGAGTCTTTTCAAGATTATCATTAATCATTTCAAAAAGTGTTGTGTCACAATCATATAAATAACCAAATTCAACCATATCTTGTTCAAGCCATTCTTTTACATCTGAATCTTCTTCTTCAGCATTTTCTTCATTTGATAGCATTAGAGTTAATGTATCTCTCTGAAATGGGGCATTTGATGTAAAGTTTTTAGACATTTCTAATTTCTTTTTTCTATAATTTTTTAACCCTTGAACACTACGTATGTAATCTATAAGATTTATACGCTTATATTCATTCATTGTGTTGTAATTAATATAAATTGCACTACTAAATTCAATAGGTTGTTGAAAGAACCAATATAAACTTGTTTTTTCATTATCTTTTCCTGTATTAATAATTGTTTTATAAACACCAAGTAAAGGACTCTCCTTTTCTTCTAAATCTTTGTAAGTAATAAATGGTTCAACAACATCTAGTTGGCTTGGAATTCTTTCATCAAATCTTAATAAATTTTTAACAGTTAATTCAGTTGCTGTATCGTTTGTTTTCTTTAAATAACCTTTATCAGTATCAAGTTCAGTAATTTTTTTCTCAGAAGCTAATATTTTTTGCATAACAGTTTCAACACTCATACTTGTTAAATTATCTTCTCCAAAATTACGATAAGATAATAAACAATCTCTACTTAAAGTAATATTTGTAGCAGTTCCACCTTCTTTATTTAAATATTTTGTATTTATTTCATTTACCATATCAATTGCATTTTTAACATCAGTTGAATTATAAATATCAACAATTGATGTTTCTCCCGTATTTCCAGTTCTACTAATTTTAAAACCTCTTATAAAAATTGGCGTATTATGAAAAAGATTAGAACCTCCTTCATTTGAAAATGAAGCACCAGTAATTACTGGATTTACTAGCTTATTACCATCTTTAATAAAATTAACTCTATTTCTAATGTCATCTAATTGAGTACAGATTTCTGTTGTTGTATGGGACATTTCTGCAACTTTTTCTGTTGTTCCATTATTATTTTTTACAATACCGGTATAATTTATTTTTAAATCTTCAACAGAACCATCATCTTTAAATTGTTTTGTTTTGATTTTTAGTTTATCAATTTCATCGTTTGCATTCACACTTTCTAATGCTGTTGTTCTTCCAATCAAATCTTTAATATTTGAATCAAGCGTTTCTGAAGTCCTTATTAATGTTTGTGAAGTTGATTTCAAATTGCTAATTGCTTCATCATGTTTTACATAATTTTCATTTATTGAATTTATTTCATCTTGTATTGTATTAGTTATTTTAATATTTTCTTTAAATTTTTCATTCATTTCTGCTTGTTTCCCCATCAAATCTTCTAAATCATCAATACTATTACATATTTCAGTTGAATTCTTAGTATATGTTTGATTTTCCCCATCTATAATATATTTGAAATCTACATTCCCATTAAAAGTTGCAACTGTTTCTTCTTTATTAGATGAATCTTTACTATCAACAACTATATTTTTTAATTTCAAATCATTCACATAACCATTTTCATCAGTTTTAACAAATTTAGTTGTATCAATTGCTGGTCCATCACCACTTGTATTAATATTTTCTAGTTTTTCATTAATCTCTTCAATTTTATTTTTATTTTCATTTGCTTTTTTGTAAAGATTACCTATAGTTAAATAACCATTTTCAGTAATTATTCCTACTTGATCGTTAATTAAACCAGATTTAATAGTTAAATTAGTTGCAGTGCCATTATCTTTTGGAAGTAAGTCAGAAGTATCTCCTATCGTTTCATCACCTCCAGCAGCTCTGCCAGTAGATAATCTTTCTATATCTTTTAAAGTTAAAGTTCCTGTCATTTTTAACCAAAAAAATTTAATAAATCAATTTCAAAAAGACTGTGAAATAATCTGGAATAATTCTTTCCCCTTTATAATTAGTAAACCAAACTTTGAAGCCCATTTGTTTATTAGTATTTACACGATATTTTCTATTATCATCTGGAACTTGTAAATTGCAATAATAAACTAAACTATCACAAAAAGTATCTCTAGGAACAATAGTAGAATGTATTTCAAAGTCAGTTGGAGTTGAATCATGTAAAACACAATGACAGTATTGAAAGATAACATATTTATCTTCACCAGTTTCAGACGGTGCTATAAATTCTTGAGGATAATAATAAATAAATTCTTTTTCTCTTTCATTGTAATAGTAATTATCTGGGCCAAAATCAATTTTATATTTTAAACGTATTTCTTCTGGCGATAAGTATTGATCGTCTTCTCGTTCCTTTTCTTCTTTCTCTCTCTTTTCTTCTGCTTCTTGTTCTTTTTCTTCTGGTGTTTTATATTGACCATCTTCTTTTATATCAGGATTTTTACCTTTTATTATAAAATAGGTTTTATGTGCACCTGTTTGAACATTTAAATTAGGGTTAATATTATAAGAAATAACTCTAGACATTTTTTTATATTCAACAAAAAAATTATTCGTAATTTATAGGAACTCCTTCTTTATGATATTGAACTCCATTATCTACAGACCAAGTCCAATATGTATCAGAACAAATCCACATTTCTGGTGATGGTGGGGGAATATTTTGATTAGTAAAATCAGGATAATAATATGAATTTGTTTTAGGTTCAATTGAATTGGAATCAGCAATAAATTGAATTTCTACATCTCTTGAATTTGTATCAAGACCATCAAATACATAGCCAGAATTACCTCTTTCTAATTGGAAATTAATACCGAAATTAGTATTATCATAATTAAATGTAACTAACCTATATATTTTACCATCTAAAGGGAGTTTAACTTGAGTAGGTTTTGAAATGGATTCTAGAAATTCAGGAGGGGCTTCATTTCCATCTAATTCATTAGCCATTAATT
>CAJTRF010000089.1:233-3702 GCA_910578525.1 uncultured Mycoplasmatales bacterium | reverse complement strand
TATAATTCATATTAAAATACCTTAAATATGTTATAATACATTATTAAACTATTTATTGGATCATATATTTATTATTAATCAAGATATATTCAAATATATATTAAATCAGCTCCACATTATTTTACATGTCAAATAGTGGACTTATAAACCAACATAAATTTTTCGAAGAAGAATCTAAAAAATACGAGCAAATACTAGAAGAATATAAAAAAGATAAATCAAAAGTGTTTGTTGATAAAAATTTTCATCCAACCGACGATAATATTGATAATTTAGATTTATTTTCACCAGATGAAAAAGTTAATAACGCACAACTCACATGGAAACGAATTGATGAAGTATATACTGCTCCACTTTTTGAAAAAACCAAAATTCATCATCTCTATATTAAACAAGGTCATCTTGGCGACTGCTATTTCATTACAGCATTGAGCCGTATAGCAAAAGATAGTGAGTTAGTTCCAATCCTTTTCGAAACGGGACTTCCAGATCAAATACTAGGGAAAGTACCTAATTCAATTAATATAAAATGTGGAGCTGTCGTTATTTATTTCAAAGTATTTGGGCTAAGAACCCCAGTTTTAATTGATACCCGAATTCCATTTAAAAAATCACAACCAATTTTCAGTCGTCCTATCGATCTAGATAAATCACCATGGTTTTGCCTTGTTGAGAAAGCTTATGCCAAACTAAACGGTTCATACAAAAACATTAAAGGCGGCAACTTTTCAGAATCATTTTACTTTCTTTTTGGCTATTATAACAAAATTTTTAATCCTTTTACTTATTCGGCCGAAAATATTCTCAAAATTCTTAAATATCAAAAATTTGGCTGTTTAATGGATACATCAATTAAAAATGCTACAAAAATAACAGATATTCTTGATAATTTCAATTTGGTAAAAGACCACAGTTATCTTATTATAAAAATACGAAAATACAAAGAAACAACTTTTTTTTTCCAGCTTCGAAATCCATGGGGACGTAAAGAATGGATCGGCGACTACTCTAAAGATTCAGATTTATTGAAGAATGACCCTGAACTTAAGGAATTTTTGAAAGAAGAGCAAGAAAACGGTCGTTTTTGGATTGCTGATAAAGATTATTTTAAGTATTTTAATAAAATAGAAGTTTCAAAGCCAATTAATCCATTTTGGATTACTCGAACTATCTACTTTCAACCAACTCCAATAGATGATATTGATAAAATAAATCCACTTGAGCATACCAACTATATTTTTCAATTATGTAATGAACTTGATATTGGAAAAAAAGCTCGTTTTCGTATTTTTGTTGAGAAAAGAAATGAAGAATTCAGCCAAATTAATATGGATAATAGTAGAATTTATATCTTGGCGTGTAAAAATGGTGGTCAAAAAATGAAAAGTTCTGATTTATCAAAAAAGAATTGTGCTTCTTCACATCATTGCATATCTTTTTCAATGAAAGTTTTGTCAAAAGATGACATTGTCACATTTATTGTAGTTCATGAAGCTCCACCTGATGTTAAATCGGTCTTTTTTGTGAGTGTTTTCTGTGAATATGATTTCGATTTGTATGATATAAATAAACCAGGAGATAAATTTTCTAGATCGAGTGAAACACATGGTGCTGTTTTGGATAATTTCACTAAATCGGATCCTTATATAGCTTATATTTTACAAAAAGTTCGTGTAAATGGAACTGAAGCTTTGTGGCTGAAGAATCCAACAATCAGCAACTTTAGTGATGATATTAATAAGAAAAAAGAAATTCTTGCAAATATTACAATTAAAAACCTCTTCGATCAATCAAGAAAATCAATCATTTCAGGGACACAAATTAATTGTAGTAAATTTATTTTCAACAAAGAACTCATTGGAGATGATGAAAAATCTAAAATTTATGTTATTTTGGAGGAAGAAACACTTGTAGAACGTGCTGCATTTATCAGTTATTCACCAATGGATGAAATCTTAAAAAGTTTTACTGAAAGATTGTCAATTATGATGGAATTGAAATATCCATCAATTGTGAACTTTATCGGATTCAGTGAGACAAATTTCTCTCAGAAACCTTATCCAATGATCATCACTGATTATTACAAATATGGAACACTTTATGATGCACTTGAAGTTCATTTAAGTGAATTAACAAATACGAAAAAAATGATCAATCTTATTGGAATTGCATTCGCAATGAACTACATACATAAACATAACATAATTCTCCATTTTTTGCGTTGCTCAAGTATAATGCTTGATGATAATTTTTACCCAAGAATTGCAAATTTCAACTCAGCTAAAAAATGTCTTGGAAATTCTATCACACATGAAGATAATGATTTTCTCAGATCAGTTCCATTTTATTGTTGGGCACCAGAGTTTCTTAGTGGTAGTGATCCCTATTCTTTCTCCGTTGATGTTTTTGCGTATGGAATGTTATATTACCACGTTATTTGCAATGAAGAACCAACAATCGAAAACAAAGGTATAATCGATTTTTTCATTAAAATTTACAAAGGTGAATTGCCAAGCCTTGATGAAATTCCAGCAAACCATCATTCATTCATAAAAAGCATGTGGAACAAAGATCCAGAGAAAAGGCCTACATTTGAACAAATCATTGATAAATTGCTGCATTCGAAATACGAGTGTTGGCTTGATAATGTTGATGAAAATGAAGTCGAAAGTTACATTCATCAGTTTGGTGAAACTCTTAAAACAAAGAATCAGCGTGAAAACATCAACATCATCAACCAAGCCAAACAAATGCTTCCTTCTAACAGTTTAGATACAATGAACAACATCGATGAAACAACAATAAGTTCAAATAAAAATCTAATAATCGATATTGCTAAAATTTTGTACCAAAAAGATTCATCTATCGAAATGAGCATCGATTTATTTAATATAGCAGCTGATCTGAATATTACAGAAGCTTTCGTGTTCCTTGGAAATGCTTACAAAGATGGAAGAGGTGTAATTAAAAACCATGCAATGGCTGCTTTGTATTTTAAAATTGCTGCTGATTTTGACCACATTGTATCAATGTTCGAGTATGCTAGAATTCTTATGAACTTTGCTAATAAAACAATTATAGATATTGATGAGAAAAAGAAGTTGGTGAATGATGCAAGAAAAATCATTGAAAATCTTGATGGTAAAAATAGATATTTCTACAATGAAGCTCGTTTATGTTTTGATACAATTGAAAATGATGATGCATCTCTTTATATTGCAATGAAATACTTTGAAAAAGCTTCAGCAAAAGGACATAAAATGTCTACAGATGAATTGAATATGATTAAAAATAAAAATCGGATTTATTACCCGCTTCCATATTTTGAAGAATTGTATAAAGAAATCACAAATGAAATGATTAATGAGTAAACAAAATCAAAATAATTTATTATTATTATTATATTTCTTATAAGATATTTATTAAGAATTGAAAATAAATGGTAAAATTAAAAATTTTTGAAACGTAA
>CAJTRF010000089.1:0-217 GCA_910578525.1 uncultured Mycoplasmatales bacterium | reverse complement strand
GACCCAAAATTGTTTTTTAGATAATTGTATTTTAATAACAATTAAGATAATTGTTAATCACTCAATTTATTAATGTAATCACTTTTTCTGTTAATTTAATCACTTTTTCTGTTAATGTAATCACTTTTTCTGTTAATGTAATCACTCAATTTGTTAATGTAATCACTCAATTTGTTAATGTAATCACTCTGTTTGTTAATGTAATCACAATGTTTGC
>CAJTRF010000088.1 GCA_910578525.1 uncultured Mycoplasmatales bacterium | reverse complement strand
ATGTATGGAAGAACACTAAAATCAATTTTGTTCAAAATGATTACATCATTGATAGAGACATACAATCAGATGGTTATTTTGATAAAAATGGCTTCCATGAGAAAATATTTTCACCTAGGAATGAAAATGAAGATGATGAGTTTGGTATAGCTCTAAAATTAAAGAAAACCAATCAGGATTTTGATGAAGTATTTAATATTGGAGATGGTCCACACCAGAATAAAAAGCATGTGTATCTAAATCAGTTTGATGATGTTCTTACTTTTGATAATGTTTGGGATAGGCATTCATGCAAAGTATATTCATCCATAGCTGAACAATCATTACATAATTATATTGGTAACTCTAATGTTGATTTTGTTCCAATCAAGTATTATAAATTAAATTCCTCAGACCAAAGATTTTGGATTGAGTTTTATTCATGTAGGGAATATAATACCCCTATCAAAATTCCGATGAATGAATCATTTTGTATAGAGATGCAATTCCTCCCATTTGATAAGATGTTGTATACATAATCCTGTTTAACTAAAGACAAATGAGTTTTAAAACTATAGATGAACTCTTTAAGAAATATCCATGGAGGAGCAAATCTAAATTTGTTCCATTAGCTAAGCGATATGGATTTACAGAAAAGGAAGCTAAAGATTTTCTTGATAACAATATTGTTCATGATGTCAAAATACCTAAAGCTCAATATATACCAATTGTATCCAAACACCCAGGAGGATATCAAATGGATACATTCATTAATGAGAAGCACAGGAATGGTCTCAATTATATAATGTTCATCAATATCAATACTAGGAAAGCATATGCCTATCCTATACAGGGTAAGGGTTCAAAAGTTATCATCAATGCTCTACAACATTTCATAAAGGATGTACCTGATGTATATTCAATCACCAGTGATCAAGATGCTGCCTACCTATCAAATGATGTGCTACAATTTATGAAAGCTAACAATATAATATATACTACTACAGAGGATAACAACCATAACATATTAGGTATCATCAATAGATTCATGAGGACTATTAGAGATGCAATTGGTGAGAATAGATATATTGATGAGACAGAAATGAATGATTTGATTGATGCTTACAACAACACACCTCATTCAAGTTTAAATAATAAGTCTCATAATGATATTACAATTGATGATGAGTTAGATTACATCAAGACTAAATCAAGCATCAACCCATATGATTTCAAAACTAATGATAGGGTTAGAGTTGTATTAGACAATGATCCATTCTCCAAGAAAAGACATAGGGTCAGCAAGGAGGCATATATTGTTGATTCAAAATCAGGTAATCAATTCATCATCAAGTCTAAAGATGACTCCATTGATAAGGTACCTGGGTTTAAATTAATTAGAGCTACAAATAATATACCACTAGCTGATTCATTGAAGAGTGGCAAGAGAGGTATTGTGAATAAGATTATAAGCTATGATTCAAAGAAGAATAAATATAGAGTTGAATATGAAGGTGGCAAAAGAGATATCATACCAGCTAGGAATCTAAGAGAAGGTCATCCTACAAAGTTATCCAATCTTGAATATGAATATTGGTCTACCAAAAATAATGTCCCTGAGTCAATCATAAGATGGAGTTGAACTGTTCATACAATATTTTTGATTCCTCCCAAATCAGCTCAATGATGAATCCAATAGCCTGATATTTTAAACACTCCCTGATGAAATCAATATAATTCATTTAACACCAAATAAAATATGACAAGGCAAATTATCAAAGATGTTGAATTGGAAATACAGAAGGCTATCAAGAAGAATCAAAAGGAGATCGAGGGAGCTTTAATTAAGCCACTATCACCTGACTACCCATTTAGTTCAAATGGAATCTATTTTTTGATAGGCAAACCAGGTGCTGGAAAGAGCTATTGGATATGGTCTCATATAATGATAACTGAAAGATTATTTAAGAGACCATACTATAGCAAGATCATATTTTGCTCCAGTAGTGGTAAGGCAGACAAGACAGCTGATGTACTTCATAAAAATATCAAGACCCCAATTGATTATGTTAGTGAGACTGAATTGATGACATTCCTTCATAAGCATCTCAAGAGGAAGGTCAAATATTATTCAATAGTCAAGCATGTATTATCCAAGATGAAGGAGACTAATGAGGAGATGGAGAGGTTGATAGAAAAGCATTCACTACAGGATATTGATGATAGAATTGTTTATATTGCTAACAAGCTAGTTCAATATGACACAGCAACATATCCATACAATACATTAATCATTCTAGATGATTGTGCTGGGAGTGATTTATTAAAGAATGGCAATAGTGAATTCATTAGATTGCTAACCAAGACTAGGCATTATAACATCACCTGCATCATGGCATTTCAAACAATTAGATTTGTCCACATCAATGCAAAGAGAATGGCTACTGATATCATTTGTTATAGTGGATACAGTGAAGAGGACTTTGCAAGCTTATTACAACAAACTAATAATAATCTCAATACCAAGGAAGCTGTACAACAATACCTTCAGCATAGAGCTCCTCATGACAAATTCATAATGAACATATCTGCCAACAAGTACTATTTTGAGTCATAAATATTTTTAATCAAAACACAAATGGGCTTTATGAAAAAATTTATTAAAACAGGTATTGGTCTTGTTGGTAAGCACCTCATGAACTTTGCTGATAGTGCTACAGGTGGGATTGCTAGTAGGTTAGTCAATTCAGCTGTTGATGGTGTTAATAAGAATGCAGGCATCATTGGTAAGGTTGTAAGAGGTGTAGGCAAGAAGTTATTCAATGACAAGACAAGGGATACCATTTCCAACATAGCTGACACATCATTGAAATATCTCCCTAAAGGTAACATCAGGACAGCATTGGAGAAGGTTACTAATGCTGCTCAAGGTAGGAATGATATCAAGACTAAATATAACAGGCAGCTGGATTCCATTGAGACAGTTCCAAAGGTGTCTTATAAGAAAAGGATCAGGAGATCATGAGAAACATATTCAACCATATTCAAACATGTTCAAACATATTCAAACATATTCAAACATATTCAAACATATTCAAACATGTTTTATTTTTGAAGTTTTTCACATAATAAATGTCAAAAAGAATCTCAGGAGCTAAAAGATTACAGATCATTCAAAATTGGCTTAATGGTAGAGATGATGATGAATGGGAAGTATTCCCTACCAAAACAGAAGGTAAATATTTTATCAAACCCAGGAAGCAACTTAATATCACACCACAAGATGATCCATCATCTACACCTCAGGTTGATCCAGTAGCACCATCATTGAATACATCTAAGGTTGATCCATCAACTACATCACATAAGCAATCCAATTATGATCCTACAATTGAGATACTAAACCAATTGAAACTACTTGGTGAGGAGATGAGGAATAATACTAAGAGAGACAGAAAAGCTACTAAGCGTATGATAAAAAATGTTGTCAAGAGACAAATAAGTAAACCTAGGACTCCTTTTTATGATTACTCTCAGGAACATAATCCTGATACACAATCAAGAGCATTATCAAGGAGAAATAATATATTTGCTGATGTAGTGCAATAGTATGAAAAACATTCATTACCACTGAAGCAATCAAAACATTGCTCTCACTTAATAAACATCAATTAAGATTGTGGAGAGTAAGCCATTATTTTAGTAGTAGTAGTAGTAGTTGTTGTTGTTGTTGTTGTAGTTGC
>CAJTRF010000087.1 GCA_910578525.1 uncultured Mycoplasmatales bacterium | reverse complement strand
TAAGATATTTCGAAAAAAATATGGTAAGGAATTAATTGGTACACAAATGACACAATTTCATTGTGATTTCGATTCTTTCGATGGAGCTGTTGGTGAAGTTTATTCAAGAAAACTAATTGCTTTAGGAAAGAAATCATATTTAGATATTCTTGTTGATGAAAAAGGAAATGAAGGTTTACATATTCGTCTCAAAGGAATTCCTAAACAAGTAATCTTAAATAAATGTAAACGAATGAATATAAGTGTTGAAGAATTATATAATAGATTATATAATGGCGAAGAGATAACTTTTAATTTATTAGATGGTTCAAATTACTTTAGAAAATCAAAATCATATCAACAAATTAATTTACCAGTTTTTGAAAGAACAATAAGATTCTAAAAAAATCCTGCCATAAGAAAAAATTAATTTTAAAAAATTTTTTTATTTTTTTATTTTTCTATCAAATAACATGACAACAAACGCAGGTGCAACTAATACAACTATAACTGAACAAATTAATGATGATTATGAATGGATACAATATAACGAACATTTAAGATTGATACATTCTAAGAAAGATGATATGTACCAAATGCAATCAATTGTTAATGCTTGTAATTCTAATAAACAAATACGTCACTGGTTTTTAAATCAATCAAGTAAAGAATTGTTAGAGGCTTTTGAAGAAGAAACCGAAGGTGGTAAAATTCTACCACCTTCAAAATCATGGGAAAAACGAATGAATTTGACACCTGGATTACAAGGAATATATGTTCACAGATTGCTGGTTAATCATATTGCTATGTGGGCATCACCACGATATTCAATTTATATTATGATGCTTCTTGATAAATATTATGAAAATGAAAGAAAAAAATTATTAAAAGAAAAAGATGATATAATAAATGAATTAACCCCAAGAACCGTTCCTAGAAATACAGAACGAGATTATAAATATTTAATTTGGAAGGAAGTTAGACCAGAAAGTAGAACTTTTGTGATTCTACATCTAGTTCGACGACATAAATCAAATTTCAGGGCTGTTCATGAACATTTTAATAATCCAGAAGAAAGATGGTTCTATCGAGATAGTTTACCAATATCTATGAGTCCCAATAGGGACATTAAAAAAATTATTAAAGATAACTTTGCTGCAAAAGATGTTAGGGTTAATGGTTTTGATGTTATTATAAATAAGAATTGTCTTGATGAATTACATGATTTAATTGAGAATTATTTTGATAACTTCCAGGAATAAAAAAATGTAACCATTTCGACCGAAGGTCTCAAACGCTTCGCGTTTTACTGATTTTCTTTAACAATCCTCTTCAATTCTTCTAATTCTTGTTTTTTTCTCAATCGATATTCTCTTTGTTGTTTTCTTCTTGCCTCTTTCCTTTCTTCTTCACTACTATATTTACTCTTTCTACCTCTTTTCTTTTCAGTTGTTTCATCCAATATATTTGTTGTTGTTTCAATTAATTTGTTTGTAGTTTCCTCTATTTCATTTGTTAAGGTTTCAAGATTGTCAATAGAATTAGATTTAGATAATTTTTTTACAACATTTGTGTTATTGAATTGTTTTAAGTCTAATTGATTCGTCATTTGAATAAAAAGAAAAAAATTAAAATAAAAATTAAATTACATATTTACAGCATACTTTAAACACAAGTGATATTTATTAGTTAATTCATTATATTCTTTATTATAAACTTGTTTAAAATCAGTACAAACCTCTCCATTATCATTTATAATTTTAATAGCTTCAATTTTACGAATTGGATTTACCTTTGTTGCGCAACAACCTATTTCTTCATTTAAACAAATTTCAACTGATTCTGCTTTGATTATTGTTTTAATAATTTCACCAAGAGCTGTTGCAGGTACTATAATACAATTTTTGGATATTAAATTAGATAATAAAGCTTTATCTTGATTCAATAATATATTAGCAAACGTCTCTAGGATTATATACTTAACATCTTTATTTTCACTTAAAGGTGGCTCTTCCAATTCGACATCTCTAGTAATGACAATATCTTCCTTTCCATCATCACGTTTATTAATAATAATATTGTTATTAATGTTGGAAGTCGATTGAGATGCAGCTGAAGGCTCTAAAGATATATTAGCTTGAATACCAGTTGTAGTTGCTCTTTTCTTAATCATTTTCATTTTTAAAAAAATTTTAATCAGTAATGAATTTTCTTTTCTGTTAATTTTTGTGGCTTGTAATAATATATCCTACCTTTATTCTTCTCATCAGCCAAACCTTGAATATTTCCTAATTTCTCTGGTTTCTTCAGATAAGGTGGCAAGAGTGGTGGTTGATTTGCTTTATCTTTTTTTATAAAATATCCTCCATCTGTTATTGCAACAGGAGGTTCATGAAGACCTTTTGTAATATGTTGATTTGTTGGTGGAGGCTTTACTGGTTTATTTGTAAAATATTTAGTTGGAGGCCTATTAATTTTTGGATTAAAGGTTACTGCATATGTATTGTCATTTGAAAAAATACCAAAATGATTGAAATCTATCTTCTGCTCAGTTTTAGTACCTTCATTAAACATAGCTCCTTCAGTTCCAACTGTTGTACTATATGGGTTTTTATAATTATTCATTTAAATTACAAAAAAATTTTTGAAACTTACTCCAATACAAGTTCTTGATGTTGTCCGATAAATAATTCAGGAGTTGTTAAATTATATTTCTCTCGGAGTTGATTAATTAATTTTTTTGTTTTATTTGAAGCCAACTCAAATGAATAATTATAGAATTCATTTTCTTTATATTGTTGAGTTTCATTAGATCCATTTACAAAGAATTCTCCAGTTTTATAATTTAATCTACGCCTTGAATTTGTACTTAAAATTATATGTTCAATTTCAAATTCTTTTATTTTATCAGGATATATTCTCCAAGTACTATTTTCACTTTGGAGGGAGATATATATAACTTTTGCCAAATAATTATTTCTATTTGTTTGAATTGGATATTTTTCACAAAGAATAGCAAAATTGCATTTATTAAAATCTTCTGGTTTATCAGCGAGGGATATAACATTGTTGATGTAATCATATACTTTATAGTGTTCCATTTCGATAGAAATAAAAAAATATTTTTAAATTGAAACTGAAATTTACTGAGGAGAAGTGAGGTCATAATTTCCAAGTCTAACAAGAGGTGGCATTCCGTTTGGTTGAACAAGAATTGAAATGGATGAATCAAATAATAAACATATTAATGGTGGGGTTTCAACAATTTTAGCATATGTATCTTCACCAGTTTCTTGTGTTACATTAATTTCAAAATTAATTGGAGATAAAGATGTTAAACCTTGTTGATAAGTATTATCTGTTTCAGTTGGTAGACCAATAAAGAATGAAGACCTATCATCTGAATATAAACCAACTTGAGCCTTAATTTTTCTAGAACTGGTTAACGAAGCAACTACTTCTTTATTGAATCCACTTTGTTCTCCATTCATATTCATAGCATTCTGACAATACTCTAAAAATTCAGGATATTCTTCAGTAGTACCAAACGCTTTAGCAGGGATATTACCATAACCTCCACAATTTAATTGGAATGATTTGAATTGAGGATTTTTGAACCAAGTGTGATGAGTATGCTTTTGTGGAAAGAGACAAAATATTGAATCAACAAATCTTGGAGTAATTGTGCAGGTGGTTTTATCGTTTGAATTCTTTAATTTATTTGTTGTCGTGTAAACAGAAATTGTTTGT
>CAJTRF010000086.1 GCA_910578525.1 uncultured Mycoplasmatales bacterium | reverse complement strand
AGAAGATATTAATGCTTTAGCAAATAAAAATATATTATTTACTGGAACAAATACCGGAATTGAAACAGGCAAAGGTATAAATCTAGATATAGGTTCTAACAATCAAGAGAATAATTCTGTATTTGGGGTGATAGGGGTTGATTTAACGTGGGATGGTATTTTGTTTAAAAATTTCGGAAAAATAACTGTAGAAGCCGACTATGTATTAATTATTGGAAATAGAGTAGTTTATAATAATGATGAAGCCTATTTGATTTGTAATAACAACGATCTGTCTTATAATTTCAATTCATTAATCATTTTTAATAGTATATTTTTTTCTATAGAAAATATTTACATTAAATCAAATAAAAAATCTTCTTTAATTATAAATTCTGGAACTATAACTTTTGGTTCAGAGAAGGCGAAAATATTAGCCATTAATAATGTTGAAATTAATAGTGATGATATTGCTTATTTATTGTACAATGATAGATTTCTAAAGGAAGTTTCAACTGTTAATTTCTATGGTAAAACTATAAATATAAAAGATATTAATATTAAATCATCTAAAAATGCTAGTCTAGTTAATAATTCTGGGACTATAACTTTTGGTTCAGAGAAGACGAAAATATTAGCCATTAATAATGTTGAAATTAATAGTGGTGATATTGCTTATTTATTGTACAATGATATCTTTCTAAATAAAGATAGTATTCCAACTGTTAATTTCTACGGTAAAACTATAAATATAAAAGATATTAATATTAAATCATCTAAAAATGCTAGTCTAGTTAATAATTCTGGGACTATAACTTTTGGTTCAAAGAAGACGAAAATATTAGCCATTAATAATGTTAAAATTAATAGTGATGATATTGCTTATTTATTGTACAATGATATCTTTCTAAATAAAGATAGTATTCCAACTGTTAATTTCTACGGTAAAACTATAAATATAAAAGATATTAATATTAAATCATATACAAATGCTAATCTAGTTAATAATTCTGGAACTATAACTTTTGGTTCAGAGAAGACGAAAATATTAAGTTTTAAAAATAATACAATTAAAGGTAGAAATAATGCTATATTCTATAGTAATTCTACTTTAAACTTTAATGGTAATTACATAGCTATAAAAAATAATTATACAACTCCTAGTTTTAAAATTAATGCTATTAACAAAGGACACATCAATTTTACTAATGGAAAAATATTAAATACTGATATTTCTTCCATAGATCCTAGATTTAGAGACGGTTTATACTCTGTTATCATTGAAAATAGTGGAACAATAAATGTTAACTTGTATGGTGATAATCCTTCTTTTGTATTAAGCAATGATAAAGCAACAAACAACACAATAGGTATAGTAATGAATAATAATTCACAACTTAACTTTACAAACCATTCTAACAATGGAGCCAAAATTAAATTAAAGCATAGTATTATAAGTCAAGGTACTAATGACGATATAAAATCAACCATAACTTTCAGAGGTATTAGAAGTAATGATAACGATGATTCTACTGAAATAGAAGAAAATTCAGGATCAGAAAAAAATAATATTAACTTAGCAGAAAAGAACAATATAGATATAGATCTTTCTACTGCTATACCGGTATGTGGTGGTTCAGGTAGTGCGTTCATGATGCCAGAACCTATTCATAATGGTTTAAACCAAAATTATGACAACTTTACATTTTCTGATACGACAAATAATTATAGTGATTATGATGATAATGAGAATAATAAATTTGATAAAACTAATTCTTTCAATGTAAAATTAGGAACTAATATAATTCAGATTAATGAGATTAATATAATAAATACAGATGTAACATTTTTTTTAACAGTAAATAATAAAGAACTAATGGGTAAATTAACAGCTGTAGGTAACAATCCTACAATAGATATAACAGATGGTAATAAATTAACTATAATTGTGAATGGTAATGCTTCGTTAGATATGGGAATTGAAACTTTTATAGAAAATTTTTTTATATCAGATGAGGTCAAAGAAAGAATTAGACTTATTAATTCGGCTGTTATTGCTAATATAGCTGCTAATGTTATAGGTAATAATCCAGTTGTTGCTAATGGTATTGTTAATTTAGTAATTGATGGTGCCGCTGGTATTGGTGGTATTACTATTAACCATTATTCTGATAACTTAGAAATTGGAAAAAATGATATTAGCTTTAATGCTAAGAAGAATGATAGTAAAAAAGATAACAACAAAGAAAATAAAGAAGATGATAAAAAAACTGAAGAGAATTTAAATAGTAATTCACAAAAATTAGATGATACAAATATTAATGAAGAAGAAACTAAGAGCAAAATTAATCAAGAAAACATTCCAGATGATACTGATATTAATAACTATATTAACAGCAGTAATACTTCAATATCTGATACACAAATAACTAATGGTACAAATATAAATAATACTGAAACTAATACAAGTAATATTCCAGATGATGATACTAAACCATCAGATAAAGAAGACAGTAATAATCAAGAAAACAACAACGAATATGAAAAAAAAGATGAAACTAAAGAAGAAAACAAAAAAGATAGTAAAAAAACTGAAGAAAAAGAAACCACTAAAGAAACTAGATTAGTATTAAAAGAGGATATAGATGATAATTTAATTATTCCAGAAAACTTTTATGAAATAAATAAACCTAATGAAAAAGGATATAAATTATCCACAAAAAGTATATCTTCTACTGAAATGAATTCAGAAGAAGAAAAGAAAGATATTAACACAGAAAAAATTGAAACAATAAATAATAATAATAAAGAAGATACAGACAATAACCCAGAAATAATTGCTAATATGACGATATCTCAAGAAACAAGTGATAAAGAAAATAAAAAAGATAATAATCAAAAAAACAACAATAGATATGAAAAAAAAGATGAAACTGAAGAAGAAATTAGAAAAGAAGATAATACAGAAACTTTAGAAAAAGAAAAAACCAAAGAAACTAGATTAGTATTAAAAGAGGATATAGATAATAATTATTTAATTAATATGAAAAAATATAGAAAATATATACTAACAAAAGAAAGTACACCTAGTGAAATGAGTTCAGAAAATGATAATAGTACAAAAGAAGAAAATAGAAACGAAGAAAATAATAATAATGAAGAAAGTACAAATATAGCTAATAGTATGGTATCTCAAGAAATAAATTCAGTAAAATATAATAAAACCGAAGAACTAAAACCAATAAAACCAACTGAATTTATTAATAGTAACATAAAACAAGAGATATTATCTCTAAATAATAATAACTATAATTCTATATTATCTCTTATGGAAAAAGCTATAGAACACAATCTATTATTACATTCTGAAGAAGAGAATAAAACTATATCAGCTATAGCAGAATTATTAAATAATAGTAGTAATGATGCTAATATCAATGATATTACTGAAGTTATAGAAGATATATTACCTTCTACTCCAACTGAAGTAGCTAAAGTAGCTTCAACTGTTATTCTTAATTCTGTTAATAGTACTATAATTGATAGAATAGCTATTGGTAATAATAACATTATTAAAGCAGATAACAACAGTAATTCTATTCTTATAGCTGATAGTAGTAATAATATTAAATATAGTAATAGTAATAATAATACTTTTGAACTATGGTCCAACCTAAGTTATAATCATAGTTTTAATTTAAATGATAGTAAAAAGAATATTGGCTCCATATCATTTACCATAGGTGGAGAATATAACTACTATATTGGTAATAAGAATA
>CAJTRF010000085.1 GCA_910578525.1 uncultured Mycoplasmatales bacterium | reverse complement strand
TGGTAAATTTAATTGTTGTGGTCAAGTTGTTGAATGGGTTGATGAAGCAACTGTTGATTTAAATATTCCTTTGAAAATTGATTTACGCAGATTTTTACCTCTTTCAAATATTAAATACTTACCTGCTTTTGCTGGCAAACTCGAATTACGTTTATACTTCTCATGCGCTGGTATGGTTTATTGCCCACTAGGCCCCGAAATTGATTTACAAAAAGATGTTTTCAAATATAAATTCTTAAATTTAGAATATATTACTAATGAATTTACTCCAATTGGAGAACCAATAACCCTATGGACCTATTTCGGAGACCCTACTCTAGCAGATGATAAACCTGATTATAGGCCGAAGAAACCAGCAGCAACAACACGCTCAATCGAAGGTCAAGATATCGAAGGTCAAGGCAATCCAACCCCTACTCCTACACCTACTCCTACACCTACTCCTACACCTCCACCAAACGGATATTATGCCGAAAAAGAAAAATTAAGCGACACGATAATAAAAACGGAAGAACGTATTTTTGTTGTTGATGATTATGAAGTATCTGAATGTAGTTCAATTATTCCTTGTTTTGGAATTAGCGATAACGTATATGCAGGTTTAGTTCAAAAGTATTCAAATCCTGAACACCCATTAACATTTCCAACTCAATCTCTATCAGTTTATACAACCACTAAAGCCCTCGATAACATAAACGATAAAGCAACGATAACTATAACACCACGATTTGTTGACTCGATATTTGTTCTATTCCCTCTGAAACATACTCATCATACATATTTCAAAAATCCATTATTTGAAAAATTCCAATTGAATTGTGGAGGGTATGGCAACATCCCTTCAAGAGCTTTTGCTACAACAGGTGAAAATCCTGAATTTATTGAATATTGTCAAAACGCTATGAATATGAATAACGACCAAGTTGGTTTTAATAAAGAGGTAGTTGCATCGTTAACGAATCAAAAAGAGTATAATGAAGATATTATTGGTTTGAAACCAGATGATAAAACGTCATTCTTCATTGGTTTACCTACAGAAACGGATAATACCTATCAACAAGGATTAACAAGTTTATCACCAATTAACTTTGAAATTATTGTAACCCAAAATAAAGATAGTGCATTTAGACAGAATGTTCAAACTCCACCCCTCTTATGTTTATTAAATGATATTTCAATTTCAATTTTAGTTCAACCAAACGGTATGCCACCTTCAGTAAGAATTGGAAATTATGACCTTACCACACCTGAATAAAAGTTTTTATTTTAATTCAAAATGAATAATTATCGCTCAGTTAATGCTAGTATAAGAGGTGTGCCAGGCTGTATGTATAATGAAGCAACAGAAACAATTAAAATTGGTAAATTTGAAGATTTTGGTATTTATACCAATGATAATACATACGCTGTTACGTTTAATTATAATTTGAACAGACCTCCAACAAAATACTATCAAACAATACCAGTTCGTTATCCCTCTACGAATCAACACCAAACGAAAAAGATACGCGAACCACCTGTAGATTTGACAGATGGTAAACAATATATTCGCTTCGATAAAGTCAAACCAGCTCCTCTTTTACCTCCTTATCTAAAGAAGCCTGAAGATTTAGGAAAAATCAAAGGATTAGCTAGAGAGATGAATAAAGGAACTGTAATTTATGGGCCTACACACAAAGTCGTTGTTGCAAACACCGTTTATTAGAATAAAATATTTTTTTATTTTAAGAAAATGATTAAGAAAAGGAATTTGGTTAATGGAGTAAATGCTAATGTATCTATTGAACCAAGTGCTGCCTCTCAATCAACATCTAACATCAGCAACAATATAATTATTAATAAGCGAGATGATGGGAAGGAAGATATCGTCATTACTCGGGATGTAGAATTAGATGCACCTGAAGAAAAAGTGAATGATGTTAGAAATGTTATTCTTGAAACGTACGCTCAAATCCTTCTCAATCAAGATAAAGCATTAATTTCGAATTTAATTTCAAGGAATTCAATTATTGTTTCAGATGAAGATTTGAAAGCAATTATTAAATCAATCTTGAATGCGAGAGAAGTGGAAATTCACGTTGAAGAAGATGTAGGATGTTGTGGAAAAATTAATCCGATTCATAAAATTTTAGCAATTAAAATAATTGATGATAATGGTGAATATGTAACTGATTTCAAACAAGTATTTAATAAAGAATATAACGAGTTAGTTTATAATTATCATCTTTGTTTGAAATATTGTATTTTGTGATTTTAATTTAAATTTTTTTCAAGAAGGCAAATAATGAATTTCAAAGAATTTAATGAAACTCCAATTATTAAAAAAATGCAACGCTCAAAAAGCTCTGAAATCTTAGACCAAATAGATTCTGAAAAACCCGAACCTCAGATTAAAACCCGTGGCCGAAAAATTAAATATGCTACAGAAGCGGAACGCCTAGCAGCTCGAAAGCTCCAGCAAAGGGAATATCGTGAAAGAAAAAAACAAGAAATAAAAGAATTAAAAGAAAAATTAGCTGAATATGAAGCTCTTGTAAGAAATCAGTAAATGTTTATTAAGTTATTTTTTTGCTCGATTAACCTCTTCAACTTGTTGGTTGAACTTTACCAAACTCTTGATGGTTGCTGTATAACTTTCTATGCAATCATTCAAAGCATGGAAACTTTGAAGATGCTTTCTTTCGGAGTTGAGTTCCTCTTTGCATTGGTCAATGTACTTTTCAATAGCACGATACATGTAGTCAATAACAAGTTCACTTACTCGTTCAGACATTTAAAAAAATGAAGTGAAAAAATAAAACGGTTTAAGTGAAATTTTTGTTTATTGAGGTATTTCAAAGAATGAGTATGAATCTAATCGTAATTTATAGAAATACTTGCGAGTTGTTCCATCTTTAGTGCCAGGTCTTTTAACATCGCAGTATTTTAGCATCTCCATAAGAAATTCGTGATTATAACCAGGAGGGTGCCCATTGCCAGAACACCATTCTTTGAAAGCTTGTTTGGCTGCTTGTTTTTCAAAGCCTTCTATGAATTTATTTATGAACTCTTGAATGAACAATTCATAGATTGATTTTGAAATTTCTTGAATTACTTCCTTTTCTTCAGATGCTGGAATTTCCCTCGGGTCCCAACCAGTGATATCCATTTGGAGAAAGAATGTGAAAAGGTGTTTATAAAATTCTGGAGTGAATGTTGCATAAAGTGGCTCGAAGTATTGTTTGCTGTTCCTTACCATTGGTGAAACTCTTATCACAACAAATCGTCTATCACCTTTTTCAATCTTTATGGGAGCAAAATGGTTTGATAAAAAGATGAAGTTGCAAATGTTCTCAACATGAATTTCATCTTTATGTTTCAAGTTGATATCCATCGTGTTTTCGGTTATCAATGTTTTTAATAAATCATAGTTAAGCTTCTTGGAGTTCTCAAACGATTGCATTTCATTACACACCAAGAGCTTCTTGTTGAAGAGGGCTCCATTAAACGTTCCAAAAATGCTATCACTCTTGGTGTTTTCATTAGCGTAATCCCCAAGGAGTTTACATATTTGGTCGGTGAAAGTGTTCTTTCCAGCTCCATGAGCACCAGTTAACACAATAGCTGTGCCTGTTTTTCCAGTAAGATTCTGTATCACATAAGCAATCCATTTCATTACATAATTATAGAATGCTGCATTTGAATTACATATTATTTTGAATACGTGAACAATGAATGGATTGATTAATTCCATATTAAATTCATCAAGCATACGATATGGAAATCCCTTGAAAAAACT
>CAJTRF010000084.1 GCA_910578525.1 uncultured Mycoplasmatales bacterium | reverse complement strand
TTAATAAAGACATGCAATGTTTTACGGACTGTTGACTTAGATTTTTCTTCGCAAGATGTTGTTGATACAATATTATATCTCTGGAACATAAGGTATTAAAATCCTTATTGCACCAATAAGGATATATATGCCGATTATAGCGTTGGATTTCCTTTTTAATGCTATTAGACTTAAACTCCTTGGTACCGAGATAAAATTCCCATATTTCATTAATCGTAATCATAATATAACTCTCCTTTAGGGTTTTAAGAGTTATATCGAATAATTATATTTTTAGACAAGGACAGCGGTCTTTCACGCCGTCAACAGGGGTTCAAATCCCCTTGAGGACGCCAACAATTTTCAAGGACTTAGAGAAATCTCTAAGTCCTTTTTTCGTTATGGGGTAAATCTGCCCTACAAAAAAGATTAAATTTATTTTAAATTATTTTTGATTTATTTAACAAAATACTATAATTATACTTTTTACATGATTTAATAAGTTTTAATTCCTAATATAATAAAGGAGAAACTATGAATAGTTTTATTAATAAAGGTTCTGAATGGAAAAGATGGGAATTTCACTTGCATACACCTTTTACTCAAAAAGAAGATCGTTATAGTGGAATAAACGCTGATGACAAATGGGAAAAGTTTTATTCAACAATTAATAATTATATAGGTGACGGCAGTAATTCTCTACATTCAATTGTTGCTATTGGGATAACAGATTACCTTTCAATTGAGATTTATCTTAAAGTTGTTAGTGATAATAAGTTATCAAAAAATATTAAATTAGTTTTTCCAAATGTTGAACTAAGAATGGGACCAATTGCCAAAGGATCACCAGTTAATATTCATTGTTTGTTTTCTCCTGATATTGTTAATGATTTAGAAAGTCAATTCTTTGCTAATCTTAAATTTGAATATAAAACTAGCTTATATAATGCTACTAAAAGAGATCTTATTCGTTTAGGTAAAGATTTTAATGGAACTACTGAAATTTCTGATGAAAAAGCCCAACAAATTGGTTTAGAACAGTTTGTTATTTCTATTGAAACTCTTTCGTCTATTTTTAAAAATAATCCACAATTAAGAGAAAAAACAATTATTGTTGTTTCAAATAATTCTAAAGATGGAGCTTCAGGAGTAACCGCCCATAGTGAGTATTTTACAAATAGTTCAGCCTCACAATTAGAAGCAACAAGAAGAAATATATATCAACTTTCAAATATGATTTTTTCTTCCAATGAAAAAGATATTAAATATTTTTTAGGAGAAGGTGTTGATTGTATAAATGAAGTACAGAAAAAATGTGGTTCATTAAAACCTTGTATACATGGTTGTGATGCTCATTGTTATGAAAAAATATTTGAACCTGACAATAAAAGATATTGTTGGATAAAAGCAGATCCAACTTTTGAAGGCTTAAAACAAGTTTTGTATGAACCAAAAGATAGAGTAAAAATTCAAGAAGGTCAACCAGAATATAGAGCTGATTATTCTTATATCAGTAAAATTGAATTACAAGATAGTTCTTATTGGAACCAAGATTTATATTTAAATAAAAATTTAAATGTTATTATTGGGGGACGTTCAACGGGTAAATCTGCTTTATTAACTTCGATTGCCAGAAAGTTTAAAAGCAATTTAGAAAATTTTGATAAAGATGAAGATAAAAATTTTATCAAGTTACTTCAAGATAAGATAGAAATTTATTGGGGAAATAATGAGCAAAATTATGAGAAAGAAATTTGTTTTATAGAACAAAATAAAATGATAGAGATTGCACAAAATAAAAATAATAAAAATAAATTTCTAAGGAAAATTATATTTGAAGATGAAGAAAGAAAAAAAGTATTTGATGCATATGATGTAAATATTTCGGATAATAAAATAGCAATTCAAAATGATATTACAAAGTTATTTATTGAATTTGATAAAGAAAAATTCTTATTAGATGAAAGGCAATCATTAGGAATAAAAAATGAAATTGAATTTGAAGTGAAAAAATTAGAAAATGAAAAAAAAGAACTTTTATTACAATCACAAATTGATGAAAATGTATTAAAAAAATTTGATGAATTACAAAAACAAGTTATTATATTAAATGAAAAAGAACAAAAATTAAATAATACAAAAAATGAATTTACTTCTTTATTATCAATATATATTTTTAATTATCAAAATATTTCATGGTTGAGTGAAATAGATAGAGACTATGAAGATAAATTAACTAATAAAATAAATGAATTATATGAAAAAGTGAATAAAGATTTAAAAGACTTCATATCCTTAATGCTCACGCAAATTGAAAATAATATAAAACAACTTACTACGAAAAAAAATAATATTATAAATTCTGCAGATTATATGAAAGGAAAACAATGTTATGAAAATAACGTCAAAATATTAGATATAGATAGTCGATTAAAAGAAGAAAAGAAAAAATTAGTCCAAATTGAACAAAAAGAAAAGCAATTAATTATTGAAAAAAATTTAATTAGTCAGTTACAACAAGATATTATAAATAATTTTTTCTTATTTAAAAAAGAAAATGACAAATTGAAAGAAAAAATTCATTTTAATAATGATGCTATTGAATTTTTAGTTACTTATTCTTTTAATAGTGAAAAATTTAATAATTTTTTAAATTCCTCTTTTGATATGAGAAAGAGCAATTCAGTAGACAATATTGTTAAAATTTTTATAGATGAAGATATTGAAAAACTAATTGAATTTATTAATAACATTAATAATGAAAGGATATTAAAATCAACAGTAACTGAAGAAAATTTCATAAAAATTTTATTTTCAACAAATTGGTATGAATATCAGTATGATATTATATATGAAAATGATTCTTTTAGTCAAATGTCACCAGGAAAGCAAGCTTTTATTATTTTAAAATTATTACTCAATGTAAGTACAAAAGGATGTCCTATTTTAATAGATCAACCAGAAGATAGTTTGGATAATAGGTCAATATACCATGAATTAGTAAAATATATCAGGGAAACAAAAAGTAAAAGGCAAATAATTTTAGTAACGCACAACCCAAATATTGTTGTAGGTGCAGATGCTGAGCTTGTTATTGTTGCAAATCAGCATGGATCTACTAATAAAAATTCAAATGGATACAAATTTCAATATAAAAGCGGCAGCTTAGAAAGTGATAGTAAAGAAAAAGATACTGATATAACTTTAGACAAAATGAATATTCGAGAACATATTTGTGATATTTTAGAAGGCGGAAAAGAAGCATTTGAACGTCGTGAAAAGAAATATGGATTTAAATAAGACTCTTGACTGTTATCTTTTTCAAGATTATGGTTAATAATGAAATTCAATAGATTAACTAAGTATAAAATACAAAAAATTATTAACTGTTTTTCAATGGATTTAACTGCCGCTGCAACAAGTGAATTATTAAAGTTAAGGCTTTTGTCTAGTATCTCATATAGATATTATAACTAACTATATAAAATACCATAGAATAAGTAATTATAAAATGTTTTGTGGAGGATTTAACAGCTACCTCTACGAGTAACTTATTAGGAATAAATAGTAATACTATTAATGTCTATTATAATCTTTTAAGGGAAGAAATTTTTCTTTATTCGATAGAAGAGCAAAGAAAAGAATTGGGGGAATTTGAACTTGACGAAAGTTATTTCGGCGCCAAAAGAGTGAGAGGCAAGCGAGGGTGCGGAGCTGCCGGCAAGACGTCTGTTTTTGGAGTCCCAAAGCGTGAGGGAAAAGTTTTTGTCAGCATAGTTCCAAGATGTTAAAGAGAAGAGTTA
>CAJTRF010000083.1 GCA_910578525.1 uncultured Mycoplasmatales bacterium | reverse complement strand
TTTTCCATGTGCATTAGTCCTTGATTGCTATAAAGCTCACAGAACAAAAGAAGTAAAAAAACTTGCCAAGAACAGGGTTTTCCAAATCCGCAATTAGAAATTGCAGGTTTTTTTTTGCATAAAAATGTAACCACATTTATTTGATATCTAATAAACCAAATTTCAAAGACACATATGAATGGCATTATTGGTATATGCATTAATTTTTAACTTGTAAAATATGAAAATGAACTTTTAAATAAAAAACTTGTGAAAAATTGTTTTGAAATCATTCATTATTTTTTTTTAATTTTTTTATATAAGATAAATCTTGAAGTCTACTTTAAAGTAGTATTAGAGTAAATTTGTTAAATTTCTTTCAATATTTGTTAATAAAAATATTAATATTATTTATGTTGAGGTAATTCCCACATTGTTTTTGAATAATCACTGTTGTTTCTGATTTTTTTTTTATGAGCATCTTGAATGTGGATTTCATTGATCATTGTTTTTTTACTAATTCTGTTTCTTCTTTTTGTAAATTTCCAGCCAAAATTCGAAAATGATCTTTCGGCACCAGATTCAGAAGCTGATATTGGAAATATCCTAAATGCAATTTTGGCAATGTTCTCAAATTTATGTCCTTTATATTCAAAATCTTGAATTGTAGACCAGTATGTCATATAATCGGAGTTTTTATCTATTGCAACAGGACAATATTGACGAAGAATTGAAAATGGCATCCTAAGTAAGCAATTAAGTTCGATTGCAGCATTTATTGCTTCCTCTTTATTTAAACCGAGATAAACAGCATTATCATATATAAGATTAGATATATTCTTCCACTTTAATGCATTTTCCTGATTTTGGTATAAATCAGAATCTGATTGAATGTCGTCATTTACCTGATCACTATTTTTTGATTCATCAAAATATTTTTGATTTTTATCATTGTACTCTCTTTCTGAATACTCATCATCTGAATACTCATCATCTGAATGCTCATCTTCTGAATATCCATCATTTGAGAAATCATAATCAGAAGAATTACTATTTGAATAGGATTCTTTATTTTGTCGTTGATTTTCATCATCAGTTACAAATGATTGATGAACTTCTGAAATGCCATAAATATCATTTTGATGACTTTCTTCTACTTCTTCAGTAATTGATGATTGAGTTTTTGAATTTTCATGATTATCATTTTGATTATTTTTTTCTACTTTTTCTTTTTCTTCTTCAGTAATTGATAATTGAGATTCTGAGTTTTGACTAGAACAAATTGATGATAATAGATGGTCATCTTTTTCTTGAATATTATCTTTTGGATCTGTTATTTTATCAGTAAATTCATCAATTAATTTGTTTCTTCTTTCATAAATAATTATTTCATCTGATGAATCAGATATATCGTTTTCAATTTCAGCTTTTTTTGGTGTTATTTTGTCAAAAAAACTTGTTAACTTTTTTTGTGTGGAATCTTTTTTGAGTGTTTCTTTATCTATTGTATTTTTCTTATTAGATTTTTGTTTACGCTTTATTTGTGGATTGAATGTTTTTATAACTGATTTAAAATTATTGAGTTGACCTAAAATATAAGAATGCACATTTAATGTATTCTTCATTGAATATAATTCCATTGATATGAATCCTTCATTATTATGCCAGTAATTATCTTCTTCAGGAATATTATACTCATTTTTAATGATATTTCTATATCTAATGATACCATCAGGTGTGAATAGAGAAGCTAGTTGATACATTTGTACGTTTTTGTTTAATAATAACCTATTTTCTATTTTTTTTATTAGTATTTGACCAATTTCTGGAATTTTATATTCTTCTATGTTATTAATCATTTGATCTAAATAAAATTGAATTATCAAAACAGCATGTACACATGAAATTTGTTCATCTTGTAAATGATAAGTCAATTTTAGATAAGGATATAATAATGGATAAATTTGTGTAAAACCTGTAGTTATTAAATAATAAAAATCATCTTTGATTTCTTTCAAACCTTTTAAAAATGACTTTCTAGGATTTTTGAATAAATCCAAAAATTCAACTCTGTTTTTAAACAACATTTCCAATGTATTAAAAGGAGAATTCCATCTAGTTTTATTAAATAAAGGAATCTTATGTTTTAAATAGCGTACAAACGGTTTTTTTCTTAATATTTGAATTATATGATTAATCTTTATTTCGTATTTTGTTATATCATTTTCGATCTTCATCCAATCTTTGAAAGCAAGGCATAAAAGATGATTACAACATCTTAAATGAATAATAGATGCAACATCTTTAAAACAATTTTGAAAACTCGAAGAGCTTAAGTGTGATAACGCCATTATTTGCGTTGGCAAATTATCAGTTACAATTCCTGTGATAGTGATTTCATTTTTTTTTGCAATATCTATTTCATTACAAACTGCATTCTTATATGCTTTTAAAGTTCCATCAAATTCATCAATGATATCAAATACCATCGGAAATGAATATCTTTGATTTGCAGATATAACAAAAGTAAGAATTGATTTTGTACATATTGTTCCTGCGTCAATTTGAAAACAAGCATACCCACCCTTAAAAGCATTTATTGATGCTAAAAAATAATCTCCACCAACCTGATTTATTAATCCTCTTGGTATTTTTATATCATTTGCAATTTTTAAAAAATCGTTTTTAGAAATTTGAGTATCTCGACCTAATATAAATCCAACTTTTAAAAACCCGCTAATGAATTGACAATGATTTTTAGATGATATTGTCGAAAGAGGTTGATTTTCTGCTATTCCTTGTTCGAGAACAACTTGTCCAATCTTATTTAAATCAATTCTATTTAAATCGATTTCTGATGGAGATAAAAATTCATTATGTAATATTAAACTGTTTTCTTGAGGATTTTGCTTGAAAGGTAAAATATTTGATATCATGTATTGACATATTATATTGACACATGAAATCGTATTTAAATCTATTCGAGGATGATCATTTAGCCATTTGATTAATATCAATTGAAGTTCATCTGGATGATTTGTTCGTAAATGAATAAAAAAACGCTTAAGCTCGGTTGGAATCCTTGAATAAAATATTTTGTCGCAATCATTCTTCTTATTGATATTGCATATGTAAACATTTCGTGTATTTTTATGCAACTTTTGAGTAAAATTTTCGAAAAAAAAATTATCTAATTGAGTAAAATCTAGGTTTCTTTTTTCCATTTTATTTCAAAATCTTATAGAATTGAGAAAATTCTGACCAACTAAGTATTATCTATTATTTTTAATATAATTTTTTTTAAATCACTCAGTTCGATATATTTTAATTGTTATATTCATCAAAACCAACAAAGTATTTAAGTTCGATTTATTGTATATGTATACTTTTTTTTTTTTAATAAAGATCCATTCTTTATCAAATTTTTAACCTTTTGCGTTATTCATATGGCTCAGCCTCAAATAAAAATATAAAATTTTTTGTTCAGTTTATTATTGATTTTATTAATTGATAATATTTAATGATCAAATAAATATCAAGCAAAGCTGATTAAAGAACAAAACAAGCAAAGCTAACTATCACTTGAAACAATCTGATTGTTTTATTGTCGGATAAATAAATTTTTTCAATCATAAATGAATGCTACAATTTTCGCAATATTTTTCAATAGATTGTGGAAATTACAGAGCATTGAAAATATTCGTTTTTGCAATTTTTTTGAAAGGCAAAATACGTTTTTGCAATTATTTTGAAAGGAAAATACGTTTTTGCAATTTTTTTTGAAAAGAAATTTCTTTACAAAATTTAACTTTTTGAAAAAATATTATTTGGTTAATAA
>CAJTRF010000082.1 GCA_910578525.1 uncultured Mycoplasmatales bacterium | reverse complement strand
AATTCCAAAATTGTATTCACACGATGATCAAATTAAAAATGATTTATTAGATGTTATCAAAAATATTGATATAATTGAAAAACAAATAGTACCAATGAAAATGATAAACATGAAATACCTTAACAGTTCATTTCATTATATACATGTAAAAGAAAATGAAGAAATGGAAGTTATAATTCCTGTTTCTTCAGAAAATAAAAATAAAACAACTTTTTTACAAATAATTCCAAATGGTTTATTTTATTGTTCCAATTTTGTTATTCAAGAAAATGGCGTCACAATTAATTACAATAATGCATATCGTCGATCTTATTTACAATTGAGTAATAAAGGCAAAAAAATTAAGCTTTTATTCAAGAGTTGCCCTCAAAAATTATTGTTTTTTCAAATTTTATTTTACAAGAAAATGAAAAAAGACGATGTTAATCAAATGATTCGAAATCAATTACATATATCAAATAATATATCTAATTACAAAGCAGAAATTTGTCACAATGATCATTCTATCAAATTATCCAATTTCATTGACTCTATTCAAAAGACTAATGACTTTATCTGTCCAATTTGTAATGAGAAAGTTGATTTTATGTATACAAATAACGTTATTGAATCATATGAAGAAGTAATTGATTACATATTAAATGATAATGATGAACAATTAATAAAATTTATATCAACTTTAGAAGATGAACACATATATTTTTGCAAACATAAACTACCAAAGATTCTTCAGGATGGCCCAACTTTTATTGAATTATGCTGTTTTTATAATTCTAAGAAATGTTTTCAATCACTTCTGGACTATTACATAGAATTTGATGAAAATATGATCAATCAAAAAGATTGTTGTAACAGATCTCCAATTCATTTTGCATGTTTTAATGGTGATTTGTCAATTATTCAAATATTAATTGGTCATGGAGAGCATCTTGACTCTAAAGATAAAAACGGATTACGGCCTATTCATTATGCTGTTATGGGAAACCAAATCAAATTAATTCAATATATGAATGAAACTATGATGAACATGTTTTCATGCGACAATGATAAATCAAAAAGTCCTCTTCATTTAGCTTGCCAATATGGTTGCTTAGATATTGTCAAATATTATTGTGAAGTTATTATACCAACAAGTGAAATTGAAGATTTTGGCGGATTTTTGGAATGCCACTGTTCAAATAAAAAAACTCCTTTTCATGTAGCATGCAAATATGATCAGAATGCCATCATTAACTATTTCTTATCTAATAAATTAGCACAAATCCAAACCAAATTTAATGATAATTTAAATCCTTTAATTTATTCATGCGAATATGGGTCATTTTCATGCGTTGTTTCCTTATTAAAAGTTGAAAATATATTTGATTTTGATCATAATCAAATTAAGAAAGCATTTAATGCAGCACTATCTAGTGGTAGCCTTGATATTATTTCATATATGATTAAGAAACATCCTATTGATATCACTCCTTTTATGATTTTGGAAGCAATATCATCAGATCATTTTGATATTGCAGATTTTCTCATTAAAAATAAGAATTCAAAATGTCAATCATCAAATAATCTAATGAATTGGCTTAAAGAAATTGTCAAGCATAAATATAGTGAAACTTTAAAGAATAATAGAAATGTAATTGAAAACAATTCTATTACAACAGATATTAATTCTTTTTCTGCTGCTGAAGTACAAAGTGAATCTGATGGATCTGATGAATCTGATGATATAATACAATTTGGTAGTGAGGCGAATTCTACTGTGGAAAATGCAATTGAAATTAATAATGATGCTGATTATGAATTGAAAATTGAAAACAGTTTAGCATTCGATTTTTGCAACCCAGAAGAATCAGAAAAAATATTATTAAATGATGATCAAACTGATCAAATTTCACATAATAGAAACTCTTCTGCATTACCAATGCCTCTCATATCAACAAACTTTTCAAATCAATTTATTCCTCAAAAATACAAACCTTGTCCTTTTTTACATGATAATTCTAAGGAAATTGTCACAGATTCGGGAAATAATCAACTTCAAATTCCACCAAATTTAGATCCAAGCTCTATTGGATATGCAAAAAACCACGGAAATGGTCCTACAACATTTTCAGAGTTATCCAAATGCAGTTTTAACACAAAAGATCAAGTTAAAATTGCTGTTCAAAATATTTCTATCATAGAAATGAAATCAGTTCATATTGTGAAATCAGAACGACAAAGGATTGTTTATAAATGTGTTAGCAGCTGCTGTTTTTCAATGACATGGAATTTAAAAAATGGTGTATGGGTTGTATATGAAAACAACTTTAAGGATCATTCCTGTACGAATGAAACAAGCAAAATCCCTAAATATCATTCATGTGTTATTGATAGTGCAATTAAGTCAATGTCATTGCAATTTACAAGTAAAGACACAGGAATGACATTATTAAAGCATTTTTTTGGTCAAACAGCTAATAGAACAACATTGACAAGAAGATTGAATGCTATCAAGTATGATAAAATAACAGATCTGCAATGGTGGCAAATGATTCCAAATTATTTGGAAAATAATATTCAAAATGGTGGCTTATCTGATATGATAATTACTGAGGATAATGAAATATACTCATTTGCAATGCTTCCTCAATATGCTAGACTATTATTAAGCTCAAATGCTATTCTTCCTGTCATTATTTTAGATGGAACATTTCAATGCTCAATTTATAGAGGCACACTAATTATTGTAATGATAGTATCAAGCAACAGGACAAACATACCAATTGGTTGGTCTTGGGGACCAAGTGAAAACGAAGAATCTATTAAATTGATATTAGATCTTATCAAAAATGTAAATCCAGATATTGAAACAATTATCTCTGATGAAGGAACTGCATTAAAAGCGGCAATAAGTGAGATTTTCCCAAAAGCTATTCATAAGTTTTGCGCATGGCATGTTTCAAAAAAAATAACAGATAAACAGACAAAGAAAATATTTTGGGAACTTTTACGTGCTGATCATCAAGTCATATTCCAAGCATTGCTTGTTGAATTATTTAAACATGATGGTGATGCACCAAATTTGCTTGCAAATGGAAGAGTTGGAATGTTTGCAAGATTTTTTGAAGGTGTAAAAGATAACGATATCATAACATCATCACCATGTGAATCAATTAATTCTGAGATAAGAAAATATAAGACAGAAATACCTATAAAAATATTTCATTATTTAGAATTAATTGGATATAATCGTTGCATTGAATTGTTAAACATATCAACTAAAATGACACCTTATTATCTGAAGCGCAAAAAGCATATAGAAGAGAAAGCAAAACGCATGGAAGTAGATCCAAACTCACGAATTGGGACAAGCAGAATTATTTATGATTCAAGTTGCACAAATCATTTGATAAGTTGGGAAGTAAACACAAATGTATATCATTGTGATTGCGGAAAATATACTGATAGAGGTTTCCCATGTGCACATATGGCTAAAGCATTCAAAGATCTTAACCTACCATATGAAAAATGTGTTCATGAATGCTATTATACATCAACGATTAGAGAAGCATTAAAAGATCTTAATGTGCCTGTAAAATTGTGCAATTTGCAGACTGATGAAACATTACATGCACCTAAAGAACATGTTAAATTCTGCAGAACTAATAGATATTTATTTAGTTTTGAAAGATATCCTAATAAGATATAAATAATATATTAAATTCATAAGATATCATTAGATATCAATAATATATTAATAAAAAATTATTTTAAAAATTATTAAAAATCCCTATTTAATTATATTAATATATATATATATATTGTATTAAATTTGTTGGATTGATCATTTTATTTATTTTGAAGAAAATATTGTCTAATTTTAAAAACTGGATCGCATATGTTCAAATAAAGTATTCA
>CAJTRF010000081.1 GCA_910578525.1 uncultured Mycoplasmatales bacterium | reverse complement strand
AATTGCATCTCTATGCAAAAAGTTTCACCTTTTGGGAGCTTTATTGGTATTTTATAATTCCTAGCTGAATAAAATTCAACCCAAAATCTTTGATCATTTGATTGTAATTTGAAATATTTGATAGGGTCAAAATAAACATTTGAATTCCCAATATATTGATGATTGCATTGTTCGCCAATTGATGAAAATACTTTGCATGAATGCCTATCCCAAACGTTATCAAAAATGAGTTCTTTACATGGTAAATTATTATATTTTTCATATCTATTTTGAAAAGGTTCAGTTCCTATATTAAAAATTTCATCAAAATCTTTATTTGTATTTATAATTTTGAAAAATATAACATGCTTGTCATTAACTAAAGGCCCTTTAGAATTTCGAGGAGAATATATTATTTCATGAAATCCATTATCATCGTAATAACCATCTGTTTGAACATCTCTATCAAATGGAACCTTATCATTTTGACACCATATTGTATCACTTGTTAATTCAATCGCTTTTTGCGTTGCTAGATTTGTTGCATCAAAAAATCCTCTTAAATCACCATCAACTGATATCCAATCGATAATAGGAACTGCTAATACTTTCAAATTTTTATCTAATTTGTTTTGTACTTCTCTTGTTAGATATTGGTCATTCTCTGCATCTCCAAATTTATTATAATTTGATTTTAAAGCTTTATAAATCAAAAGTGTTAATTCGAGTTTACGTCGCTTATGAACTAACCATATATCACGAACACCTACAATAATTTCGCCGTTATTTGATGTAACCCAATTACCAGGAAAATTGAAATAATATCTGTTTATTTTCGAAGGGTCGGGTTCCCCATCTTCACGGAAAAATGCATATTCTAAAGGTAAAGAAGTAATCTTATCGTTAGCAATATTTTCTTTATTAGGATATTGTGTTTTCACTCTTGGAGGTAATTCCATTTATAAAAAAATTAAATTAAATTAAAGTCTTTTATTTTCAATTTTTTCTTCACCTGTATGCGGATTACAATGAGGAGTATAATATGCAGAAGCCAAGTGTGGATACCTATCTTTAATATATTCATATGTTTCGTTGTCGGATACTTTTCTGATTCTTTTATTTTTCATCATATTTTTCATTTTTTCTTTATATGTAATATAACGAGATTTAACTAAATTACCTTTACGAGATTTTATATATCCTTTTCGAGGTGATTTGGATTTTGGTGGAGGTGGAACTCTAGATGGTGGAGGTGATGGAGCTCTAGATGGTGGTGGAGGTGGAGGGGATGGAGCTCTAGAAGGTGGAAGAGATGGAGCTCTAGATGATTGTGGCGTAGGGTGTGTTGAAGGTGGAGGAGTTATTTTTATAGCTGTTGCTTTTCTCTTTCTTTTTGATTCTCGTAATGGTACATATTTACCTCCTCGAATTTTATTATAATGTTCTAGATATTCACCTACTGTATAACCACGTTTTTTCTTTGTGTATATATGCACACGGTCTCTAACAAAGATTTTCAATTCTTTTAATAAATAATCATTTAAATGAGTAAATCCTGGTAATTTTACAATTTCTTTTTTATTTAAACTTAACACAGTTTTGTTCTTTGATAGAGTTGTTGTTTCAAAAATAGAGTTTTCCGACATTTTAATTAATAAAAAATTATGCCTTTACAATTCTACCTTTACGTGTTCTAACATATCCTTTTGGAATAGGTGGTGGAACTTTTTTAGCTGGTGCTTTTCTCTTTCTCGCTGAATCATGTTCTGGATTGAAAGACCATCCTTCTTTATTGTATTTTTCTATATATTCTCCTATTGTATAACCACGCTTTTTATTTGAATATAAATGCACACGATTTCTAACATAAGCTTTTAACTCTTTATATAAATAATTATTTAAATGGGTAAATCCTGGTAATTTTAAAATATCCTTTTTTGTATTTAAACTTAATACAGTTCTGTTTTTTGGTAGTGTTGTTGTACCATCATCTAATCTTATATGTGGATGCATTTTAGTTTATGCAAAAAATTACATTTTACGATTATAATTATTATCAGATGGAGTTACCCAATGTAGATTTGACAAACGATAATCACGTTTATTACGGTTTTTATGGTCAACCTCAATTTTGTGTGTTGGGTCATCGTTTTTTATAAATTGTTTTGCAATCAGCACGTGTTTCATATAATACGTTCCGTTGAGGCAAACCCTGATATACCCATTACAATGCACACTATTTTTACAAATATGATGATTTGATTTACGACGAATTGTAAACGGATATTTATTCAAAATCTCATAATCTTTTTCGAAACCTTTTAATGCAACAAAACTCATTTCAAGTGAAAAAAACTTTTTATTCACAACTTTTTGAATGCAAAACTTTTTGAGAACCCCAGCGACCGTTAGGCTGGGCGCCCTAAACGGTCGCCCAGCCTAACATTAACTACTATGAATCATCAAATCAGACTCCTCTTATAACTGCAATTACAAAACTTGATATCAATATGATAAATACTATTCTTGATTTTTATGGTCCTGATATAAAATCGCAATCATGGCAACTTGATGAAGCCGTCAAAAAGTTTCTTAACAAGCTTTCAAATAATAAAAGAAATACTAGAAGAGTAAATGACGATTCCAAATTCTTAACAGTTTTAAATAGACTTCTTGAAATCGAATCAATTGATATAAATTGTCATTCTGATAAATATTCGTTGTTTTCTTATGCTTGTGAAGCAAATGAAATTGATATAATTAAAACTTTGCTTAAGAATGATAAAGTTGATGTTAATTCATATGCACCTGCAGATGGTAATACTCCATTATTAACTGTAATTGCTAAAAGTCAAGTTGAAACAGCAAAACTACTCATTAATTGTGATAGAGTTGACATAAATCAAAGTAATTATGCAAAAGATACTCCTTTAACATTATCAGTTAGATTGAATCTTTCTGAATTAGTCGATATTATTATCAAAAATGAAAATTTCGATCCAGTTAAAAGTGATCTTAATCGTGCTTTTTATATAAGCAGAGATATAGAAATGAAAAAGAAATTAATTGATAATAAAAATCTTGATGTCAATTATAAATACACTGTAAACAATCGAATTAGGCAAGATAAAAGAAATGTATCAACAATACGAAGATTTGCACAAGGTAAAACTATTAGTTTTAACACCGATAGCACTCTAAATTTATTAAGCACTCCATTGATTTCAGCTGTTAAAAGTAATCAAGCTGAAATAGTTGATTTGATTATTAATCATCCATCTTTTGATCCTGAAAAATCATTTGCTAAAGAAGCTGTTTTTATTGCATGTTCAAATCAAGATATTGACACTTTTCACAAATTATTGCGATTAATTAATAATGATGTTAATATTGTTAATGATTCCGGATTAACTTTACTTGAAGCTGCTATTAATACTAACTTCAAAGAAATAGTAAACGAAGTAATAGATGATAAATCTTTTGATTCAAAGAAAATTGATTTATTAAATGTTTTCAATAATATTTTATCAAACAAACGTATAGAATTTGATATAGTTAAAAAATTAATAGAATTTGATTCAGAGCATGATCATTTAATTGATTTCACAAAATTATTACCAAATGGAAAATCATATTATACAAATATAAGAAATAGAAATCCTACTAATTTTTCAACTATTACTCAATTTTTATTGGAACATGGTGTGGATCCAAATGCTCCTGATAAATTAGGTGTTTATCCTCTCGAATTTGCTATATCTACTTTAAGGAGTATGATGGCTCTTACTTTGATTGATTCTGGTAAAATTGACTTCTCAGTAAAATTAAATTCTAATTTATCTTCAAGATTTAATCAAACATCTGCATCTAATTTATCTTATCTTCATTTGGCTGCAGTATTTAATGAAAATAATAATGTTTTATCAACTATGCTTAGTAATAAAGTAATCAATATAAATATAGAGGATTCTAACGGTGAAACACCTTTGTTCT
>CAJTRF010000080.1 GCA_910578525.1 uncultured Mycoplasmatales bacterium | reverse complement strand
ATTAGCAACAATTTCGTATTTTTCTACTGCATCACGTGCATCTTTAAATCCATACCAAATTCTATTAAAAGGATAATTTCCAACATTCCCTGTACTAAGTGTATCATTAATATTAACTTTAACTTTCATATTAACTTTAATAAATCCGTTATATAGGTCTGCAGTATTATGACTATTAGGTGATATAATAATTGATGTATATGAACCTTGTTGAATAGGTGGGGAAGGTGAATAGGATGTTTGTGGATTGATTGAATATTGTTTATTTGTATCACTCATTGCAACACAATTATCAACTATATCAAAATAAGAAGCTATTTGAGTACAAGCTTCAGCTGAAGTTTGCATTATTAATTCATTGTTAATCATTTAATTGAAACAAAAAAATATAAATAAATTTACATTAAATCTGAAAAAATATTATTTCTTCTTCTTGGCTGATAAAATGATTGTTCTTGTTGTTTTGGATTTGGTTCATCATTTATTGCCTCATCTTCAATATTAGAAACTGATTCTACTGTATTATTTTGAGATGTTATATAATGAGATGGATGCTTATTAATTTGTTTTTGAATAACTTCTTTGATTATTCTTTTTTGTTCTTTCTTTTTTCGTTTAGCTTTAATTTCTTCACCTAATAATTTTAATTGATTTAATATTTCTATATTAATAGTTGGATCATATGTTTGATTCATTTGTGATTTAACTTTGATTTTTTGTTTTGGCTGTGTTTTTGGTTCTTCAATTTGTTCTTCTATTTTTTCTTCAATTGGATCTTCATCTGATTTGATATTGGTATCTTCATCTGATTCTTCAATATGTTCTTTCTTTTTACGTGGTCTAACTATATATTTACCATCTGTTTTAGTTGGAAATACTTCATAATCATCATCTTCAATACCTCTTAACCATTTATTGATTAACTGTAAACGTTTGCTTTGTGGTATTCTTTTTGACATTTATATAGTTAAAAAAAATGTTTTATTAAATTTGCTGAAATTTGCTAAGATTTGCTTGAATTTGTTTAACTTTGTTAACCTTCTTGCATTACATATTTATTTCTTAATATAGCTCTATCAGATTTCATTTGTTTACTATTTTCTGTATTGATATTATCGGTTTTTAATTTAGCATTATTATTTTCAGTTCTTCCTTGTGCAGCATTATTAACTTTTTCTAAAGCTGTTCTAACATTACCTTTTGGAATATACTTTAAAGCCTTATCAGCAAAATTGGAAATTTTATTTCTTGTTTCTTCTGAAAAAAGTTTTTTGCCAATACCTTGTGCTACTTTTCCAATTATGCCTGAATGTTTATTTACACCTTCTATAACAGTATTTGTAAGTTTACCAGCTAAACCACCTGTAATAGTATTAGCAGTATTCATTAAATGTTTTCCAGCTAAACCAATACCTGTTTTAATTAATTTCTTAAAGAATCCCATTTAATTATAATAAAATTTATTTTTCGAAATAATATTTATCAGCTGTTATATTCATTATAAATTTATCATGTGGATCTCTATGCTGTAAGTATTCTTTTACAGTTTCTTTAGTATTTAAATTATTATTTGTTTGTTGAAGTAATGATGTAAAATCTTCTTCACTATAGCCACTATAACAAATTATATCAGTTGCCATTCTTTTAGCATTAATATGAACAAACCTAATTGTTTGGAAAGCCATTATACAAGTAATATTATAATGCCTTGTTTTAGTTAATAATCTAATAAATTCGCTATTTCCATTTTTTAATAAATCACTACCTGCACAATCATCTAAAATTATTAATGTATTATATGGATATGATGCAGTTTGATACTTTACAAGTTTATTTGCAATATATACTATTCTATCATCTAAATCTTGTAATGAATGCTTATTAATAAGTCTTTCCATTTCTTCATTTGTTTCTTTCATTTTAGTTAGTATATGTTTTACCAATGAATAATATTTTATTTTTCTTTTCAAATGCTTTTTTAAATAACTAGTTAATTGTGTTTCAGAAATATATAGAATAGGTGTTATTACATTTTTACTTAATACTTCTGATGTTTTATCCATTTTCCCTGATGTTGAACAAAAAATAATCTTTTGATAATACGGCTGCTTAAATAATTTTTCTGTAATCAAAATGTGTTTCCAGATAAAATATGTTTTTCCAGAACCTGGTCTACCAATAAGAAAATAAATACCATTTGAACTAAATGGATATTCAGGATGTAAAGGTTTTATTAATGCCATTTCTATTTCACGTTGATTCTTTTGAAGAGTTTTCTTGATTAATGATTCAACACTATTAATAATTTGCTTTGAATCAATTGACTTTTTTATTGTCATTTTAATTATAATTAAATGAATTATTTGAATTTTGTTAAGGAATGTTTTAAATATCAACTAATAGGATTCATGATAGAGCTTTTATATGAGGGTGGAAAAATTGTTTATAAATCTATAAATGAGAAAGTTGATTAAGACCATTTAATAATATCATCTGGGATATTTTTTTGTTTTGACCAAAATTCTCTTTCCATTTGTGATAAAGTAGTAGGTGTTCCTTCTCTAAGATTCTTAGCAGGAATAAAATCAAATGTTCCACCTTCATACATGACTTTATACTTTTTCTTATCATATGATATAATTTTATTTATTATTCCACGTTTCCCACCTTTTAATGTATCAGCAATTGGAACATTAGAAGATGCTTTAATCAATTGATATCCTGGATACTTATCAATAGATTCATCTTTAGACTTGATTATAAATTGATTACCAGATTTTGAATCAACAATATAAGATTCTTTTGTTGCATTTGAACGTTTTTTAGATAAAGGATTTTTTTCATTAATTATTCTAACTCTTTCACCTGGTTGAAAATTATATGGATTATTTTGTGATTTATCTTTTATATATTGTATTTCATCTTCATTTGTTATTTCATTTGGTGCTTTGAATTTTATGGACTTATGAGGAGATTCATTATATGTTTCAATCAATTGTTTCATTTCTTGTTCATCTATAAATTTATTATTACCAATCATATCTCTAATAGTTCTCATAAATCTGTTGATTATACCTAGTACATTGTGATTATTATCTTCAGTTGTTTTATATATTATATTGTTTGTTTTCATGAATTCTAATACATCATTAGATAAGTAAGCACTATCCTGATCTGAAGTAATTGAATAAACTTCTGGAACATCTTTTATAAATTTTTGTAATGCTTTTACTACTTCTTTGGCACCTTTTCCTTGCATTGCATATGAATAAGCTTTCCTAGTATTTATATTAATTAACATTAAATAATTTAATCCATTCTTTTTCTTCTCATTGATAAAAGTGTCCATTTGAAATCCATTTGGTTGTTTTGAATAAATATTCATATATTGAGCTTTTGGTATTTTGACATCATGAACAATATTCTTTAAAAAAGTTTTTGCATCTTTTTCTGAAAATCCATATCTTTTTGCTAATGGAATAAATTTATTTGGGGACTTCCACGGATACTTCTTAAATAAATCATCAATTGTTTTGAAATTATTCATTTATAAAAAAATTAAAAAACAATTTATACATATAATAATTTGTGATATGGCAAGAATTGCAATTCAATATTAAAACTTTCATTCAAAGGAATTATTACTGGAATATTATTATGACGGGCTGAATAGAATTCAATCCAAAAATGCTGATCCGTTGAGTTGAGTTTAAAGTACTTAATTGTATGATAAAATATTTGACTATTTCCAAGATAACCTTTTGATGAATCACATGCAAAACTAGAATATACTTTACAACTATGTCTGTCCCAAACATTTTCAAACTGAATCTCTCTCATCCATTTGTTCAAATATTTATCTGGATTATTTTGAAATGGTTCATATCCAATATTCATTACATCTACAAAATCATAAATATTATTAAATGAATTATCTTGCTTTCCATTTTTATCAATTGGTCTTGCAATGAAATTTAATTTGAAATCAACATAATATA
>CAJTRF010000079.1 GCA_910578525.1 uncultured Mycoplasmatales bacterium | reverse complement strand
TATTTTCAATTAAGCCATATAATAAACCATTACTACTTTCAGGGATTACAGAGTGATGTGTTTTTGTGTCTTTAATCAAAATAAAGCAACCAATAGCACCATCAGAGTTTTGTTTGGAATTGACCTTTCTTAATTTAGATGATACCTTACCTCTAAGCAATCCTTGACAATTATTATCTGTCCATTCAGAACCATTCCATTTTAATGTCCACTCATTACCAAAACAGAATTCTTTAAAGCTAAATTCTAGGCCATTAGGGATAACATAATCAGTGGGTATTTTATAGATGATTTTGTAGAATTCCTTTTCTACTTTATTTGTATCTGGTGCCTCTATTTCTAAACTTTCTTCAGTAATAATATTTGGTAAATAAAGGTATAGGTTATCATTTTTGTATAATTTTAGTGCATTCTCAGCTTCAATGATATCACACTTTATTGTTGGCTTTACAGCTACCAAAGAATCTTGTGATAATAAATATTGTATACTTATTTCTCCCTTATGATAAAGTTCATAAGGATTAACAGCTGATGTCTTATCAAATGCAATATAAAAACTAGTTTTCATTGATGGCTCATCTAAATCTTCATCTCCAATGCTCATTACAGAATAAAAGTTAGTGTCTGGGTTTCTTGATATCACAGGATTATATTGCTTTCCATCTTTAACATTTATGAAGAATTCTTTAATTAGATTTCCATCTGTGTCATACAAAATATTTGTTCTCAATATTATTCTAAACATTTTTGTTGTATCAGTTATTTTTGTTATGGCACTCTTTATTTCATCTGATATTTTAATTAGTAGGACATTATAATACTTATCATGCAATCTCATTGTACTGGTAGATAAATCTTTGCTCTTAACATAATAATTGGGGTGGCCATTTTCTATAGTAAAACATGAATCATTTGATGTATTTGTTTCACCATGAGTACTTTTATATTGTAGCACCATATCATTGTATTTTTGTCTGAACATATCAAGCATGTTATCATCTAGTGTTATCACAATTTTATTTCCATCAGGGTCAACTAAATCATAATTATTGTCTTCTAACAATTGGATTCCTTGTGTATTTCTTGTAAATTTATCTACAAGATATTCCATGAGATTAATTATTGGAGCAAATATAAGGCCTATAAAAATGATACAAATAAATGTTATGACAAAAGCAATACCTAGAGTAATACCCATAATAATTAAACCAAAAATAGCTTGTAAGATATCAGTTCCATTAGCACCAAATTTTGGATAAAATGTTTCATCAATCCATTTACTTCCTGCATTAATAATATTTTCATATATTTCCCAACTCTTAGACATAAAATCCATTAACATTGGACCTATATTATTCCAAAAAGATTTAAATGATGTATATTTAATTTTTATTTTTTGATATCCTTCTTTTGCCAATTCACTTATTTTGGTTGGACTTAGAATTGGTGTTATTTCAATTAATTCATCAATGACTTCTTTAATGTCTGGGTCTTGGTAATCTACAATATTTTCATCAACAAAATTATTTGGATTCATAATTTCTATGATAATATTTGTTGCCCCCTTTAAAGCTTTAAAGGCAAAACTTTTCAATGGAATATTCCATATAAAATAAAAGAGATTAAATACTAATTTAAAAAATATTTCTGTTGCTTTGTATAGTCCTTGTGATATATTTTTGCGAACTTTTTTTGTCATTGATGAATATGTTGATAATATATTGTATACTATATTTTTGAACCATTTTAAGCCTTTTACTGTATATTTCAACCCTACATAAATAGGAATTGTAATACCTGTTGTGTTAACTTTTAATGTTGGTTTTTCTTTTATCTCATCAATTTGTTCTTTTGTAGGGAAGTTATAATTGTTTCCATCAGGGTCAACTACAAAAGATGGTGTTGTATCTTCTGGGGCAGGTGTTGTATCAGGAGGAGAAGGAGTTGCTATTGGAGTAATTTCTATCTGTACTTTACAAATTTCTGGTTCATTAGTTCTTTCATTTATTAGACACATTGATACATTAGACCCAAATGCATCCAATAAATCTGGATATGTAATTGTTCCACTATCTAATTGTTGTAAGAATGAATTAACATTTTCATTAGTACTATTTGTTGCTTCAACAAATTCAGTAAAATTGGCAACATTTTTAGGTTTAATATCAAATGTAGTTTCATTAGTGCTTTCATTTGTAATTTTCTCCATTGCCTTAACCTGGCCTGTTTTATTAAAGTCTATTGTATTATTAGAAATCCAGTTAGAAATATTTTCATTATTGGTACTCATATTTGTTATCATACCATTCAGGCTTGTGATAGATTGTGGTTTAATTTCATAAGAAGATGTGTTTGTATTTTTTTGTATCACTTTCAAATCATTCAAATTGGTAAAATCTATTCCAGTTGTTTTTGTTTCCTCTATTTTCTTTAACCATTTTTCAATATTTTCATTAGATGAATTTATCAGGTTTATTATTTCTGTTAGTGTATCTGCATGCTTATTTGCTGTTTCATAAGTGTAAATATATTCAGTTTTTTTGGTCTCCTCATCAGTAACAGCTAATGGTATCTCTTCTTCAGGTTTTTCTGTTTTAATTTCTTTAATATATTTCATATCCAAATTCTTCTCAACAATTAAAATATTTTTCAAGCATTCACTTAAATTCTTGATAGCTGATACTAATTCTGTATATTTGGTAATGTTTTCTTGTGTTGCTTCATATATTTCATCTGCTTTGTTTTCTTTAATTGAAGTCATGGTTTGGTTCTCTTGTAATATTGCATTCAAAAATTCAGATACAGTAAAGCTATCCAAATCATTAATTGTGTCATAGATATTATCAACAACACTTAAGATACTAGTATTATTATTTCCTAATGCAGCAATTAATTTAGAATATGAACTTACATCTACATCTTTTGTTTGTGTAGCATCTACAATAATAGATAGTTCTGCCCCTGGAATTAATTCAGCTGTACCAATATTTTCTGCTATTTCATCTTTTAATACATTTAGGTAAGTCTGTAAATTTGTTGCACTTGCTTTTAATCTTTCATATAACTTATTTAGATTGGTAGCATAATTGTTTTCATGTAATGTTCCATCAACATTAAATGTATGAATACCTTTCCCTGCCATAATATTTAATGCACCAAATCCTTCCAGTCCACCATTCTTTTCTAAATAATCTCCAACTATTTTTTCATCTATTTCAGCTTTATTGTAGACACAATTGAATTGTACCATTTCATCAGGTTCAATAGTATTTTCAAAGTTAATTATTTTATCTTCATCAATATTAATTTCTATCTCATTGGATTTCAGTTTTGATGCTTCTTTGCTCTTGACAGAATAAAGTGCTAAAGACATTTTAATCTGAAATTAAATAATGTTATATTCTATTCAAAGCAAACCAGAAAATTACAATACTGTAAGGATGAATATAGATATACCATGGAAATGTCCTTACGTGAAGTATTATGTTTCATCCATTAATACCAAGGCCAACATTTTGTTAACAACAGCTGAAGATTATTTAATATTTGAAACAACCAATAATGGAGATATAAGAATTGATTTTGTGGAGTCATATACTTATTCATTTGGTTCTTTGGTTAAATTTTTAAATGCATGTCAGGACACAATTGAATTCAAGAATAAAGATAATAGAACTATATCATTAACACCCAATCAAGATATAACATTTAAGGAAGGAAGTCATAGAGCAAAATTAATTACTGGACTATTCAACTGTAAAGAATTTGAAGTTGATGCTAATGAAGAAAAAAATGTTCCAGATATTCCAATTCTAGATTTGGCAAATAAATTATATTTGGTATCACTTCAGGGAGTTGCAGCACATTCAACCATTGAAGGCCAAGAATATACTCCATCTATTATTGCAAATATAGATACAATGATAATGGATGGGGAAGCATTAATTGTCAATTATGATGAATCTAAACCAATTAAAGTTAAAGTTAACACTGATTCATTAAAGTATTTGGAAATG
>CAJTRF010000078.1 GCA_910578525.1 uncultured Mycoplasmatales bacterium | reverse complement strand
GAATTCTGGAAATGATGAAGGAGATGTCCTTAATTATTTCAATAATCATTTACGAAACTTAGTACAAAAGAATAGTGGTGATAATACTTTTTCAATAGTTCAAGAAGAATGTCATGATAAAGATGCACCTGTAAGATTAAATACTAAAACAAAATTAAGGTTAACACATTCTGCTCATACAATATCACAAATAGAAAAAGGATTTATGAATTTAACATTAAAATTACAACTAAAATTTGAAAAAGAACTTAATAATGCATGGGATAATAATCCAAATTCTCATTTAAATTATATATTTGTTGGATTTAAAGATGCTGTTGAAATTATTGGTGAAGCATATTTTTGGGTAGATGGAAAATTAGTGGATTCATATCACCAACAAGAAATGGTTAGAGAATCGTTTGCATATAATAGCATTAGACCAAGAGATGCTAAAACAGGTGTTCCACATTCACATTCTTTATGGGAAAGTGTTCAGAATATGTCTCCAAATGTTTGTGGTTGTTATATTCCATTAGAGAAATTAAATAAAGATGCAATAAAAGTTGAATTCGAACTTATTATACCATTTACTGACCAATTAGCCCTTCAAGCTTGGAGATTATATCCAAATAGAATTTTAGGACAAGTAGAAGAAGAAGTTAAATTTGTTGTTGATGGATTAGTTTGGTGTCAAATTCAACCTAAAAACGTTGGAGAAGTTAAAAGGTTTTGGGATTTCAATCCGAACAAAGAATATAACGCACCATTATTGCCAATCACTAATCATTTTACACAAATTGGTCAAGAAGCTATTATTGTTAAAAAGGCAACAACTGCTGCTGCATTAAAAGCTCAAAATCATGCGGATGACCATGAATGTATTCAGAAATTTATTCCTGGTAAATATATAGAAGAATCATCAATACCGGCACCAGCTTGGAAATTAACATCAGGTGAAACATTAAAACCGTCAGAAAATGGTTCTGCAGCTGCAGTTAATATGGAAGTACCAAACAAACAATATATTTCTTATGAATTAATGGTGAATAAATTAATTGTTGAACCAACTGGTTGTGAAATTGACCCATGCCGAACAAATTGTGCAGGATTTGGAATTAAAGAAGATGTAAATAATGCTATATTTCAAGCTCTTAATGAACCAATTATTATTCCTTCACAAGAATTAACTAGATATCAATTCGAAAATCATGCAACTTCATCAGGATTTACTAGTTTAAGTAAATCAGTTCCTTTAAGAAATGCAACTAATATTACTATGATGTTTCCAAGCCATGCAAGTGATTTTACAGTTTTCAAAAATATTATGTATCGAAATGTTCGTTTAATTGTTAATAAGAAAACATATCCAGAATCTGATTTTGATACAACATTTGATGGTCGATTTGTGAATTATCAATTAATGGCTAATGAATTAGATGGTTGTATAGAACCAACAAGAGAATTTATGGAATCGATATCAAGGCCATTAAATCTTTATCAAGAAAAAAATTATGTTGAAGCAACAGATGACCCAGAAAAAGGTAAAAGATTATTATTATGTCCTTGGGATAACACAAGCTTTGGTATTAATTTCCAACTTGAAAGAGGAAATGCTGGTTATGTATTTGATGGAATTGATTCAGGAAGCCACTCCGTTACTATTGAATTTAGAGGTTTCCCTATTAATACTAATGACCGTTTAGACCCTTATTTATATCCAGATTTGAAGATGAAAGAAACTGTTAATGAAGTTGAAGTTGCCGATAGAGATACTAAAAATGTTCCTCCACCAGAAATGTGGATTTGTTCTGATACTTATTGGACTTGGTCTATACAAGACGGTGTCAAATATTATAATAGAGGTATACCAGCTGGTTATGATTAAATTATATAAATAAAATTTTTTTGTTTTCAATAAAAAATGAAACACGTAAATACTAATTTTAAATCGTCAGGAAATGATGAAAATGATTTGGTTTCTTTCTTTAGTGGGAAAAATAATTGTTTAACAGAAACTCCATCAGGAAATGGAGATTTCAAACTTATTCAGAAGAGTTTCATGAAAGGGATATAACATCTAATGGTTTAGAAATAGGTGAAAGAACAAGATTAATGTTAACTCATCCAAATTTAGATATTACGAATTTCCAAAAAAGTTTTATTGTTATGGAAGTTGAATTTGAAGTTGGATTGGAAAAAACTATTAAATATAGTTCAGAAGATGATGCAGAAATAAATCAAATATTTGTTGGATTTAAAAATGCTGTTGAAATCATAAGCGATAGTAAATATTATTGTAAAGGTGAATTAATTAATGCATATTCTCAAAATGAAATGGCAAGGGAATCTTTTGCTTATAATCTTATAAGACCAAATGAAGTTAAAAAAGGAACATTTAAAAGTCATTCTTTATGGGAAAATGTTATAAATATGTCTCCAAATGTTTGTGGTTGTTATATTCCTATAAAAGATTTTAAAAATAATGCAACACCAAAAGTTAAATTCGAACTTATTATACCTTTTACGGACCAAATGACTTTACAAAATTGGAGATTATATCCAAATTCTATTATTGGTGATATAGTTGAAGAAATTCGAACTTCGTTAGATGGATTAGTTTGGTGTCAAATTCCTCCTGAAAATGTTGCTAAAATAAAAAAACGAAATTCATACAATCCTGCTTATGAATATGGAGTTGGTTTAATTCCTAATCTACCAAATTATTTTGTACAAATTGGACAAGAATCAAGAATTGTTGGTGAAACAGATGTTGCAAATGCAAAAACTGATAAAAATAGTTTAAATACTTATCTTTTTACAAGTTCGTTTGATAATAAAACTATTAAAAAATGCATACTTAAAAATAATCGATTAATTGTAAAACCAGGAAGTGGAAAAATAAGGGTTGGTCGAACACATTGTGTTGGATTTGGTGTTAAAATGGATATATTACAACAAATAAGTAGTGCATTAACTAGTGAAATTAGGATACCTTGTTTAGAAATGAAAAGAGTTTTATTTGAACAAAAACCAACTCCATCTGGATTGTATGCAACAAGAATTATTCCATTAAATAATGCAACAAATATATTATTAATGTTTCCAGCTCATTATAGTGATATAACTGTATTTAAGAATATTATGTATAAAAATGTTCAATTATTTATCGATAAAAAACCATTACCTTATTTAGCTTATAAAAACACTTATGATGGTCGATTTGTGAGTTTACAATTGATGTCTTATGAATTAGATAATACAACTGCATCACCAGAATTAATTGAATCATTATCTGTTCCATTAAATGATTTAAATACTAATAAGAGGTTTATAAATTCTTTATATGACAATACTAATTTTGGTATAAATTATCAACTTGAACGAGGTAATATAGGTACTAATTTTGAAGGATTATCAACAAATGGGAAACAAGTATTGATAGAATTTAAAGGAGAACCAGTTGCTGTTGGCGATAATGATACTTATTATTATCCTCAGATGGATGATACTGGAAATGTTGTAAAAGATAATAATGAAAATCCAGTACCAGAAATGTGGATATTTTCATATTGTTATTGGAGTTTATCTGCTGACAAAATTGAATATCATCAAAATATTCCAGATTGGTATTCCAATCAAACATTTACTTCAACAACTACAGCATCATTTACACATTTCGATACTTTAACCTAAATAAATTATAAAAATTTTTTTAAAAATTATTAAATGGCTTTTGGTTCTTGGATTAAAAAAATTGGTCAAAATATTAAAACATTTGCTAATGACTTTAAAGATGGTTTTAAACATGGATGGAACAAAACTTTATCAGTTGCAAATAAAATTCCTATTGTTAATAATATTTCATCAAGAATACCTAAATTTGATAATTCAAATAATCCAGTTTCACAATATTTTGGAGGCGATGGATTTGTTAAATTTGATGATAATGGTAATAAAATTGATTACATTAAATGACTTTCATAAGATGACATCATAAAATGGCATCAATAAGGGACATCATTAAGATGTAAACCATATATGTTTTTTT
>CAJTRF010000077.1 GCA_910578525.1 uncultured Mycoplasmatales bacterium | reverse complement strand
CCTTTGATAACATTAATGATTCTACTTGATTATTGGTTTTTCATAAATAAATAAATAAACAAAAAAAATTTCTTTAAATTAAATTCTTTTTTTTATTCAGAATTTAAAGTTTGTTTTTCAATTTCATCCAATCTCTCTTGGATTTCTTTTAATTCATTAGCGTCTGGAGTTTCATTTGAGTCAATTTTTTTTTGGAGTTCTGAAATTTTCTGTTTTAGCGTGAAAATTTCTTTTACGATTAACCATTCCATGCTATCAATTCTTTTAGCAAGATATTCATAAGAAGGCATGTTTGAACATCTTTTTTCTAAGAATTCAATTCTTTCTTTTAATGTTTTCTTTTCTAAGAGAGACATTCAATTAAAGTGAAATGAAGTTCATATAACAAAATTTTAAACTTTTTTATCTCACCTATTTTTATCACTTCATTAAATGACAAATTTATTATCAACACCAGATAGTAGATTAATTCAAATTCATAATAATTTGTATGGCGATTCAAGCTCTTTTGAAAGTTTCTTAGAAGAAAACAAAGGAAATAAAATCCAAGCAAAAAAAGACATCATTGATTCAATTAAAAGTGCTCTTCATGAAAATAATTATGATGGAGGTGATAATTCTGAAGCTATTTATTGGTTTTCAAGAGGGATTTCAAATAAATTAAGAAGAAATGCTAATAGATATCAAAATAGAGAAATTCCATTAATTCAATTACCTCCACCACCACCTCCACCAAGAGAACCAGAAAGATATATTGATTCTGATGTAGGTTTATTTAATAATATTCAAAATCTTTTAAAAAGTCAAAGAAAAGCAACTGATGATTCAGCTTTACACACAAAATTTCATAGATGGAAGAAATTAGAAACAAAACAAGATAAATTAGTTGAAGAAATTATGACTAATTTATACAAAAATCCTGATAATTGGGAAATCAATTTTGAACAATTGAATAATCAAGGAAGAACGTTATTATGCCCCAAATTAGCAAAATTTTTTGATGATGTTGTTTCCCATCATGAAATGAATAGACAATATTTAATTTCATATTGTGTTAATAGACAATGGCATACAATGCCTTTAATTCCTGAAAATTATAATCAATTAAGGCAAAATTTAACAAGGTCAAATTTTATCTTTTCAATTGATAAAACTCCTGCAGAATTTTTTTATGATAAAGGTGCTCAAAAAGTTCCTGCATGGTCATTATTTTCAGGTATAAGATTTTATAGAAATCCAAGAGTTGATACATATTCTGATAGAGGTGGTGAATTCTTTAGTTATTTGGTCAAAGAACAAGTTCCTCAATGTATCAAAGATTATTTAATTAAATTACAAATTTTTGATAAATTAACTGACGATAGAAATAAATTTAAACAACGTTCAGAATTAAATGATTGTTGTTTTGTTTATGCTTTATCTCAAACTGATGATTATTCAATTGAAGAATTAAATCAAATTAGATTAAGGATTCAAAATAGATATTTATCTCAAAATGCAATTAATCAATTATGTTCTGAATTTAAAATTCATTTAAAATTAACTTTTATTGATGAAGATTTTGAAGGAAGAAATAAAAAACAAACCGTTAAACCGTATTCAAATTCTAAACGTAAAAATTATTTAGGTGTTGAAAAAGATGAAGCAAATCATATTCATCATTTCAATATCTTTCAAAAACATTATTTCATTGAAGAAAAAACACCTTTTAGTACTTATTATATGAAAAATTATGAAGAAATAAATGATGAAACAAAATTTGATAAAGAATACGTTTTAACTTCAAAACATAATAATCAAAGATATTGGAGGAAATCTAAATATTTCATTAGTTCCTCAAATTTAGTTCGATTATTATTTAAGAAGAATTTATTTAAACCAATAACTTATGGTGAATATTCAATTCTCAATACAATTTATTATAATGAAATTGAGAATGATGTTTCAAATATTAAATTAGAATTTGATAAGAATTTTTGTACTCAATTAATTGAACCTAAGAAATATAAAGAACCTAAGAAAAAATTCTATCAAACTTATTGGTATTGTGATTTTGAAGCTGATGTTTCAGGTAAAATTCATAGACCTTATATGTGTGTTATTCAAAATGAAAATGGAACCGTTAACAAAACTTTTAGAGGAAAAAATTGTAATATTAAATTATTAGAATTTTTACCTGATGAATCAATTATTTATTTTCATAATTTATCTTATGATATTAGAATGTTAGCTTCATTTGGTATTCAAAAGTCAATAATTAAAGGAACTAAAACAATGATGACCGATATAAATTTCAAAGGGAAAATTTTACATTTCAAAGATACTTTACCAATTTTGAATTGTAAATTAGAAAAATTACCTAAAATGTTTAATTTAACTTCTGAATTAGGTGAAATTAAAAAAGAAATTTTCCCTTACAAATATTATACGTTAGACCGATTAATTTATAATAGAGGTAAAATTTCAGAAGCAGGTCAAAATGAAGATAAAAAATGGTCAAATGAAGATTATTTAAATTTTGTTAGAAATATTGATTCAATTCCTGGTTGTAGAATTAATAATTTTGAATTTGATATGTATAAATATTCTCAATTTTATTGTGAACAAGACGTTAATATTTTAAGATTAGGTTTCAATAAATTTAGAAAAGGTTTCTTAGATGATTTCAAAATTGACCCTTTTAAATTTATTTCAATAAGTTCATTGGCAAATGAAGTTTTTAATAGAAAAGTTTATTACGGTAAGAATTTATATAAAATTGGTGGAGTTGTTAGAAAATTTTGTTCTCATGCAATTTATGGAGGAAGATGCATGACTGCATATAACAAAAAGTGGCATACAATGATAAATTTAACCGATTTTGATGCAAAAAGTTTATATCCAAGTGCAATGAGAAGATTATATACAGTTGAAGGAATCCCACAAGTCATCTCACCTGACCAATTAAACATTGAATTCTTATCAAAACAAGGTGCTTATATTGTTGAAATTGAAATTTCAAAAGTTAACAAACATTATGCTTTTCCATTAATTGTTAGAAAAGTTAATGGAATTAATTTAAATGATGACAAATTAAAAGAAGGTGAAAAAATTAAGATGATAGTTGATAATATTTACTTAGAAGATTTAATTGAATTTCAAAAAATTGAATACAAAATTTTGAGAGGATATTATTGGTCTGGAAAAAGAGATTATACAATTCAAGAAGAAATTCAAAAAATATTTGATAAAAGAACAGAATATCAAAAAGAAAAAAATCCGTTGCAAGAATTATATAAATTAATTATGAATTCTTGTTATGGAAAAACAATTGAAAGACCTGTTGAAAAAGATTGGAAATATTTAAAGAAAGGTGATGAATTAAATAAATTTTGGACCAAAAATTATAATAAAATTGTTGAATCAATTGAATTAAATGATTCAGAAATTTCAGCCGTTAAAACATTGAAACCAATTGATAAACATTTCAATTTTTCTTTGTTAGGAATTCAAGTTCTTTCAATGTCTAAAAGAATTATGAATGAAGTTATGTGTTTAGCTTTTGATAAAGGTTGTCATATTTATTATGTCGATACGGATAGTTTTATGATTGAATGCCCTGATTTAGTTAAATTAGAAGTTGAATATGAAAAGAAATACAATAGAAAATTGATAGGAAATAATCTAGGTCAATTTCATTGTGATTTTCCTTCAATTAAAGACCATGATGAAATGCCTTGGTCAATTGAAGCTTATTTTCTAATGAAAAAAATGTATATTCACAAAATAACTGATTCAACTAATGAAATTGATTATGTTATTCGAGGAAAAGGAATAACATTAAATTCAATTTATCATGCAGCTAATTCAAAATTCAAAGGTGATTTAATGAAACTTTATGAATACTTATTTAACGGAAAAAGTATTCAATTTGATTTAACTCAAGGACAACCATGTTTTTCAATGAACAAAGATATGACCGTTTCAACTTTAAATGAATTCTTCAGAAAAATAAAAACAAATTATGAAGAAGGAAAAAGAGAAAAATATTTTGAATATTCTAAAT
>CAJTRF010000076.1 GCA_910578525.1 uncultured Mycoplasmatales bacterium | reverse complement strand
TTAAACAATTTTAACACATCATCTATAAAATCATGAACTGCACCAACACTTGAACCGAGATTACTATATAATGAATTATAGGTTTCAGTCAAATTTTCGGTTAAATTCATGTTATAACTACCCTGTTCATAAGATAAGGTTTTGAGTGTTTGATTCGGTGTAATGATTGCATTTGTATCAAAAGTAATAGTTTGAGGAAAGTCACCAGAATTATTTTTGATTGAATCTAATATTTGTTTAAGATGAAGTGTAGAAGTGTTCAATATCTCAAACAATTTATTATAAGTTGTGCAATAGCCTTCATTAGTTAATTCAGTCGATGTATCGTCTTTAAATCGCCATATCTTACCACCTGGTTTAATGTGTAATTCGCCAAATTCACTTGGAGTAAAACCAGTTTTACATTTTAAATCTGTTTCTTCTTTATTATATATACAATTGAAATGAACTGATTCTCCATTGTCATTATTAAAGCATATTTGCTCATTACCATCATCATCTTCATCTATTTCAATCGTTATGCCTTTATTATATAGTTTCGCTGCTTCTTTAGCTTTTATTGAATATAATGCCAATGACATTTTAATATATATAAAACAATGTTTGTTTCAACTCAAAGTAAGCCAACTGATTATAGCTCAGTACAAGTAAGATTAAATATTCCATGGAAATGCGAATACGTTAAATACTATGTTTCATCAATCAATACTAAAGCAAATATACTCATCACGACAAAAGATGATTATTTATTGTTTGAGACCGCTGATAATGATATAAAAATACAGTTTGAAGATTGCTTCAATTATAGTATAAGTTCATTAATAAAAATGTTAAACGGTTGCCAATCAGTAATAAAATTTACAAACATAAATAATAAAACAATTTCAATAAATTCTACTCAACTCATTACTCTAAAAGAAGGTACACATAGAGCAAAATTAATTACAGGCTTGTATAATACCAAAGAGTTTGTTTGTAATGCTAATGAAGAAATAATTGTTCCAGATTTACCAATACTAGATTTTGCAAACAAATTATATTTGGTTTCTCTACAAGGTGTACCAATGAATTCATCTATAGACGATCAAGAATATACACCAAGTGTTATAGCCAACATTGATACAATGATTATAGACGGAGAGCCATTAATGGTGAATTATGATATGACCAAGCCTATTAAAATTAAAACAAATACAGATTCATTAAAATATTTGGAAATGAGATTAGTTGATTTCATGTTTAAGCCAATAATTCTTAAAAGCCCACTGTTCATTACAATAAAAATAAATCCAGCAAAGAAAGCCGATGTATATGACGTGTTAACTAAATAAATTTAACTGTTCTATCAAATTGTGATAAATTAATTTGTTGATATGATTTATTTTTTCGAAAGCAATTACACCCATCTAATAAGTTAAAAGTAATCTCTTCACCATTATATAATCTTTCATATAGTTCTTCAACAGTAATATTTAATCGTTTACATTTATTTAGGATACATTGCTTCGGTATTGATTTCATTCTAATATGGTATCCTTCATTACCTTTTTCATCAACTAATATATCTAAATAACTTTTCTTACCTAGTGCTATTAGTTTTCGGGAATAAACTTCACCAACAGCTCCAGGGAATGAATCAAAATCATTATGAAATTGTCCCATTCTTTCACCAATAAGTTCCTTACCATATTTACGTTTACATATGTCTGCGATACGTTGCACATCATTTTCCATTATATGTATACTATCAGTATCTTGATAAAATATATTAATTCCATTTTGTTCAGCAGATGATATAACTCTATTCATAAGACGCTTACTCCAACTCAGAACAGATGCCCCAAATTGTGGTAGATTGTAATGATTTAGTATTGGCTTAATTCTTTTAACGTAAACATTATTTATATTATCATTTTCAACTATATCGGAAATGAAGTTATAATTACGCCAGATATAATTATATATTTTATTTTTGCTTATGCATTTAGTTTCGATTGGTATTGCTTTTAAAATAGATTTACCATATATGCTATTGAGTAATAGTTTAATTGTAGATTGTAATGGATTCTTTTCCTTTTTATATTTCAGCCTAAGATTAAAAAGTCTTTTGATGAAAGAATTGATTTTATTATTAAATCCTTCATCAAAATAATAACCTCGAACAAACTCATAATCAAAATCATAAAACTCCATTAAATCTTCAAAAGCAACCTTATCTATATAAAAACTATTAACTGGTTCGTTATTAAATATCTTACTTCCATTATCATTTTTAACAAACACTTGGCCAAACTTGTATTCAAAATCACTTTTACATTTAATACTAGTTATATTAATCTCAGCAAAGAATTGGTTAAATTTTAATAAATCCTCTGTTAGTATATTTGATGGGATTATTTTTGGTTTTCCTTTTGGTACACCATCCATAATACTCATTGCTGATGGATATAATGATACTGCATCAAAATCTTGTATCCTTCCTTCTATATATTGCTTTTGATTTGATGCTGTCATTGTTCTTCCTCCGCTTACACATCTTTGAATAAAGTTTTGCGGTTTGCCACTTAGTTCATAACATTCATCAAAACATCCATACATTTTGGCGAATTGATAACCTATAGATGATATGGAAATAAAATTATGAACACAACCAATATTAATTCTCATTTGTTTAAATACTTCCATCAAGTCATCATTAAATTTTTCCATTCCTTTCATTAATACTATACAATCCTTCTTACAATAGAATTTAGCATATTGCATTATATCTATGCTTAAATCAATATATGCATTAGCTATCTTTGCGTTCTCTATTAATTGTTTCCAATCAAGTGATATTTCTTTTAATGATTTCTTATCTTTATTTTCTGCATAGTATTGAAGTTGGAATTCTAGGGCTGATACATTACAACGATTAATATTATGCTCAGTATAAAGTTTATAAGCCATAACCTCCTTATGAACGTTTAATTGAAACATGTCTGCAAATGAACATAATGGAGCTGATATGAAAGAATAGCTATTACGAAAAGTTAGTGTTTTGGTTTGCTTTTTACTAATATTTTTCGTAAGGACAATTTGTAATATGGTTCCAGTTCGTTCAAGTATTTTAACTCTCCATCCAACTGTATTTATGAAGAAGCATCCATCATATTTTAAATTATGAAAATAGGTTAACGATCCATCTTGTAAGAAATCTAATAACTCCTCTGATATATTATTACCTGTAAATGATACGCAATGAATTTTTTCTTTATCTCGCCAAACAGTACAATTGAGATATGGCTTATGTGGTGATACAGTTACATCGGTCTCATAATCACTATAATAAATCTGTGTCCATTGTTTTTCTTTAGGTTTTTCTTTCTTAACTAATTTGCAACATATTTTTTCATCATAATCTAAATCCGTATAATCATTTATATGGTTAGTGAATTCAGTTGTTGATAAAATATTTTGTTCACATTGATTGATTTCTCTAAATAAATTCAATTGAAACATTTTTCTCAAAATAGTTAAAATATTTGTTCCTTCATTAGTTAGTATTGGTTTATTGTTTCTTATTTCCTTAATTTTCATTTTTTGTTCTAATTCCATTGTGGGAAACAATTTATTTATTTGCTCTAAATGGGAAAGGTAAAAAGTTGTACAATTAATCTTTTTGTTCAATAAATAATGTTCTTTGTAAAGAATCAATTCAATTGTTCTTTTAAATGATTTTGCCCAATCCTTTTTTCTTGTATCAATGTTTATTTTTTGTTGTCGAGCAATTGGTCTTGTTTCATCAATTCTTTTTATAATGAAATGACATTTAAAAGCTTTGCTGATATCAATAATTTTATTGTTCGGTATTTCTCTTGTTTGAATAAAATATCTCAAATGATTAATTTCTTCTGGTTTAAAAACATTAGATTTAATACATGAATAAACAAAACAATTATCTCTATAATTATTCTTATCAATGGTTTTATAAATTTGAAAATCACTTAAATCTATTTCAGATAAATTGATATATGCCCAAAAACCTCCAGAAGGATTGGAACGAAAATCTTCATCAATTTCAATCTCTTCATCATAAATTTTATTTGTTTTTGGAT
>CAJTRF010000075.1 GCA_910578525.1 uncultured Mycoplasmatales bacterium | reverse complement strand
TGTAGATTCAAAAAATATACAGTATGATACACCGTACATAATTCTTACTGATACAACAACTAATTTAAAGTCTTCAAATACTTTTGGTTTACCAAAGGACCCATCAGAAGAAGAACAAAAAGTTTATATTGATGAAATGATAATGTCTTCTACATATCAACAAATGGTTAATTCTATTGATAGTTTTAATTTTTGATCAAATAATGAAAACAAAAAGGAAGCAAAAGAAAATTATGATTTAGCGAAAAAAACAAAAACAGAAGCAACAGCTACATATTCTGTTGTATCTTTTGTTGATTTTGCTCAACTTATAGCAGATGCTTGTATTTCACCTGCATGATCTATTTTAGACACAATAGCATTAGGTTTTGATGCGTTTTCTTTTGGTTCAGATTTTGGTGATATTGAACGACTTAAGGTTGCAGCTGAAAATGAATATAATTCGTTTGATGCCGTTAGAAACTCTTCTGAATATCAGATGGTTGATAATCTAGTTAAAAATGCTAATTTATATCAACATATTAAAGATTGTTTTAATTTAGTAAAAACTTTTACTACTGAATCCTTAGATGATAATTCTAGTAGAGATGTTTTAAGCGCTTCAGATGTTTTAAAGTCAAACACATTAAACGACATTGATAAAAAAATGCGTAAATTTTTCCTTTCACTAGAATCTCTTACTGTTGACTATGCATCAACAGCATATCTTGTCATTAAAGATACAATAAAAATTGTTACAGATATTATAAACAAAGTCACTTTTGACTCACCAATAATAAGGGCAAATTTGTTTACAAAAGAATACTTAGATGCAATAAATATTTTTTCTCCATTAATTAAAACTGAACCACTTGGCATTCAAGGTTCTGACTTTAAAATGAACACATTAATTGAAGAACTTCTTGGTGTTTCTACTAGTCCAAATCTTGAATTTAATAAACTTAAACCTGAATTTTTAGATTTTCTTGACGAAATATTTGAACAATATGGGACAAGTATTAATAGAGATAGCTGTTCTGCTTTGACAGAAAATTTATTCACTTCACAGTGTATTCCTGGCGCAGATCATGGTATGGGAATAAGGAATGTATTTGTAGATGTAAACTCTGGTTCACTTCACCCATTTACTCCAATATTTTTAATGGAAAATCCGATGTCAGCTACTGAGCAAGATTTTATTGACATTTTTGAAAATATGGAAACAACAGCCTATGAAAATATTGATTCAATTGATATTCATGAAAAAGGTAATCTTTATAATTTTTTAGAATCTAGAGAAAAATTATGTTTTAATAAACCAATAAAATGGGATAATTTTACAGTTGCTACTGAATCACTTAAAAATAACCTTAAATCTGTTGTTAAAAACAGATTTGGAATTATGCGCTCAAATTTATCTAAAATTTTTGCTAATCCTGAACAAAGGAAATTTTTTATTACAGTTTGTTGCCAAGGTGTCCAAGCTTGATCATGGGATTCATTTACAAGGGCTGGTTGAAGTTTTTTTCATGGTGAAGGTTCAAATGCTAGATTTAATTTACTTCAAAAAATAACTGGCGATGAATTAAGTAATTTAGATCAATTTAATAAGCCATGATGTGATAATATTGCGAGTTGTAAAGAAATTATGGACAAAGTAAGAAATAATCGTGTTCCTGCTATTAATGAAAAAATTTCACTTACTATACCTGGATGCATTTCTAGACAAGACAAAAATTATATTATGAAAGCTAATTTCTTTACCGCAACATTAGAGTCAACTCTTAATGATAAAGATCGTGCTGTTGCTACTCAAGTACAACAAATTTATGATGATAAAAATGCTGAAAAAATAACAGAAGAAGAGGCTTCTAAGGCATTTGATCAACTTATCCTTGATAACCCTGACTATTATGGTTCATCTAATTCTTTCACACGTTCAGAGAATTTAGGTCATGAATGTTTGAAACAATATGCAGAAAACCAAAAAATAAAACTTAAATTTAATGTTTGAAATATAGCTTTTTCTTCTGCAACTATACTAGTTTTAATTCTTGGTGGTGTTTTTATTACAAAAACAAAAATTGATATGAATAAGTTGTCTAATAAATTGTAGTTTGTTCCTATAATTTGAAAAATAATTGTGAAAATAAAAAAATATTAATATTGTTAGTAGGAGGAACGCCTCTCCTTTTTTATTTTTTTATCGTCTTGTCAAGCAAACGATTCAAAAAAATTTCAATTAATTAGCAAGTCAAAACCAAACTTCCTGGTAATTTAATTTGATGAAGACTATTATATAATTCAATCGATGATTTATAGTTTAATTCAGGTCTTCACAGATTGTTTGTTCAATCTATAACCTGACTTATTTGTTATTGGGGATATATTTGTAAAGTCTGGTGGTTCAATTACAGGGGTGTTTCTAACAATATCTGACAATCTTTTTCTCTCATATTAGTTAAATCATCTATACTTCTTAATGTTCATAATGTGGTTTTCCTAAAATTGTACTTTCAAACCAATTTTAAGTCCGACTATGGACTTTTAATCTAATATTTTATTTAAAATATCATAAGTTTTATACATTGAAAATGTATAATTTAAGTGTTAATATTATGTCAAACAGTAAAGAAATTTATGTAATGGGCCTTTCTGGTGCCAAGAAAATAACTGAAAGTATTTGTAAAAACTTAAATGTTAAACCTATTAAAACTTTCTCTAGTAGATTTGCTGATGGAGAAATTATGGTTAGACCTGAACAACCAGTAAGAAATAGAGCAATTACAGTTGTTCAATCATTATCTAAACCAGTTAATGAAAAGATCATGGAATTATTAATCGCTATTGATTCTCTTAAACGTGCTTCAGCAAAAGCAATCAATGTAATTATTCCATATTATGCATATGCTAGACAAGATAGGAAAACAATTGGTCGTGAACCAATTACTTCTAAATTATTAGCTTCATTGTTAGAAAAAACAGGTGCTACTAGAGTAGCGATTGTTGATGTTCACTCTGAACAAGCACAAGGTTTCTTTGAAGTTCCAGTAGACACTTTAAGAGCAACAATGTTGTTAATTAAAGAAGCTACTAAAAAAATTAATTTAAATAATTTAACAGTAGTTTCTCCAGACTACGGTGGTGTTAAACGTGCTAGAAAAATAGCTATGGCATTAAACGTTCCATTAGCAATTTTAGACAAGAGAAGACCGGAACCTAATAAAGCTGAAATCTTGAATGTATTAGGTGATATTAAAGGAAGAGATTGCTTAATTGCTGATGATATGATCGATACTGCTGGAACAATCGTTGCAGCATGTAAAGTTCTAAAATCTAAAGGTGCTAAGACAATTAACATCATTGCAACTCATGGTATCTTATCAGGACCAGCAATTGAAAGATTAACAGATGCTGTTAATACTAAGATTATTTCTAACATCTATTTATCTAACTCAATTGAATCTGTATATGATTGTGGTATTCCAAATCTACATGTAGTAGACTTGGGACAATATTTAGCTAAAGTTATAGAAGTTTACTATTCAGAAAATGGTTCAATTTCTAAAATCTATAACTTATATGAACCATCAAAACCAAAAAAATAAACCAACAATCAAACAAATAGTAGTTGTTGAGGGCAAAACAGACACTCAACGATTAAAACAACTATTTAACATTAGAACTATTGAGACCAACGGTTCTAGGTTATCTAAAAAAACAATAGAACTTATTAAGAGAGTTTCTAAAGACAATGATATTGTCTTGTTTTTAGATCCCGATGGTCCAGGAGAATCTATTCGTAAAAAATTGCAAAGTGAATTAGACGAATTTCAACAAGCATTCATTTCTAGGCCAAAGGGAACTAAAAAACCAGGAGTAGCAGAAGCTTCTGATAAACAAATTATTAATGCTTTAAAAAATCTTAAATCATTTAAAAAATCAAATAATTCATTAAGTCTTGAGCAATATCAAAAATTAGAATTAAATACAAAACAAAAAAGAAAAATTATTACAGATTATTACAACATATCTGAATGCAATAACAAGCAACTTTTTAAAAGACTAAATATGATGAATATTACGTTTAGTGAATTAAAGAAAATACTAAAATAAATTCTTTTTTATATAAATTTTGTTATATTAAATTGGTAATGACAAAA
>CAJTRF010000074.1 GCA_910578525.1 uncultured Mycoplasmatales bacterium | reverse complement strand
TCAAAAAAATGACTTTGAAAATATGAAAAAACAATATGGAAATATTCAAAATAAACCAGATGCATATAGTATTTCACCTTTAGCACTTGAAGATGAAGAACCTACAAATGAAGAACAAACTGTTGAAGACGTTTATGAAGATTATCATGATAGTATGGAAGAATTGTTTAAAACTATGCATCAAAACATATTATATGTATATCAAGAATTACAAAAAACTGATAATAATATTACAAACAATGTTCCTGATAACAAAGAATTAGGTAAAATCTTAAGGAATACTTTATATGCTGAATCAATGAAAGATAATTTACCTTTAGAACCTTTATTACCACAGCAGATGAGTGCAGTAGGATTTATAGATATAAAAGATTCTGATTTAGAATTATTGAAAGGAATTGGTAAAAATATTCAATTTAAAGTTGAGTATTATGAAGATAATGGTTTGCCTGTATTAAAAATTGAGATTTCAGAAAGTCAGCAACATTTAATCATTCATATATTTGATAGAAAAAGGAACAAAGATACTTATGAATTAAGTTCAATTGATTTAATCTTTGAAGTTAATGATAATCAAATTAAGTCAAATGTTGCATTTCGAGAAAGTAATATTACAAAAGAAGGTTCAAAACAAATCATTACAATAACATTTGATAATATTGATTTAAAATTAGAACATACTGAAGCAGATAGATTTTATTATGAAATGTATAAGGTTGATGAATATGAACAAATGGAAGATATTAAATTAACAAATAGAACAATGATTTATTATGAAGCACCTTTAAGTGAAGAATTCAAGAATTATGTTTCAACAATAACTAATGGTACATTAAATCCTGGGGAAGATATACCAACTAATATATCAAGTAAAGTTAATGAAATTGAAAAAAATGTTAATAATTTAAAGAATAGTATTCAAACCATTAATAAAAATTTAACAGAAAAGATAGAAACTGAATCAAATGAACAATCTCCTAATCAATCATTTTCAGATGTTTTAAATGAATGGGTTAATCTTAATAACAAACAATTTGATTATTTAAATAAAGGTGATTCAATTGGAACAGGATTTGTTCAAGAAAAAGGATTTCCATATTATTCAGTCAAAAATCAAGATATTAGTATTTCAGATTATAGATTTGGTGAAACAGAATGTAATTGTATATTAATTAATTTACCTGAAGAATTATATAATCAAATAATTAACTTAACTGAAAAAACTCCAATTTTCAATATTATTTTACGTAAGAATACTTTGATAGATGTTGAAGGAAAATTCATTAAAGAATTATCAATTTATGTTGAAAACAAAACAATATATAGTCCTGTTATCCTAAAAGTAAATGATAATAAATGCAATATAATTTATAGTTATTTTCAAGCAAAACCATTTGTTGGAATATCAAAAGATTATTCATTTTCACCTTATGATTTGTTTATGAATGGTGAATTAACTTTTCAATATTTATTAATGCAGGATTCGTTAGTTGCAACATCCCCAGTTGTCAAATGTGATTTAATTGATTCGAAGAATTCATTAAAACTATTTGAGTCTGATGTTCACTATTTTTATAAACCTAATGTTATAACAGAAGAAGAAATTAATTCAATAGATTATTATAAAATGATATTTTCTATTCCACCTGATTACACAATTCCAACAAATCTAGAATTTACTTTCAAAGAGTTTTGTTTTGGCAATAGATGGTCTCTTATTTGGGATGGATTAAATTGGATTGGAAAGAATTGTCAAGGAAGATCAAATGGTAAAATCATTAATAAATGTAATAGAAATGGTAAATTAAATGATTATAAATCACCTTCAACCCATATAATGACTAAGCATACAGAGTGGAATCAAAAAGTTTTAGGGGTTAGTGGTGATGAACAAAATTTAATGAGAAATTTATTTTCAGTATTTGATTCGAATTCAAGAGTTTATTCTATGATTTTGTTTAAAGATGGTTCAATTAAAGATGGTAAAGAATATAAATTAGAATTAGAAAGAACAAACGAAGATATTGACCCAATTGAAGGTTATGATATTATAGCAATTAGGTGTTATGTAAGAGATTATTATAAGAATCAATCATCATTAGATGTTAATTCAATTAATAAAATTTATTTGGATATGGTATTTAATGGATGTTTGAATAGATTAACATTTAGATTTTTAGGAACTGTTCATCAAGATCAACATTGGGGAATGTATATGGATTTAGAAGGTGAATTAGATACAGTTGAAAAGGTTGATACAAGATGGGAAAAAAGAGAATATGCTGATTCAATGAGAGATGTTGTTTTATATTTAAACAAAGAATACACTGATCCAATTGATGAGATAAATTGGGACGGTATCATTAATCCTTTTAGTTATATAATTCAACAACAATTCTACGAAATTACCCCTAATCCAAACGGTGCATCAACTTTATATACAGACTTTAATATTACTTCATCTAAAATCATAACTGCAGATAATATAACTACCATGAGGTCAGATTTAAATATGGTATCAAATACAGTAGATGTTATTAATTATGATGTTAAAGATATGACAAATCAGGTAGAAGTTTTAAATTCTCAAATGGCAGTTCAACAACAAAAAACAGAACATATTCAATCAGAAATTGATAGAATTAAATTTGATAAAATGATTTCTATGGTTGCAAGTTCAGGTTCCACAGCTATTTCCATTGCATCTAATTTTATTTCTTTTGGTGGGTTTAATGGTGCAATTTCAGGTATCATCACAGCATCTGTATTAGCTCTTAAAATGGATGATTTATTATCATTGGGTAGTTCAGGTGATATATTTACAGGTTTAATTAATCCATTTTCAAATGATAAACAGACCACTGACTTGGCCCCCATCCTAGAATGGTGTGATTCACCTAATAAAGAATTTGAAAATATAGAACTTGATAATGATAATGATCCAAATCAAATTGCACTTTCTTTACAAGGGGCTATGAATTTAAGTTATAATGTTAGAAATTCATTAAAACCTGTTATCAAATCAATATGTAATCGAATTAATGAAATATCAAATGAACAAGAACATAAAGAAGAAAAACAAATAGAATTAACAGTTGAAAAACAAACAAATTCTATAATCTTAAAATCTGATGAAAATATTACAAATGGTTTAATTTCATTAAGATTATGTTATGAACAAAATGAATATAGAATATTAATTTGTATCAAAGATTCTGAGATTATTAAATTTCAGGCCACTAATGAAACAATTGAAGTAATTGATCCATCATCAAATGTTTTATATTCAATAGAAGGTTTGCCAAATAGTTTACAATTCTGGGATGAACATTTAAATGAATCACCAACTTTTGATGGTCAAAATATAACATTTCATTCGAATGTTGAAATTTCAAATATTATAATTGACCTTAATACTTGTAAATATCAAAAGATTTATTCAATTAATGATTTTGTATCTATGGAAGAAATTGAAAAGAAATTTGTTCAATTGGATCAACTTAAAAGAACTGATAAAATTGATATAATTACAAAAATCGATAATGAAAATAAATTAGTTTTGTTAGAAGGTGAATCAGCTTTAACAAAAGGATTATTAGTTATTAAAGTTTTTATTTCAAGTGTTAGTACAAATAATAGTGCATTTAGAAGATTAATTATTAAAATCGAAGATTCTAATATAACTGAATATAAAGGAATTGATGAAACTCAAAATATAATTGATCCAATTTCAAATGAATCAATCGAATTAAAAGGAATTAAACATAGTCAATTTACATTAGATAATTTCTTACCTGAAGCAAACTTAAATAATAATACAATTTCAATTAACATTACTAATGAAAATACAATGAAAATTATTGGAATTTCAATTGAATATAATTCATTTATCAGAGCAATGATTTATAAACCTAATGACTTAGCATTCTTACAGGACATTGAAGCTCTTGATTCAAAAATTACAGCATTGGCAGAATTATCACATTCCAATGATATAGCTATGATGGCTGCTAATGATGGTGATGGACCAGTTGGAAATATTAGAGATTATGAAGATTTATCTTATGATACATATGAAGACGTTCAATTTAAACAAATTAATAGAACCGATGAAGTTAATGCTCATGTTATATTTGAAAATTT
>CAJTRF010000073.1 GCA_910578525.1 uncultured Mycoplasmatales bacterium | reverse complement strand
GACAGCGAGCCTAATTAGAGTTCTGTCATCAAAAATGAATATATTTATTCCAAGAACAATAACGCATGAAGACCGCACGTATACCATCACAAGCATCAAAGAAAGCACGTTTGAAAACGTACGATCTGTTAAATCTATTCAATTTCCACCAGATTCAGAGCTTCAAAAAATTGAGTCAAACGCATTGTCATATTCACGTGTCGAAGAAATTTTGATACCAGCAAGTGTGACCAAACTTGAAGATGAATGGTGCCTCAACATGCCATATCTTCGATTTATGTCAGTAGCTCGAGGAAACAACAATTACAAGAGCATTGGCAAAAATGTTGTTTTAGGAAAAACAGACGTGAAAAGCGGCGTTTTTGATGAACTTGTTTTTGTGTCTCGTTACTTCACTGATTACAAAATTCCAAAAAAAGTGAGGAAAATCTCTTCGTGCGCATTTGTATCTACTTTGATTACGAGCATCAATATTCCATCAAATGTTAGGAGTATCTGTTCATACGCTTTTGCAAATCAGTTGGAAGGACGACTTTCTGAAGTGATAATTAATGAAAATTCTGAACTTCAATTCATCGGTGAATCTGCATTCTTTTCATTAAATATTGAATATATTTTTATTCCACGTCACGTCAAAATAATCGGTGACTGTGCATTCAAGTTCTGCGCAAAACTTAAAAAAGTAGAATTTCAAGAAGGTTCAGAACTTCAGACAATCGGAAAGAACGCATTCTCAGATTCTGGAATTGAGAAAATAATGATCCCAAAAAGTGTCACAAAAATCGGTTTTGGTGCTTTTTACAAATGAAAAAATCTTCGTGAAGTTATATTTGAAGATGGATCAACAATCGACAAGATCGAGAGCCATGCATTTACTGAGTCATCAATAGAAGAATTCAATGTTCCTCAAAGTGTCAAATGTATTTGCAAGTCTGCTTTCTTTTATTGCAAAAATCTCGAAAATTTCAATGTTCCACATGACTCTGATCTCCAAAGAATCGAGAACAATGCTTTTGCATTAACAAAAATTGAGAACATTCAAATTCCATCTGGTGTTACTGAACTTGAAGATGAGTGGTGTATATACATGCATAAATTAAATAATGTAACCGTTTCAAATGATAACACATGTTTCAAGAGGGTTGAAAATGGAATGATCATTGGGAAATCTGACATTCAAAGTGATGATTTCGATGTATTTGTTGTCGCTCCTAGAAACATAAAGATAGCATAAATACCTCCATCAATTAAACGAATTGCTCCATATGCATTTTCTGAGTCAAGTATCAGACGAGTTTTCATATCATCACAAGTTGAGGTAATTTGTGATTATGCATTTTACTTATGTAAAAAATTAACATCAGTTGAATTTTCAAATGAATCAAAGTTGAAATCAATCAATCAATATGCTTTCTGCAAAACATTGATTTCGAAAATATCGATTCCTTCTAGTGTGTCTAAGATTTCAGAAGGATCATTTTATAAATGTGAAAAGCTCCATTGTATTGATTTTCCATCTGAATCTGAATTAGTTACTATTGAAGATCGTTCACTCATGGAAACTAAATTAAAAAGTATTTTTATACCACATAGCGTAACTAGATTTAACAAAGATTCATTTGATGTAAGGTCATTTATAATTGTTGAATGTGACAAACCTTTTCTCATGCAAATTATCAGAGAGATAAGCATTTACTTAATTCGAAAGACTGTTTTTATGGTTCCATGTTAATGGTAAAAATTTTTTTTTAAAAAATAATCAATAATATTAAGAATAAAATAAAAAAATTAATAATATTGATCATATTTAATGAAATGGGTTGTAGTTCAATAGGTAGAATGCGACATCGATCATTAGTCGTGATGTTGGTTCAAATCCAACCAACCCTTCTTTTTTTATTAGTTTTAATTATATTGATTATATAAATTTAGATAAAAAACTTTAAACAAAAACAAATAATAAATCATATTTAATAAAGCTAAACAATTACTTTATTGTTATATAACAAGAAAATATCATTTTTTATTAGATCATTTATTTATGAAATTTGTGAATGAATTTGATAACAAATTCCGCCACTGAAAATATGTGATTCAAATGAGTTTAGAAAATATTAAACTTTTTATGAGGAAGTAAAATTCATATAGTGATGCGTTTTTTCCCACTTTGTAAAAAATGATTGTAAATATTCACAAAGAAGCAATTTTTTTTCTTTTTAATGCACTTGAAGGAATAAAAAATTCAAAATATCAAAATGAATTTTAAAAGATCGCAAAAAGTGGCATTGTATATGCGAATGTTTTCACATTGCTAAATTAATTTAAATCACATTATTATATTACATTAATCATGGCAAAAAGTGTTATTATCAATTGGACAAGATTGAGATACAGAAAGACCAATTTGAGGATATCTTGTAAATTGATGCACCATAAATGGATAATTACCATTTCTTTGGCTACGATAGTATCTAAATGAATAATTATTTGGACGATGTTTTTTACAACCCATTCCCCAACATCAAATAGATATTGAAGCATAATCATCTTCAATTGTATGGTACACGACATCAATACATTTTTTCTGTAAATCACCAACGAGTAACAATGTGTGAAGAACAGTTTGATCAACATATTTCATTTTCTGAGTTTGATAAATAAGTTCATTAAAAGATATTTCAATAATGATATTGATGAATTATTTAATTCATATTTTGATTATCAGAGCATTGATGATGATTTAATAAAAGCAATATTAAATAAAGGCGATGATTATATAAATATACTATTAATAAACAAGTATTTCAAATTATTCATTCCTTATGTTACTTTTCGTTTTGAAAATTCTCCAAGCCAAATTAATTTTGATGAATTAATCAACAATATTCCAGAAGAAATGATTATTATTAATATAGAAAAAGGATCTACTTTTTTAACAATTGCGTTAATTGCATCAGATGCATCACTTAAAACAGAAAAAGAATATTATGATATAATTGAACCTTTAAAACAGTTTTTCAATAGTGTAATTGGCAAATCAATTGTTGGTAATTGAACTAAAGAACCAAATATCGATTTTCCAAATGATGAAAGTATAAAAGAGTTTTTTGCAAGAGAGTCAATTAATCTTCTTCAATTAAAAGATATTCTAAATCAAATTGATTTCAATCACATTAAAAATGAAGTTGAATTAAGATTAAAAAAGAAAGCAAAAAATAAAAATTGGAAATACATTCTAGATTATAAATCTTTATAAAATAAAGCTGAAAATGCAGTTCGTAAAGATATAAAAAACAATGAAATTGAATTAATATCAACAGGAATAACAATCATTGCAAATAAATTATATAAATGATATCATAAAATAAACAAAGAATTATCAAAAGAAAGAAATATTACAAAACTTTTTCTCTATCATGGAACAAAACTCAACAAACATGCATTAATTGCTGCAAGTCAATTTATACATCCTGATGAAAATGATGCAAATAACATAACTGATGATGGATACTTCGGCAAAGGAATCTATGCTACAGATAATATTTTTTTATTTTTTAATGTATACAACAAAAAACAATAATCAATACTTACAATATAATGAAAAAGCATCAGTCATATGCTGTAGAACATTTTATGACAATGAATATTATGTTATTTTAAACGATCTGAAAAACAAATATTATAAAACAAACATATTCAGAGGTAAAGATATGGATTATACAATCAGAAAAAATTATGGAATTCATAAAGTTTTTGTTGAAAGTTTACACAATTTTCAGCCATATGGAATCAATAAAAAGCAGCATCAAAAAAAAAGTTATATAACTGCATTCAAATATGTTTTCCCAAATTCTGAACAAATTTTGCCTGTTATGTCACTTACATTCATGCGTCCAAAATACTATGTTTTATGGTTAAATGAAAATGAAAATGAAAAAGTTTTCAATGACTAACGTTATAAAAGTGAAGTAAACATTTATTCTATAAAAAAAAAAAATTGATAAAGCTTGTCAATTTGTTGATATAAAGATACGTAATATGTTGGAATTAATCATTTCTGTTGAAAATTGTGATTTGTGTAGAGATTTCATTGATAGAATTCGTAATTGTCATGAATCAAACTTTATTTGCTTGATCTATTCTACAAAAGATTTGATAAAATTGTCTCAAGAGATGGTAAACGTTCTTTTT
>CAJTRF010000072.1 GCA_910578525.1 uncultured Mycoplasmatales bacterium | reverse complement strand
AATAAATTCTATATGATAATTCAAACTTTGAGATACAAAAAATATGTCGACAAATTTTTTTATTTATAAGTTCATTTGATTTTATTTATTTCTAAAGCTTTCACTTTTTTATAAAGTATATTATATACATATAATTAAAATTATATACCAAAATCAAATTTTGCTTTTTTTATTTACTTTATTAGATATTGAATAGGTTTGTTTGATGCAAATCTTCCATTTTAAGATTTTGTTTCTGTTTCTTTTAATATCTAAATAATAAGATTTTTGATTGCTTTAAAATGATATTATATTTTAATTATTCTAGTTTATTTAAATAATAATAAATATAAACAATATACCGTTTATAATTACAAAAATCGTTTATTTTTAAAAGTATTCAATTTGTTATATTTTATTTATTTCATTTTTATGTTTGAGAATTTCATCGAAGATGCTCCAGATCTACAAATAGACACACCTGATTTATTCAAGCATACTATTGAAAAAATAGTAGACGAAGATCTTAATCATTACTTTAATTTTAATGATTATATTAAAAACTTATACTCAGAACTTAACTGTGGAGTTCCATATTTTGCTCGCCATACATCACTCAATTTTTCAAAAAAATGTACTTGGCGTTTTGAATGCTGCTATGGAGGAAGAACACGAAAAACGATTAAAAATACAAGAAAAAGTTGGAAATGTAAAAGTTATATTGAATTTACTGTTGAAAAAAAAGGAAATAACATGTATATAACCTTAAAAAAAGCAGATTGGACTCATTCACATCCAGTAGAAGGATTATTTAATATATCAAATTCAATAATTCCTGAATCCAAAATAATGGAAATAAGCGATGCGATTCAAAAAGGTGCTTTACCTACCGAAATACGTAAAAAACCAGATTATGCCTTAATTCCTCCGAAAAAGTTTTACCAAATAAAACAAAAGTGCAAAAAAAATAAAGAATTAAATGAAATAGAATTATTTATTCAAAACTGTGAAAATATCAAAGATATTTTCCACATTGTAAACCATTGGAAAACTGAACAATTAACAAATGTAACAAAATACAATGGATCCACATTTATTTCAAAACGTTTTTATGATTTGAATATAGCCACCGATATTGTTTTCATGGATGACACATGCTGCGTTAATTATTTTGATTTTCCACTTATTTGTATTACTTTTGAAGATTTTAATGGAGTCCGTCAATTGTTGGCTTTTGGTTTTTTACCAAGCAAAGAAGAAAAAGATTTTAATAGTTTTCTTTATGATATCAAAAACTATATTAGCAAACCTATTCGAGTTTTTATAGTTGACCGTTTAAAATCTCAAGCCAAATCAATTAAAAATATTTTTATTAACGCTGAAATAGTTTATTGTCGAGTTCATCTTGAAAGAAATATCAGAACAACGTTCGGTCATTATTCTAAAATAGGTAGTTTAATACACCAATTATTTAATGGAAAGATCACGAATGAAATATATTTAAATAACTTAGATGAACTGATTGATCAGATAAAAAAGCACAAAAATGCTTTAATTAGATTACGTGAAGAATTCAATTCTTATTGCCCTTCATATTTGTCTCAATTACGTTTAAGAAATAATTACACGACAAATCCACAAGAAGGATTTTTTGGTAACTTCAAACAGCGTTTTGGGAATCAAAGAATATCTTTGAGCGAACTTTTAAACGGCGTTGTTGGCTTTTATCAAGCAGCAATAGTGAATAGTATGAAAATAACTCCTAAAAAATTCAAAAAAAATATATGTTCTGCACCAAATTTAGGTGTATTGGCATTCGATAAATTATGTGATCAATTGAAAGAATCATCTCACATAATGAATTTACTTAAAAGCGAAAATAATGAAGATATAATAAAAGGACGAGAGATATTAAATAAAGAATGCAAATGCATAATAAAACATGAATTTGGTCTTCCATGTTATCATGATATAATTAATAATGCAACAAATACATTAAATCCAATTATTCCAATTGAATCGATTCCAAATATTTATTTTTATTCAGGTCCAAGCATCGAAGAAGAAACAAAGATTGTTAATATTCAAGATGACAATGGTGAAAAAATTGATTTTTCATTTACTAATTTAATGTCGATGTTTGCAAAGGTTGCGGTTAAAGCACCTAAAAATAAGAAAATTCAAGAAAATATAGTTTCAATGTTCCAAGAAATTGATAAATCAGAAATAGATGACAATCCAGAACCTTTAACTTTAAAGGAAAAAGGAAGAAAACCAAGCAGGCCTGCAATCAGGAATTCAGGTGCCAAAAAAAGAAAGAGAACCAATCAATGCGGATATTGCCATGGATATGGTCATAATAAAGCTACTTGTAAACTTTATAAGCTCAGTTTACAAAGCAATGAAAAAGATGAAAAGAATGATCAATTCAATAATCAAATTGATGAAGAAAACAATCATTTCAATAATGGAAATAATGATTTAGATGAGAATGATATACAGTATTATTCTAGTGATAGTAACGAAAATCAATTAAATGATTTTTCAAATAATTGCAATTCAGATAATATGAACTATTTTGCAAATGATTCAAGTGATGATTTAATTAACGATTTTAATGATCTAAAATCTAATTCAAATAATTTGAAAGATTATTCAGAAAATGAAGAAACCGATTTATCTAATGATGATTCAATTCAAAACATTGAATCATATTTGGAACATTTATCAAACAATCAAATAAAAATATTAGAAAAGTGTCCAAGCTTCAAGAAATTCATCATTCAAATTACTCAACCAAAAAATCAATATGACAGACCCACGGTTAATGGAATATATTATTCTCAGTACCCAACAATTTTAAGATATGCATCATCTCATTTGATTGAAGGAGAAGCAGCTGAAATTAATGCAATAAAACTAATTTATTTGATGAACTTTAATGCTGAAATCCCAAACAATCTCATACCAGAAATCTTAGAAATGGTGAAATATTTTGTTGATGATGATATAGGTATTTGAAATAATACATTTTGATTTAGAGATGCCTTTTTTTAAGTTAAAAATTAAATTTTATAATTGTTTGCTTTTTTTCCTTCTATTTTTTTAAGCCAATAAATAATATTACAATATTTTAAATGATTGGTAATGATTAATATAATTACTCTTATTAAAATAACAAATGAACTGTACATTTATATTATTAAATTAAAAGATATGAATTTGATGATCGAAAATAAAGTTTGAGCAAATTGAGAAATTTTAATATTTGTGAACTTACTATATGATAATTATAATTGCTTTTATGATTTTAGTTATCAAAATAAGATCACCATTATGCATATTTTTCTTATAAAAAATCAATAGTTTTTCATTCAATGCATTTGTCAACAAATGACTATACAAATTCCTTGAAAATGATATAATAATGTTTAATACATGAGAATAGAACTAAATAAATAGATTATTCCAAAAGAAAAATATAAATTAATAAAAGATTTCTTTTATTAAATTTCAAAATGAATTTTCATATTAAAGCTATTGACAAGTATTATACTATAACAAATATAATGCAATAGCAATGATTTGAAATTAGTATATGAACATAAAGTAAATGATGACCTGCAACTTCATATACTAATAAAACTTTTTCAGGCACTTAGATGCCATAATAGAATAATTCATCTGCAATATCTTAACAAGTATGCCAATTTGAAAAGTTTTCACCATATCATTATGATTCATATTAATAAAGTGAAGTTCAATTTTAACAGCATTTTTGCTTATAAAAAATGATAGGCTTTTAATATTTTTAAAGACATCCATATTTTTATGTATACATTATCCTTGGTTGTTAATTTTCAAAATATATAATTAATCGCTCAAGAAACTTTCCAGCTGAATGAATATATATATTGCTTTATTTGTCATAATGAAACAAAAAATTGCAAATTTCAAAAACAAACCGTAATGTTGATGATTAAATTTGTAATTAGTTTTTGTTTATAATCGATAATTTAAGATATTAAAATATAAAAATCAATTTATTTAATATATAACAAACTTATAAACATCAAAATTTCTCAATCTAATCAATTTTTATTATCGAAATTTTATAAGATATATTCATAAAGTAGAAATTAAATGCCAAATCTAGTTGCATAAAATATATAATGGTATCGCTTATATTAATATGATTGCTTTTTGATTTTGAAGATATATATAGTTTTTAATATAAATAATATTAATGAAATGCTGGAACATACGTAGGTATATAGCTTAAAACAATAAA
>CAJTRF010000071.1 GCA_910578525.1 uncultured Mycoplasmatales bacterium | reverse complement strand
TGTTAAAAATATTTTTTGTAACGATTTATATTTACAGGTAGTGGATTTCAAATCGGCCCTTGTGTAAAATTTGAATGCTTAAATGGTCAATAAAAATGATATGATTATGTGTAATAAAGATTATTTTTATTGAAAAATTGAATGCTCAAAATCTTCTAATATTTTTAAAATATATTATGAAATTTTGATTAAATGAAAAAAATAGATGTTAATTCATAAATAACTATTATGACTATATATTAGAATATAAAATAAAAAAAAAAACTGGTTTTGAAAATATCATCATATTATTAGTTTTTGGAAGCCTTCAAACGATTTTTTCCCAAAACTTACTGATGTCTATTGATTTCAAATTATTGTGTTATTATTGGAAAAAATAAGTATTTAAAAAATCGATTTTTAAACGTCTTTTAGGGCCGATTTGAAACTTCAATGAGGGCCGATTTGAAACTTCGATAAAGGGCCGATTTGAAATTTTTTTTTAATTCACCGATAAAAAATGGGGAAATTTTGACCATTTATTAAAACAAAATTTAAAATCATTTTCAGCCAATGGCAGAGCAAAGAACTCCAAAAAAACTCAAAGAACGACTCGAAAAACTCCTTCAAAAGCAGTTAAATATTGATCATCACATTTTCCGCGGAATTAGAAACCCTAATAATTATTGCTACATGATATCGTTGTTACAGCTTTTTTTTCATTGTGAAGATTTTATTAATGTAATCAAAAGTAAAACAGAAGAAAATCTTACTGACACCTTACTCAAAGAACTTTACAATTTATTCTATTCAGATGATACAAAAGCAATTAGCATTCAGGATTTTACTAACGAATGGAGAGGATGGGAATATAAAGATCAACCAGTACCAAAAGGAAAACAAGACATCATAGAATTTTTTATGTATTTTATGAATACGATATCAGATGGTATAAAAGATTTATTTTGTTTCAAAGCTACAGAAAAATCGCCGCAAGAGAATTCATTTGCTCATCTGCGTGTTATTATTTCAGCTCCGAACCTTAAAGATTGTATATCCAATGAAATTAATTTAAATACGCATCCGACCACATATCCTCAGAATTTATTTATTCAATTAGATCGTGCTAAAGAAACAGGGCAAATATCAACAAGTTATGTTGCAGTTAATCAATCAATAGATTTTAATGGTCAAAATTATTCTTTTGTCGGAGCTGTTGTTTTTTCAGATGAACATTATCAAGCAATTATAAAAATTAGCGATAATTTTTTTAATTTTAATGATATGGATGTAAGTCCTTTGTTCTTTGATCATTTATCAGTTTATCCATCATCTTTTAATCGTAGTATAGAATGTGAGAATTTGTTAAATCATAATTCAGTATTATTTTTATACAAAAAATCTGATGAACATGACCGATCAATAGTACATTTAACACGATCTATGGGAAGTATGATTAGAAATAAAGAAAAACAACCTAGTATTTTGAAATTCACAGATTCAGATGGATCAAAAATGAAATTCATTGAAATTCCTCATAAAGAATTAGTTCGTAATGTAGTAAATTTAGATGAATTTGGAGATACAGACTTGCTAGGTACTATGAAAATCAGCACAGATGGAATACCAAGAGATACCATTGAACCAATTGCTGACAACCGTTTTGTGAAGTTTAGAAAAATTTTTAAATGGGTTGCAAAAGTATTAAGAAATTTAAAAGAAGTTGATCAAGGTAAACTTAATTCAATGCTTATAAAAACAAAACTGGAAAAATTCGAAGAAGAAGAAATGGACTTTATTCAATCTCAAGGTGTAGCTCTTTATGATATAATTAAAAATGTATTACTTGAAAAAAAAGATTTAACATTTGATGATGTCCAAAATCATTTACAGCAAATCGTTGATTCATATGAATGCAAATATGCAGGTTTATTGCAAACATCAAATACAAAAGAACTTATTTTTGATTACCAAGATTTGGAAATTTTTGATCAATACAGTAATGATGATGAAGATGAAGATGAAGAAAACCAAGAAAATTCCATGACACTTAAAATAATAGAAGAAGAAGAAAGCAATGAAAACTGGAGACAAAGAACAAAAGTGGAAAAAGAAAAATCATATCAAAATCTGTTAATATCTGAAAAAGATCCTTCTAAAATACTTGAACTATTATCCAATGCTGCTGATAATATACAATCTGATGAAGATTGCGATTGGAAAAAAGAATCTGAATCTGATTATTATTCAGATTATTACTCAGATGATGATTCATTTGTAGAAAAAAAAACACGTATAGATTTATTTACAAAAGGAGTTAGATATATACGTCTAGATGGAAATCAATCATGGACAACGACAAATAATGATCTTCAAGATCTGTCTCTAGAATATTCTAACGATGATTCTTTTTGTGATTTTGCTAAAACTAAAGATGTTTTTTTATCAGACGATGAAGAATGTGAAGAAAATGATATTGATGATAATCAATTTATTCTCAGCGATTACGACTGGAAAAGCCGTAATGAATTATTAGATGCTGATACTATACTAGACGAAATTCGTGAGAAAACAAAACCTAATACAAAAAAAGAAAAAGTAATTCCTCTTCAAATGAAATCTGATCTTCAAGATGCCATAATGTATGAAGTTATTAGAGAACGTTTAAGTGAAAAAGGCCTTAAAGGTACATTAAAAGATTTTGCAATAAACTGGATAGACAAAAATGTCAAAGGAGAAAACAAACATGCACTTGTTCAAGCATACAATAGAATTCTAAGAGAAGAAATTTTAATAAAAGAAGAAAATGCTAAAAGAAAAAGAAAGAAAAAAGGTGAAAGTGCTGATCAAGAAGAAGAGGAACAAAACGAAAATAAAACAAAAGGAAAAAGAGTTGATATAAAAGAATACTCTCTTTCGCATAATACAATCAAGCATTGGTTTCAAAAGTTTAAAAAATTAAGTAAAGAAGAGAAAAAAGCTTATTTAAAAACTGGCAAGTTAAATGATCAAAAAAAATGGGGTGGTGCGCACAATATCAAAATAAATGATGATGCATTAAAATGCTTAATTTGTTTAGTTCTGGATTTTCCAAATATGCCAGTTAAAAATTTCACAAAATATCTTAATTCTCAATTTGGTCCTTGTCATGAAAAAAAAGTAAAAGAAAGTACAGTTCATAAAGCTTTACAATCTTTGAAATTCTCAGTTAAAAAGGCTCATTTTTGTCCGCCTCCTCGAAATTCTATTGGCCTTAGAATTTACAGAGTAGCTTGGTCATTGTGCATGGAAGAAATTTCAAATCAAAGTGACGTTCTGATTGGATTTATCGATGAAGCTGGAATAACTGTAAGTGAAGGAAGAAAATATGGTCATTCTTTTGTTGGTGTAACACCTATGATAAACTGTCCATTATCTGATTGCAAAATTTCTGTTTTATCGTGCGTAGTTCCTGGTTTTGGTGTGCTGTATAAATTTTTTAATTCGTCTGTTTGTGGTTCCGATTATTCTGCATTTCTTCGCGATATAACGAGATTCTTTCGTATTTATATATGTTCATCGAATGCTCAAATTGTATTAATTGAAGATAATTGTAGAATTCACTGCACTCAAGAAGTTGAAGATATGATCACTAATCTCAAAATATGCGTCATACCAACAGTACCATATAGCCCTGCATTAAATGGTGTTGTCGAAGGATACTTCGGTTTTGTTAAATTTAAACATGTAGAATTGTTCGATAAAGAATCAAGTGAAGCTACGTGCGATGAAGAATTAATTCGTGAAAGATGGAAAATGATTTCTGATCAAGAATTCACAAATAAAATAACTAAATCTTTATACTGTGAATGGAAAGCTAGAATGGCAGATTGTGTCATGGGAATTCCTCTTATTTCAGGCCATATTAATATTGATCGTTTTCTTAATGATGCAAAAAGATTGACATCAGCTCCAGTTTATCGAAGTTACAATGAAACAAAATACAAAAAGACAAAATAACATATGAATTAGTATTTTCAAAATATTGTCATCTTTATATAATATTAGAGTCTTGTATAGAAATCTAATGTTTCTCGGAAACATATATTTATTTGTGTATAAATAAAGTAATCATGAATACCTTTATTTTTTATGAATAAGAAATGTTTTTATAGAAGTATTAGGTTTATGATAAACATAAGAAAAATATAAAAAATTTTTGTTTTTTTTGTAAACCATACTTTTCCATGAAAACCTGAGTTTTCCACGATGAACCAGACTTTTCCACGATAAAATTGAATGGTTTATAAAAACG
>CAJTRF010000070.1 GCA_910578525.1 uncultured Mycoplasmatales bacterium | reverse complement strand
AAGTTATGAGTACAGCTGAACAAAATAATATAGATCTATACTATATTGATACTGATTCGATCCACCTAAAAGAATCTGATGTATCCAAATTAGCTGACATATATAAAGCCAAATATGGTCGTGAATTGATTGGTAGTGATATGGGTCAATTTCACTCTGATTTTCCTACAATTAATGGTCATGATGAAATGCCTAAAGCAATTGAAAGTTACTTTTTGATGAAAAAGATGTATATCGATAAATTAACCGATTCTAGTGGTGAAATTGATTATATGATAAGAGGCAAAGGTTTGACTTTAAATTCAATACAATATGCTTATAATCAAGAATTCGAGAAAAATCCTATGAAACTTTATAAATTTTTATTTGAAGGGCATACACAAGAATTTGACCTTACACAAGGTCAACCTTGTTTTAGTATGAACAAAAACATGACGGTTAGTACTTTGAAACACTTTAAAAGAAAAATTAAAACAGATTACGAAGAAGGAAAAAGAGAAAAATACTTTGAATATGCTAAATAAACTTTTTTTATTAAATTAATTATTTATTTCTTTTTTGGTGCTGGAACATTTAAAGCATTTTTAATAGTTGCATTAACACTTTGATTAATTCGTCTTTGTTTTCTTGCTGGACATTTATTTTGTACAAACTGCATTGTATTACCAGCTGTTGTTTGATATTGAGGGTACATGCTTCGTTGTTCAGGAGGAATCGGATTGACTGATACGAAATTAAAGTGTGGAGGCGGTGCTTGTTCTCTTTTTTCGCGTTTATTTAAATAGCTTAGTGTACCTCTAGACAATTGTGGTGGTTGCATCTGATTAGATCTTGTTGAAGGTTGTATCGGCATTTCGTTTAAGCACAATATTATCGTTTGCCGTGGTTGCGGTGATTGTGTTGTAGGTATCGGTAGTTCATTTGATAATATTATTCTCATTTGTCCTGGTTGCATCTGATCAGATCTTGTTAAAGGTTGTTGTAGTGGTTGATTTATTTGTGGTATCGGTATTGTGTTTGAACAATAAATAGGAGGCTGTTGTGCTGGTTGATTTATCTGAAGTGTTTGTTGTGGATTTTGATTTTGATCTAGATCTTCAGATGGAGGTTCTGATATTTCGTCTTCTTCTGAATTTAGTAAACATTGTAATACTGGAAAGATTGTACCAGGTTCGATGTGTTCATTTATATCTTCGATCAGATATTGTTTTTCATCATCCGAAAGGATTCGATACTCTCCTCGTCTGATTAAGTTCTGAGAGTGTTGTGTCAAGCTATTAAACAATTCAGCGTAGTAGGGATCGAACTGGTTCTCGTTCAAGGGATCCATTAAAAAATAATGAAAAATACGTTATGATTATTTTAATTGAAAAAGTTGATATAAATTTTTGGGCCGTTTATTCACTTCATTTTTTAATTAGTATGGAAGAAGCAATTGCTGAAGCATTCACTAAAACAATTGATAACATGCTACGGCTTATTGAAAGAGAACATCTGGAAACAATTAAAGCCCTTAATGAAGTACATGAATCGAAGTTAGATTTGCTTCGTGAAGCTCATGAACAAGTTGATCAAATAAATAATGAATACAAAGCACACCTAGGCCACATGATGAGCATAATGATGACAAAAAGAAAGAACAAGAATCATGATGAAGATAATGATTTAGGTTTTTATCCTAAGAAATGGATAAAGAAAGAAGATAATAACAATAGCGACTAAATAAACAAGAAGTTTTAAGAAAATTAGTTCTTTTTTTATTCATTTAGATTATTTAAGATATTTTGAGCTGCTTCTTTTGTAGCAAGCTCTAGAGCTTTGTTGAGTAATTTAGCATTTTCTCTAAATTGTATTTCTACCTCTTTTACTTGATCATTATCAATTTGATAAGAATTAGTTCTTACATATTCAAAGAATTCCTTAAACTCTTTGTCATTTACTTCAATCATCTTATTAATATTTCTTATTTTGGAGGTATAATTAGTAAAGTTGTAAGTCATCATCACAAAGAGACTTGTTATCATTATTTTTTAAATGAACATATTTAATTCAAAAAGTTTAATCAGTTCATTTTTTATAAATGTCCGAAAACAACAACAAGCCAAGTTTTGAAGATTTTCTTAAAAAACTTGATGGCAACAAGTATTTAACTTATATTATGGCTGGCATGTATAACAAATTTATGGGTGAAACACTTTCATTAGAAGAATTTCTTGATCTTCCACAAGTTAAAAAGAATTTTATCTTTTATCATTGTACAATTAGTGGACTTCTTGATATTACAGCAATGAAGAAGAAAGATTAAATAAACATTCATTAATTTAAAAGATATTTATTTTTTTATCTTATAATTCAAAAAGTTTATTGACCAAACGACCGTTTATTCACTTCATTTTATAAATGTCTGAAAGCAACAAGGTACCTACATTTAAAGACTTTTTCAATTCTTTAACTGAAGAGGAATACACTTTACCGCACCTAGCCTCATTATATGGTATGTACATGAAAGATAGAAGCAAATCGAAAGACTTTCTTAGTTTACCCGAACTTGATCAATATTTTACTAAAAAGATATTATACCACCCTAATGTCATGTTGACTGTAATGGTTAAGAAAGTCAAAAAAATTTAAGCTATATCGATAAAAGCGTCTTCAGGTAAATCATTTTCTATATAAACATAATCAGTTACTTGATCTCTAATTTTATCTCTATTTTTTGTATTAGTTACTTCTCTAATTATTGAGTTATAATAAGTATTACCATTAAACTGTTTCTTTTCAAAGTTTATAGTCATTTTGAATAATGAATCTTTCTTTATCGGATCTATTTTTCTTTTATTATTCTCATTATAAGAAACAACTAATTGCCCATCATAAATGTCTAGAATCTCTTTATGTGATATATATGTTGGGTTATTCTTTTTATCAATTAATTCGATAAAGATTGGTTTCATACATTGCTTTTCATATTTGTTCTTAAATAACTCGTTACCTTCAAAATATAAGAATGCTTTGTCAATATCGGTATGAGTTTGATTAATGCCTTCAACGAATTTACTAATAGATGTAAAGAAATAGTTATCGCACATTTATTTTTAATGGCGCAAAAAAATTAAATTAAAATAAAACTAGCATAATTTTTATTATTCTTGATTTTCTTCAACAACTGGTTCTTGTTCTTCTACAATTTCTTTATCTTTCTTAGCTTTTTGATCTTTATTATATAACTTTCTTAATTTAGCTAATTCTTGAGCTTTACGAACACGATATTCTCTTTGTTGTATTCTTCGTGCAATTTTTCTTTCTTCATCTGAAACATATTTCTTCTTGCGTCCTTTAATAACAGTCTTTTCTTCATTTGTTTCTTCAACTGGTTCTTCAACTTTTTCTTCAGCAACTTGTTTACGAACAACTGGCTTTGTAGTCTTTGTTGTACTCATTTATTAATGGTAATTTTAATTCAAATAAAAAATCATCTTAAAAATAAACCCTCATTCTTTTTTAGGTCTTAGTTTATAACGAGGAATGTTTTGAACTAAACCTTCTCCTTGAATTTGATAAACACCATTATCATAACCAGTTACAGTATATTCTCCAGGTTGAACAATTGTTCTTCGTTTCATTAAAGTATCTTTTTCATTAAAGACATTAACTTTTTGACCTGCATCAAGTTGATAACCCGGTTGACTTTTTACATTATAATTGTTTTGAATTATTCTTCTAATAATAAAAGATTCTAAGTCAGAATCATTTTCAACATCAGTAGGTGAAACTGAAAATCCAGCTAATTCCGATAGAGTTCGATGCGGAGCTCTATTATATTGGTCTACTAATTCATTCATTATTTCAGGAGTTATTACATCTGCTTTAATATTATAAGCCATGTCTCTAATTGTTCTGATGACTCGATCAATAATTCCTAATGAATTATGCATAGGGTCAGTTTTTCTTCTTAGATTTTGTTTGACCATAAAAGATGGATAAATCCCCATATAAATTCTTGGAACACTTTGAAAAGTAATTCCATACTTTCGTTGTATTTCTTCTTTATTAACTGAACTAAAAGCTTTTTCACCATCACCAAACAAATATTTGACCTTCATACCTTTTTCAATCATTTTGTCTAATGCTCTTAAAACTGAATCAGTAGTTCTTAAATTACCATTTGCATAACCATTTCGACCTACTTTGTTATTTAATAATTCAGCAAATAAATAACGAGTATTCACATTTATAGCAATTAAATATAATAATTTATCACAATACATTATATCGATTAAGAAAGTATTAGGTAAAGCAGTCTTATGTAATTGATATTTTGCTTTATTTTCTTTTAAATTAAACTTTATAGGTACTTTATTATCAGTGACAGGTCTAGTTTTATCTTCATTTTGTAATGCTTTTTGTTTATTCTTACTTCTAAAAGCAATCATCTGAGGATTACCAGTTACATTAACATTAGTAGTAGT
>CAJTRF010000069.1 GCA_910578525.1 uncultured Mycoplasmatales bacterium | reverse complement strand
GTTTTACCATCTTCTGAAAATTTATAAACACTTTCTGGTAAAACTTTTTGATCAATTGGTTCATCTCCACCATTTTTTTCTTGTCTAAGTGAGTAAACTACTCCACCTACTCCAAGAGCAACTGTAGCTGTTATTCCACTACATAATGCAATCAAATTTAGTAATTTTTTATTTAACTTCTTGTTCATATTTATCTTTATATATTAATAAATATACTCTTTTTTTTTTTTTTTGCAACAAAAAGTTAAAAAATAAGAAAATTAAAATTTTTTAAATTTTAACTGACAATACGTAACGCTTCAAACAAAGATGATTAATGAAGTGATGCCTAAAACAATAAATGGATTTCATAAGAATATATGAATGTTCTCATAATATTTAGCAAAATATTGCATTAAAAAAGATATTGTAAAGTTACAGAACACACCTTGCATTAATCCACAGGCAGAAGCTTGAATTCATTTGCCAGTAGATTGGAACATCATCATTCCTCCAATAGAGAATGCAAATACAGGCATTTGTAATGTAGAGATTAATAATATCTCTTTTGCATATTCAAATTTTATAGGATCAACATTTGTAATATTAAAAATCGATAATAAAGGAGTAGCCAATGCAAAGTATAGTAAGATTACCATGATTCATCCGTAGACAAATCCAATTGACATAGCATATCAATAGGTTTTCTTAAACCTTTCAAGGTTTTTTGCTCCATATGTGTATGAACAAACAATTCTTGAACCTTGAATAATTCCTAGTTCAGCTGTAAAAAACAAATTAAAGATTGGATTAACTGCCCCATAAATGTCTTGGAAACTACTATTAGTTAATCCGTCACCTAAGATTCCAGTAATTTGTCCTAATAGCCCTAGTTGGAATGTAGCAGCAATAGCAATTGATACATTTCTAAATAAAGATGGTAATCCAGATGAAAAGATAGATCAAGATAATTGCTTAGTAAAATAAATGTGCTTCAAATCAGCATAATGGATTTGAGTCAAATCTTTTGTCTCTAAATAGTGGAGATATCAGAAATATATTCCTGCATTTAATCCTCAACCAATTACAGTAGCAATGGCTCCTCCAATCATAGCCATCTTGCCAAAATAGATAAATAAATAATCTAGTAAGATATTTATTAAATTACATAAAATCGCGCCACATGTAACAATTGTTTGTTTGCCTTCAGAAATTATTAATAAAGACAAAAATGAAGTGTACATTGAGAAAATAGTACCAGCAGAAATAATGTATGAATATTGAATAGCAAATTTATGGGTTTGATCAAACGCTGTTGTGTAAACGCTAATTACTGCATTTCTTTCAGCCTCATTTAATGTACTTGGTAAATTATTAATTGAATCTTGTAACGAATTACCTGATTCAAATTTCATTCAAGTATCTACTAACGCAAGCAATAAAAGAGTAATGATGATAGAGAACATTAGGTTCATATAAAACCCTAATGCTCAACTTCTCTTAGTTAAATCCTTATTAGTAGATCCACTTGATCTAGAAAAGTTTACTGCGGTTCCGTTTGCAATTAATAAGCTAGCTGCATTAATTACCACAGTAATTGGTGCACTATAAGCAATTGCAGTACGTACTACTGAAGTGACATTAATTAGTGAGATAGAACCTTCATTGCCGATTCTAGCTTTAATGTATGTTGTATAATCGCCACCAAACATTTCATTGTCAGTTAATACACTAGGAATAAACTTAACCATCATTAGTTGATCAATAAAAGCATATAGACTAGACATTAATGCAACAACGATAGATGGCAAAGCAACGATCAATATCGTTTTCAATATTGGTGTATCTAAAAATAATTTTTTCTGTCTTGCTTCACTCTTTGTTAGCATAAAGTAAATTATAAATAAAAAAAGACATCCACTTGGAATGTCTTTCAGAAATAAATTCGTAAAAATTAATTAAAAGTTTTTGTGGAAAGTGCGAGAGATAACGTCGTCTTGTTGAACTTTAGTTAATTTAACAAAGTTAACAGCATATCCACTAACACGAATTGTTAATTGAGGGTATTTTTCAGGATGTTTTTGAGCATCTAGCAAAGTTTCCTTAGTTAATACGTTAACGTTTAAGTGATATGCACCTTTGTCAAAGTACCCATCCATTAAGTTGACTAAATTTTCGTTTCTTGCTTGGTTATCTTGATTGCTTATATTTTTAGCCTTAGCCATATTTTATCTCCATGTATATTTATAAATTATTTTTTTGTTTTTGTGTATTTTTTGTCTGCACTTTTTTTCTTGTTTTTAGAAATTTTATTAATATTTAAATCTCCTGTCATAACAACTAATTCATCATCTTTACCTAAAGCGCCAGGAATGATTGAGAATGTATTTGAAATACCGTCAGCTGCATGTTTGAATGGTATTTTAGATACTGAAGATAGTGATGCAATAGCACCTGAGGCATCACGTCCATACATAGGGTTAGCACCAGGAGCAAATGGGACACCAGCTTTACGTCCATCTGGTGTAGCACCTGTGTTCTTACCGTATACAACATTAGAAGTAATTGTAAGAATTGAAGTAGTAATTTCTGAATTTCTATATGTATATAGTTTTCTTAATTCAGTCATAAAGTATTTAATTACTTCAATACCTAATTGGTCAACACGATCATCATCGTTACCATATTTAGGGAAGTCACCTTTGATTTTAAAATCAACTGTAATATAACGTCCATTTTCCAATTTCTTTCATACTGGAGTAACTTTTGCATATTTAATAGCAGATAATGAATCAGCTACTACTGATAAACCAGCAATACCTGTAGCAAAGAAACGGTGAACTTTTAAATCATATAAAGCCATTTCTCCTGCTTCATAGTAGTATTTATCATGCATATAGTGAATAATGTTTAAACAACTTACATATAAATTAGCTAATCATTTCATTACAATTTTGTAACGTTCCATCACTTCGTTGTAATCTAATGATTTCTTAATATCCATTTGACCTAAAGATGGGCCAAGTCTGAATTGTGGATGCATTTCATCATAACCACCATTAATAGCATATAGTAATGCTTTAGCTAAGTTTGCACGAGCACCAAAGAATTGCATTTGTTTACCAATCTTCATTGGTGAAACACAACAAGCAATACCATAATCATCACCGTGTGTAATTCTCATTAAATCATCAGATTCATATTGCATTGATGAATATTTAATAGAGTATTTAGCACAGAATAATTTAAATGCTCTTGGCAAATTATGAGATCAAAGAATTGTCAAATTAGGTTCTGGGCTTGGTCCGATGTTACTTAATGTGTGAATAATGCGGAATGAGTTCTTAGTTACTAAAGTTCTACCATCAATACCCATGCCACCGATTGATTCAGTAGCTCAAATTGGATCTCCTGAGAATAAGTTGTTATATTCAGGAGTTCTCATGAATTTAACAATACGTAATTTCATTACGAAGTGATCCATTAATTCTTGAGCTTGTTTTTCAGTTAATTTACCAGCTTTTAAATCTCTTTCAATGTAGATGTCTAAGAATGTTGATGTACGACCAACAGACATAGCAGCACCGTTTTGATCTTTAACAGCGGCTAAATAACCATAGTAAGTTCATTGAATAGCTTCACGTGCATTTTTTGCAGGTTTTGAAATATCATCACCATAAGCAGCGGCCATTTTTTTCATAGCATTCAATGCTTTGATTTGATCAGTGCCCTCTTCACGTAACATTACTACTTCTGGTCTCATCTCTTCAGGTAATGCATTAATTTCAGCTTTCTTAGCTGTAATTAAATAATCAATACCATAAAGAGCTATTCTTCGGTAATCACCAATAATACGACCACGAGAATATGTATCTGGTAAACCTGTAATAATATGTGTATGTCTTGCATCACGCATTTCTTTTGTATATACATCAAACACACCTTGATTGTGAGTCTTACGATATTTAGTATAAATTTCGTCAATCTTTGGATCAGATTTAAATCCATAAGTTTGAGCGGCCTGTTGAGCCATTCTAATCCCACCAATTGGCATATACGCTCTTTTAAAAGGGGCATCAGTTTGAACACCAACGATTTTTTCTAATTTCTTGTCTAAATAGCCTGGGCCATAAGCATCGATAAATGATACTCTAGTGTCCATATCTAGAACACCACCATTAGCTAATTCTTTTTTAGTTAGGTCCATTACTTTTTTTCACAATTTATTTGTAGCTTCTGTTGGTCCTTGTAAGAAGCTATCATCACCGTCATATGGTGTGTAGTTTAGTTGGATGAAATGTCTTGTGTCAATTTCATCACATCATTGTCCAGGTTTAAAACCATCTCATTCTTTGAATCAAAGTTTACTCATTGCTTGCCCTTATAGTGCTTTAAGTCTATATTATATATTTTTAAAAAAATATATAAATAAATATGTAGACTGTAAAACCTATTTTACGCCACTTTGGAGTAAATATGGGGAAATGACA
>CAJTRF010000068.1 GCA_910578525.1 uncultured Mycoplasmatales bacterium | reverse complement strand
TCTGACTTTTTTAAAATCTTCATGATTATTATCATACAAAATTTCTGACTTTTTTTAAAATTTTAATCATTCAATTATGAAATTCATACAACATATCACTTTATAAAATGGAAGAATCCATCTACCTCTTATACAAAGGAACAAAATATTCAATCAACAAAAAGAAGTTTCAAGAAGAATCAACTTATGCACTTCCATCTGATAACATCATTAACATTTATTCAGTGATTGATGATATATCTTTTATTGATGAATCAACTATAGATGATTTTGTTCAATTCTTTAATTATCATTGTGTAAGCTTTTATGGCAAAAGTGTTATGGGATTATCAAAATTGGCAGATGTGTTTCAAGTAATTACACTTAAAGAATTTACTGATATTTACAAACAAAGACATACTAAGGATATTATAAAAGATTTCTTTGATTCATTTGATGGAACAATCAATTTGGAATATGAAGAATTAATTGCATCTCAATTAGATAATTTCTTGGATCAAAGAGAATTATTTGATTTACCAATTCCAGTAATTCATCGAATACTTTCAAAACACTTACAATCACATGAAATAACTCGAGACCTTTTGGATTTCATGTTCAGGTATTTGAATGCAAATGGTTCTGATAGTTCAGTGCTTTTTAATTTAATTCATAAATTAGATGAAGATGATGAAGATTACTTCATTGCAAAACTTTATGATGAGCATCGAGATAATTTCAATTTCGCTTTTCTTCATCCTGAACAATGCAAATACCTTCTCTGTAATGTTAAAATATCAAGGGACAGAATTGCATGTCTTAAATATGATATTGAAACTCTTCAACAAAAAGTTGATAGGGATAGAGAAATTCACAAAGATATTTTAAAATTAATCAAGAAAAAAATAGAAGAGGAATAATTTACTTAAAGAAAATAAAGTAGATGAAAACTACTAAATAAATCATAATTACTTTTAACTGCATCTTTATTATATTTTTAAAAAATTTTATCTGACCAATTATAAAAAGGGAAGTTCTTCACAATTAAAATTTTGTTTGCCAAAAAAATTTTACATAAATGTTCATATCATTTTTTATTAAATATATAAAATATATGGCATTTGGAACTTTTTTGAAAAAAATAGATGGAAAAATAAAAACAATGAGCAATTTTCAATGGATTAGAAATGAGGCACGTGCTGGTATTCAAAATCCACCTCAAATTGATCCAAGTTTAATTGGTCAAAGAATTGTTGAAACTGAAAGACGAATTCCAAATAATAATGGGTCAGTTCGTCAAAGGATAGTTGAAAATGAAAGATAAGTTTCCTGACTTTTTTTTAAAATTTTATCTGACCACTTATAAAATTTATCTGACTTTTCTAAAATCTTCATGATTATCATACAAAATTTCTGACTTTTTTTAAAATTTTCCTGACTAGATTTTGAGAATAAAATTTTACATAAATGTTCATATCATTTTTCATTAATGTTCTGGGTTATATTGCTCATGCTTGGGAAATCACATGATGATTATTATGAGCGGATATTAAAAGAATATGAAGAAGAAATGCTAAATATTTCAAAAAAGTTGGATGAAGTACATGGAAAGAAAAATCATTTTGAATTTGAATTAGCAAAGCTCAAGAGAATATATTCAATATATGGGGAAACAGCTAAGCTTGATAAACAGATATTAGATCTTAAAGATAAAATTGATTGTTATGAAGAAGTTATTATAAATTTACAAAGTAATTATAAGGATTGTATATTGAACTATTTACGTAATAAATACAGTTCATTAAATAGTACAGAATCCAAAATATTAAAAAAGCTAGATGAAGTAAATCAAAAGAAAAGTCATTATGAATCAGAATTAGAAAAACTTTTAGAAATGTATAATGAAAAAACAATGCCAATAAAACTCGAACGAGAAATTCAAATGTATCAAGATATTATTATATGTTATAAATTGGCCAAAAATTCTTTGAAGCATGAATATGCAACTTACTTAACTGAAAACATATTAAAGCATAATAAATTTGATAATAAATATGTGATGCGTGAAGGATGATTAAATAAACAATTTTTTAAATTTTAGATCTAACTTTTTCATTAGATAATGTAATTCTACTTCTTGGTAATCTTTGAGTCATACTATAATTTATATCACCATTATCTTCAACTTTATCAACTGTATATAATCCATTATAATAATCTGTTATCATATAATTACCAGGTTGAATAAGTGAACGTCTTTTCTGGAATTTATCAGTATCATTGTAAACTTTTACAATTGAACCTATATCTAACTGATATCCAAATTTTTGTTTAACATTATAGTTTTCCTGACAAATTCTTCTAACAATAAACTTTTCTAATTCTGGATCATTATGAACCATAATTGGACTAACTTCTTCACCTGCATAAATCGATAATGTTTTATGAGGTGCATTATTATATAATTCAACTAATTGATTCATTTTATCTGGATTAATAATACCTATTTCAATGTTATAGGCCATATCTCTTAAAGTTCTTATAACTCTATCTACAATACCTAATGAACTATGTAAAGGTTGTGTACCAGTATTCTGTTCCTTATCCATAAAATCAGGATAAACACCTTTGAACATTCTCTCAATTGGTATGAATTTTATATTATTCTTTGGATCATTATAATATTCTTGAGTTAAATGTGAATTAAAACATCCTTCCCCATCACCTGTTAGGATATCAGGAACCATACCTTGATCCTTTAATCTCTTTAAAGCAGCTATAAAATTATCAGAACTTCTTTTACTTAAATTACTAACACTTTTCATTTGATTAGCATTCCCATTAAAAGGTAATTCTTTATTTAATAAAGATACATACAAATAACGTGTATTAATGTTTATTGCAACTAAATAAGCAAATTTACCTGAAAACATAATATCAATCATATATGTATTAGGTTTACCCCATTTATGTAAATAATATTTTCGGTTCTCTCTAGTTGGAAATGAACGAGGTTCATAGTCTTCTTTTTCTTTTTGTTCATCAATATATTTATCCATTAAATGAGCATTATCATCATCAATACTTTTATCACCTGTATAAGGTAATCCAAATTTATATAACTTCTTTCTCTTGTTTGGACTTCTATAGACCATATAAGAAATATCTTTATCATCACTAACAAAATTAACTGTTAAACCTGGTAAAGCTTCATGCAATGTTCTATAATAAATATCATACCATTCATCCATTGTTTTTTCTTTTCTACCTTCTTTCCAATATCTAGTTAATTTTTTAAAATCTTTCTTTGATAATACTCTTCTATCACTTGCATGATTAATAACATATTCATGTAATTTATATGCAAAATCATCATCTTTGTTTTTATCTGTTTTATCAGGAGTCCATATATCTTTTAAGCTTTCCATAAACTCATCATAATAAGATTCATAATCTTGATATATTAAAACTAATTCATCATAAGTTATATAATTTGCCAACTCATCATTTTGAAATTGTTCAAAGGTTGCTTTATCAGGTTTATCTTTACGTGTTCTATATAATTTATCTTCCATCTTTTTTAATAATTTTGAAGCAGGTTCACTATAAATTTTTTCATCATTCATTTAAAAAAATTAAAAAATAATATTTATATATTTTCCTCAATAGAAACATCAAATGGATCAGATAATATATTGTTATTATATAAAGGATTTTCTTGAATTATTGATATTGGTTCATTTTGAAAAATAACATCAGAATTATCTTTTGAAATAACTCTAATTTTTTTCGATCTAGATAATACTATAATTATAATAATAACTATTAATATAAGTATTCCAATTAAACTAGTAGTTATTGAAATAATAATTGTATGTGATGATTTTCTTTCAATTTCATTTTTTATAATATTGGAAATGATTAAATTATCAGCAGTTTCATTATCAATCATTTCAATAACAGTTTGTTTGGAAATTGTTGATTCCCCGTTAGTTGGATTGAAAGAAGGTGTTTGGAAAGGACTTCTATCTGGCATTTCAATTGGTTTCATTGTAGGTCTATTTTTGATATTACTCGGAAGAATGTCCTTTGAGAATTCGTTTGAACCTGTAAATAAATATGAATTACTAAATTGATTAGAAGGTGAAAATCTTGATGAATAACTGAAATAAAAAGTATCACTGAATTTTGATGATTCAGTAAATGCATCAGTATTAGTAAAATCAGCAAATGATTGAGAAGCTGTGAATATAATTGAAAATGTAAATTTATCTGAATAAATAAATGAATCAGAATTAGTAAATTTTGATGAATAACTAAACTTATCAGATTCACTGAATGATTGAGAATTGCTGAATGAATCAGTTTGACTGAAATGATTAGAATCAGTAAAAGATTTAGTTTGATTAAATCCATCAGATTCAGTAAATGCTTGAGAACTTGAGAATTTAATTGAATCAGTAAAAGATTCAGTTTGATTAAATCCATTTGAATCAGAGAATGCTTGAGAAGATGTGAACTTGGATGAATCAGTAAAAGATTTAGTTTGATTAAATCCA
>CAJTRF010000067.1 GCA_910578525.1 uncultured Mycoplasmatales bacterium | reverse complement strand
AGCTGATTTATCAAAGTGCAATGGTTTAGAAATAATTAGTCAAGGTGTGTTTTACAGATGCAGATCATTAACATCAATAACAATAATGAACCAAATTAAAGAAATTCATGCTATGGCTTTTAATGAATGTTCAATTCTAGATAATATTATTTGAGATTTACCTAGCGATTATCAAACTTCTATTTATATTGCTTCACGAGCGTTTGCAGACATTTCTTCAACAGGAACAGTCACTTCTTTAAATACTTCAATTGCTTCTTCTCAACAATTATTAGAATGAATTAAAACTAAAGGTGACTTCCCAAGTAGTGGTGGTTGAAGAGCAGCATAAATTGGTTTAATATTAAAAAAGTAAGTCATTTCTTGTTTTTTATAAATTATTTGATAGATCTTTGGTTTTTTTAAGCCTATAAAGAATTAGTGAATTATTTTTTAGAAACTATTACTAATGTAGGTACAATAACTCGATCGTGTAATTTGTAACCTTTTTTAATAATTTTAACGATATGGTTATCATTAATATTTGGATTATTTTCTACTTCAAAACATTCCATAGTATTAGGGTTAAATTCATCATTAACATTGGCTTCTATTTCAGTAACATTAATATTGTTAAGAATTGTTTTTAACATTGTTAAAAACATGTTAAACCCTTTTTGATAATTTTGAATTTTAGGATCATTAGGAGTGTGAGATAATGCAATTTCAAATTGATTAGTAACATTAACAATTTCTATAGCGATTGATTCTGTAGCATACTTTGCTTTATTAGTAAATTCTGTTTGAAGTTTTTGTTTGATTTCATTAGTTTGCTGTTCGATCAATAATGAAGCTTGTTTAGCTTTCTCAGTAAGTTTAGCAACATATTCTTTGTTTATCTCATCAATTTGTGCTTCATAAGAATTAACTTTTTTTTGAAGAGAAGAAACTTCTGATTTTAATTGTTCAATTAAAATCTTATCTTCATTTTCTTTTTTTGATTCTTCAATTTTTGACTCTTGTTTTTGTTCTTCTATTTTTTTATCTTTACTCATTTTCTAACTCCTTTTCAACATGTTTGTAATATTTTTCTACTTCAGGATTATCGATATTTGCTAGTTTTTTTAACTCTTTAATTTGATCTGAAGAATATTTATTTGGAGAAGCATAAACAATATTAACCACAAGATCACCATTGTTTCTATTGAATAAACCTTTCTTAGTTGATTTAATACCAAAACCGTTAAGAGTTATTTGTTCATTGTTCTTTGTTCCAGGTCTTAATTGAATTTCTTTAATTCCATAAGGAGTATTAACTTTAATGTTGCCTCCTACAATGGCTTTCATAGGATCTACCAAGACACTAGTATAAATAATATTTTTTTGTCTTTGAAAGACTTTAGAGTCTTGAACAAAAATAGTTAAATATAAATCTCCTGTTCTAGTCTTAATAGAGTTACCATGTCCTTTGAAGACGATTGTTTCTCCATTAATGATACCTGGTTCTATATCAAATTCAATTTCTTTTTCAGCTTCTAAATATCTTGCTCCACCACAAGTGTTACATTTCTTATGGATAATTTTACCTTGTCCGTGACATTTTGGACAAACTCCTTGAGTTTGCATTACACCAAAAGGGGTACGTTGTTGTTTAATAACCATTCCAGATCCATGACACATATCACATACTTCTGTTGCTCCTGGTTCATTACTTGCACCTGTACCATTACATTCAGGACAAGTCTTTTTAATTTTAAATTTAATTTTTTTATGACAACCTAAAATTGATTCTAAAAATGTAATGCCAAATCTTGCTTTAATATTGATGTCATACAATTGTTCTTCAGCGTTTCTATTGCTTCTGGTTCTAGAAGAACGATTGCCTCCAAAAATATTACCAAAGATATCATCAAAAGGACTACCGTCTTCATCTCCACCGAAACTAAAGTGAACATTAGAGGCGTTGCCTCTACCACCAAAGAATTGATTGAAGATATCAAAAGGATCACCCCCGCTAAAACCTTGAGAATTTAAACCATCAAAACCAAATTGATCATAAGTTTTACGTTTTTGTTCATCACTTAAAACTTCATAAGCTTCATTGATTTCTTTGAATTTAGCTTCAGCATCAGGGGCTTTATTACGGTCTGGATGGTATTTCATAGCAAGCTTTCTAAAAGCACGCTTGATTTCATCAGCAGTAGCGTTTTTAGAAATACCTAATACCTCATAGTAGTCTCTTTTATTACTAGCCATAATAATATATTATTATAAAGATAATTTAGCAATTAAGATAATAAAGTGCTAATTCTTATCATTAACTAATTTGAATTTGTTATCCACAACTTTAATAGAATATTTAGTGTTTTTCTTAATTTTGTTTTCTACTATTTCTGATGCTAAGAAGTTTTCAATATTCTTTTGAATATAACGTTTAATTGGTCTAGCACCATATAGTGGTTCATAAGATTCTTTTTTAATCTTAGTAATAGTAGATTTATCAAAACTTATTAAAATGTCATTTTGTTTTAATCTGTAAGACAATTCATTTAATAATTTGTTTACAATCTTTTCTACAACAGATTCTGATAATTTATTAAAGATGATTATTTCATCAATTCTGTTAATAAATTCAGGTCTTAAAGCTTTCTTTAATTCTTCAATAGCTTTATCTTTTTTATCGTTTAGAACTTCAGCACCTCCGATGTTACTTGTTAAGATGATGATTGTATTTTTAAAGTTTACTTTTCTACCTTGTGAGTCAGTTAATTCGCCATCATCTAAAACTTGTAATAACAAGTTTAATACATCTGGGTGTGCTTTTTCTATTTCATCAAATAAAATAACCGAATAAGGTCTACGTCTGATTGCTTCAGTTAATTCTCCAGCTTGTTCATAGCCTACATAACCTGGAGGTGCTCCAATTAATTTTGAAACTGAATGTTTTTCCATGTATTCACTCATATCAAATCTAATCATTGATTTTTCACTATCAAATAACGCACGAGCTAATGACTTGGCAAGTTCTGTCTTACCAACACCTGTTGGTCCCATAAATAGAAATGAACCAATAGGATGATTTGGATCGTTAATTCCTACACGTCCTCTTAGAATTGCATTAGAGACTAATGTGATTGCTTCATCTTGTCCTTTAACGTATTTTTCTAATTCTGGTTTTAAATTGACTAATTTATTCTTTTCAGATTCCATGATTTTGTTTAATGGAATACCAGTAGCTTTAGATATAACTTCTGATATTTCATTTGCTGTTACAGAATCAGAAATATAAGAATCTGGATCACTATTAATCTTTTGTTCTAAATCATCAATCTTTTTTTGAGTAGCAGGAATAGTTTCGTAAAGTAATTTTGATGCTTTTTCAAATTCTCCATCAGATTGATATCTATCAATCTTTGATTTAAAAGTTTCCAAGTCTTTTTTTAAATTATTTAATTGATCATGTTCAGACTTTTGTTTTTGTCATTTTTTGTTTTCTTTTTCTTGAGATTTTTTTAAGTCTTGCAATTCTTTTTCTATTGAAACCAATCTTTTTTTAGATTTATCATCAGTTTCGTTTAATAAAGCAGCACGTTCAGTTTCGACGTGAATGATTTGTCTGTTTATTCGATCTAATTCAGGTGGCAATGAGTGAATTTCAGTTTTCACTTTAGCAGCTGCTTCATCAATTAAATCAATCGCTTTATCAGGAAGATATCTATCAGAGATATATCTATCAGAAAGATTAACAGCAGCTACCAAAGCAGAGTCATGAATTTTTACTTTATGGAATAATTCTCATCTATCTTTTAATCCTCTCATGATAGTAATAGCTTCTTGTTTAGATGGTTCTTTAACATAGATTTTTTGTAATCTGCGTTCAAGAGCTGCATCTTTTTCAATGTATTGACGATATTCATTTAATGTAGTAGCTCCAATAATTTTAATTTCTCCACGAGCCATCATTGGTTTAAAAATATTGGCAGCATCCATTCCACCTTGACCTGTTCGTCCAGCACCTACTAATTGGTGTAATTCATCGATGAACAAGATAATGTTCCCATTATCTTTTACAGCTTTTATAACTGAGTTAATACGTTGCTCAAATTGTCCTTGATAGCTAGCTCCTGCTATTAATGAAGGTAATGATAATTCAATAATAGTTTTGTTAGCTAACTCTTCTGGAACATCATTATTAATAATACGTTGAGCTAATCCTTCAACAATTGCAGTTTTACCAACACCTGGTTCTCCAATAAGAACAGGGTTATTTTTAGATTTACGTGACATGATTTCGATTAGTCTTCTGATTTCATCATCACGCCCAATTACAGGATCTAATTTATTATCTTTAGCATCCTGTGTTAGATTTCTACCAAATTGTTGTAATGGGTTTTGGTTGTTATCACCTGGTGTAAAATTAAAGTCCATAATATTCTCCTTGCTTTATTAACAACAATATTATAACACAAAATTAGCACTCCTCACATTAAAGTGCTAATTATTTATTTCAATGTGTTTTATTAAGCAAATATAACTTTGTTGTAAAAAAAAAAAAAAAAACGAG
>CAJTRF010000066.1 GCA_910578525.1 uncultured Mycoplasmatales bacterium | reverse complement strand
CATTGTATGAATAATCTACGTGAACATAATGACCTGTATAAAAATTGTTTGATGAAACAATATCCAACCCATATTGCTCAATCATTTCATGATATGTGTCATAATTCAAATCAGGAATTGTATTATTTTCAATTTTGAATTGAATCGTTGTTTGTCCCTCAATAATTTCTGGAATTTCACTCTTCAATGCATATTTTCCTTCAGCTTCTGAAATCCAAATATCATGGTCATCAATTGCATCATAAAAATCAACAAATTTCTTATTTAAATAACTATTAATAGCTTTTAATAATTTTGATGTTGATTTTGAAGTCATAATTGTTTCATCATTTGAATCATTTAAAGTTGTATCAAAAGATATAAATCCTTCTGAATCTAAAATAATTTTATCTGAAGTATACAAATTTTCTTTATCTATCATTGTTTCTTTCAATTGTTCTAATGCTTCATTTGTTTCATCAACAGTTGGATATGTATTCATTATTTTTGCTATCGATTCGTTATTTGAATGACTTTGTTCAAATATTGAATCAATCTTTTTATGTAAAGCATCAATATCACAAGTATAAGCAAAATCATTGACATCAAATTTCATATTTCTTTTAGCTGTATTTTCTTTAATTTGTATTCCGCTTATTCTTAATTTATTTGGATTTGATATAATTATTGTTTTATCATTCATGGAACAAGTAGGAAAATCATTATCTCCTTGGTATTCAATAACCCCATCATTAATATTAATTGTTAAAATATGTTCAACATAATCAATATCATTTGCTTCACTAACATTTTGAATCAATAAACGAACAACAATTTTTCCATCTGTTATAACATCTTCTGCCTTTAAATGAATTTCATTATTAACCTTTTCACTAACAATATCAATTGTATCACTTCTAATTAAATCATTCTTAGAAATATATTCATTTGATGCTAATTCATTGATTTTTGTTGCTAGCAATTTAAATGCTGGCTTTAATGTTTCACGAAATTGATTGCAAACTTCATATGTTGCCTCAACAGATAATGAATATTGATTTGGATTTTCATCTTCATTTTCAAAAGTGATATCATCTAATTGTTTGTATTCTGAATTACACCATTCAATAATTGGATTTAAGTCTGTAGATATGCTTCTTACAGCTATGTTTCCTAAAAGCATTTGTAATCTTGTCCAATTTGGTTGTCCTGCAACCCGAATTTTACTAAACATTCCTCTAAAGAAACTAGATATTGAATTAGAAATCAATGAAATACCATTTGGAAACAATTGCATTCCAATTGAAGCTGCCGAACCAATTGTTCCTGCAATTCCAAATGCAAGAGCTGTATAAGAAACAATTCGAAGATTTTTAACATCATGCTCCAAATGTTTTGTTATGTCTTTTACTTGCACCATTTCTGAGTCCAAAACATTAACTCTATGATTCATTTCGTTTAAATCATATGAAACAACATCTAAATTATTTGAAACCATATTTAAATCACTTCTCATTGTTGTTATGTTATCTGCTGTAATGATTTTTGAACTAGTTATATTGAAATCAGTATACAAAGTTGTTGCAGCATTTGGATTAGGTGTTATTTCATAGAATTGTTGTTGAATTATGTATTTGAATGGATTTGTAATTCCATCCCAATTAACTTCATCAACTGAATCAACCATATCCTTTTTCAAATATAATTCAATATCTTTCTTTGTTGTATCTATTTTTGAATCTTCATAACGAAAAACAACTTTTTCAATAGTATCTAATACCCCAACTAAATCTAAACAACCACCATCTCCAATTTTATCTTCATGAATTTTCGTTGAACCTAATCTGAAAGATAATCTGTTAGCTATATTACAATTTGGAGGTATTAAATCCTTATAAATCAAATCAATATCCTCTATCTTTATTTTATTCTTATTTTTTGAGTATTCATAAATTGTTCCACCAACTTTAATCAAATCATATCCATCATATTTGTCTTGATTATTATCGCTCCATCCAAGAGTTAAACCATATTCCTCATATGCATTTTCACATAATGTTCCATCTTTGAATAAAATTTTATCAACTATGTTTCCATTTTTTGAACAACTATGAATAAATCTCATCATCAGTCCTCCTTTATTTTCATATGGTTCATCCCATTCTGGAACAAATTTTTCATTCCATTCACTCCTTTTCATCATAACATAACAACCAACAGCACCATAATGGTTTTTGTCGCTTCTCATTTTGCATTTTTCAATAACTTTACTATTTGATTTACCTTGAATATTATTTCCATCCCATTGATTTCCATTCCAAATCAAATCCCATTTATTACCAAAACAATATTCTTTGAAAGAAAAAGTTAAATTCAAAGGAATAACATAATCTGATGGAACCTCAAATATCATTTTATAATAATCATCATCTTCTGAAATAATTGAAGGTTTATAGAAATAATGAACATCTGATTTATGTAATTTCAATGCATTTTCAGCTTCAATTATATCACATTTAATGACTGGTTGATTTGAAACTAAAGCATCTTGATTCCACATACTTATAATACTTAAATCACCATTATTCCATAAAGAATATGGAATGAAAGTCAATCTATCATCAAAAGCAATATAAAATTCATTTGTGGTAGCTTCATTTGATGATTCAATAATGCAACCTTTTGTTGTTGAGTCAAAAGAGATTATTGGACAACTTATTTTTCCATTGTTTCCTTTAATGAAAAATTCTTTGATATAACGTCCATATGTATCATAAATAACATCTTTTCTTAAAATAATTTTAAAGATATCACCATTAATTGATTTTAATTTTTGTTCAATCGATGAATCATTTATTTTTATCTTCATAATATTGTAATTGATATTGTTGATTAATTGTTTATCAACAATTATATTCTCATTTTTAATCCAAAAATCAGGTCCTCCGTTTTTAATCGTAAAATTAGAATCACCTGATGATGGATGATTTTTAATATGATTGTTTAATTTGCGTATTAATTTATAAAGGACATCAACAATTGAATATTTATTAGGAGTGAATATTTCTTCTAATCCTTCAGGTAAATCATCTTCTAATAATTCCGTATTACCTACACAATCACTTGATAGAATAATAATTTCAGCAATAATGCTTCCATAAGCCACATAAAATAGAGGAGGACAACTTTTAAAAAAATTAGTTAATCCATTCCAAGTATTAATAATAATTTCTTCTGTCTTTATTGTTTTGTCTTTCAAAAATTTTAATATTTCTGAATCATCTTCTTGTGGTGGTGTTGGAAGAAATTCATTTTCATTACCCCAATTAATAATATATTTCTTTATTTTTCCATATTCATCGATTCCATATTTGAATCCAGGTGTAATTAAATTATTCCATAAAAATTTTGATAAATTAGCTGCAAAATGAATTCCAGGATTTAAAATTGAACTATTTATAACCAAAAAGAAGTGTTTTATGACATTAAATAATGATTTATAAGTATTGAATACAACATGAATTGATTCAATTAATGATAAATTAATTGCTACATTATTTTTTTCTAATTCATTAATATCTGCTAAATTTTTTAAATCTAATTTCACAACATTATTTTTATCAACAAATTGACCTTCAATAACTGATTCAACAAGTGCATCAATTGGTATATTAGTTGATTTTTCATTATGGACCTTGATTTTCTGGAAAACAAATTCATCACCTTTCTTTAAACAAACCAATAACTCCATTTCCTCTAATTTATTCAAATAATCATTGAAATCATCTTTTGAATTTAACAACGAATGAATATTATTATTGTTTTCACTTAATTTGGTTATCAAATTATTTAATGTTGTTGGTCTCATTTCTTTAATTGCATTTGTGTTATCAACATATTTTAAAGTATTCAATGAAATTGTTGAATCAGGATTGAAACCACTTGTATTGATTTGTTCTATTTTTGTAATCCATTTTTCAATGTTTTCAGTTGATGTATTCAGTTTATTGATAAGTTCACTAAATGTATCAATGTGTTGTGATTCAGATGAATAAGAATAATTATATTGTCTTTCATCAGCAGTTTTTGTTTCTTTAATGTATTTCAAATCATTATTTGGTTCAACAATTAAAATTTGTGTGAGACAAATTGTTAGCTTTTCCAATTCTGAAATCAATTCTTGGTATTTTGTTATTGATACTTGTTTTGATTCATAATTATTTGTTTGAGTGTTTAATTGAATTGATGTCATTTGTTCATCTTTTTGAAGAGTTGTTTTTAAAAATTCATCAACTGAAAATGAATTAATTGAAGCAATAATTTCATAAATATTATTAATTATACCAGAAAGATTTTCATTATTAATTTTAAGAGCTGAAATGAGATTTTTATAAGTTGAAACATCTTCTTCCTCTTCTGAACCAATTATTTGTAATGAACTATTTTGAAGTAAAGTGATATTGGTTCCTAATTTATTTAACAATGAATTTAAATTAGTGGTGCTTTTATTTAATAACTCGAATAATTTTTTATAAGTTGTACAATAACCATCATTTGAAACTGTATTTGAGTTTTCATCATTGAATCTCCACAATTTGTATCCACTTGAAATAGGTAAATTCATAAATTCTTCTGGAGTGAAACCATCTGTTCCAATTAGTGTTTTGATTTCATCTTTATTGTACAAACAATTAAATTGAACCATTTTTTGAGGGTCAATTGAGTTTTCCATAACTATTTTATCT
>CAJTRF010000065.1:2555-4729 GCA_910578525.1 uncultured Mycoplasmatales bacterium | reverse complement strand
ATGACTGATACTCTTGCTTATCAATTTTTCATTTTATATTTTGAAGAACTTAATGAAAAGGTTTTATTAAGAATCATTGAAAATGCTGAAATTGATTTAGAAATTGATGTTCCAGATGAAGATAAAAAAGATTTTGATTCAATGCTCAATTGGTTGAATGTTCATCTTTATGAACTAATTCAATTATATATTTATTTTTAAATAAATAAAAACAAAATTCATTTAAATTAAAAAATTTTTATTTAGGATTGAGAATTTTTAAGTTGATTCATTAATTCTTGAATCTTTTCATTTGCAGTTTTAAGTTCGTCTTTCAACTTTTTGATTTCCTTTTCTTGTTTGTACATGACTTTTTGACATAGATTCAATGTTGTGAACAAATACAAGATGTCTTGTTGATTCTTTTCAACTTGTTCTTGAACGGTACTCATTTTAAATGAAGTGATGATGTGAAAATAAACGGCTAAAATTTTAGTTCACTTTTAATGTTCTCTGAAATAAGAAGACTTGCAACTGAAATGGCAACTCATTTAGTTGAAAAGCGTCTAGAACTTTTAGAAGAAGCACTTAAAAATCTCAAATGGAAATCAATTTACCTTTCATCTGAAAAAATAAAGCTCATTGAAAATGATTTTGAATTGATGCATGCAAAACAAGACCTCATTGAATTACAAGCACTTCATGAGAAAGAAAATGATGAAGATATTGGTCCCAAAATTTTTGAAATTGAAAAGAAAATTCAAGACCTAATTGATGAAAAGCCATTAATTAAAAATAATTTTGATTCAGCTCTTAACGAATGGCTTGAAACTAAAAAACAAACTCTTGAAATAATTGAAAGATTTCAAAAATACATTGAAAATGAATAAAGAATTATTTATTTAAATCTGGATTTATTTGTTTGCAGAATTTGGAGCAAAAAGATTCCAATCATTTTGGTTTTCAATTAGTTTATTCCAAAAATCATGATAATTGAAAAATGAATTGAAATTTTTAATAACTCTACAAAAATAAAATGATGAACCAAACAATTAATGCAATTAATAATGATTTAGATTATTTAAAATCAGAATTTGAAAAAGCTAAAAATAAAATTTTCGAAAAACTTTTGAAAGCAGATAATAATTCAGAAGACTATCAAAATTCTATGATTGAATTAAATAATTTAATAATCGAATATAAAAATATTAGAAATAATATTAATTTATTGAAAGAAGAAAGTAAAAAAATAAAAGAATATAGAAATTCGTTAGAAAATTTGTTTTTACAACCATCTTAACTTTTTGAATATTTTCACCCACCATTTTTGAGAGAAAATTTTGAACCATCTCACTTTTTCAATTAAATAATTAAAAAAATCAACTATTTTCACTTTTTCAATATTTTCAATTCATTTCATTTGTTCAATGTTGTCCAAAAAAGTTCAGACCGAAAAGAAAAATTCGAATAGAGTTGTTCGAATAGCAGAAATTATTGGAGATACAGTCAAAGTTTATCAACTTGATAGGCATGAGATGATTAAAGATTACAAACACCCAAAAGTAATGAGTCGAAAAGAATATCTCAAAGAAATTGAAGAGAAGATATCAAAAATTGAATCATCAAATTCAAACAATGATTTCCAAGAACCTATACAATTCTCTGAAGAAGAAGAGGAAGAAGAAGAAGAAGATTCAAAATCAGAAATTAAATAAATAAACATTTTTCTTTACTTTTTAATTATTTTTTTCTTCTTTTTTCTTTTTATATCTTCAAATTTCCATTCTTTTCTACGGTATTCTTCGAATTCTTTTTCATTATTCATTTAAAATGATATAAAATAATTTCTTCAATTGTACTAAATTTTTTCATTCTATAAGGTAAAATTTCACATTTTGTTAATGGAATTCCTTTTTGTTTAAAGAAATTAATAATTTCAGTTATTCCAGAAGATATTGTTGTAAATAATAAATATTCAGACTCATTCAAAATTTCAATTAAATCTAAATTATTTGAATATGTCCAATTTTTATCTACTGAAACAATTGGTGGGTCAATTATAAATACAATATTATCTTTTTCTTTATATTCATCATATAATTCTTTCCAATCTTTTGAAACTAATTCAATTCCTTCTAAATATTTTTCAATATTTTCATCGTAATTTTCTTTAGGAATTCTATTACAATATGGTC
>CAJTRF010000065.1:0-2456 GCA_910578525.1 uncultured Mycoplasmatales bacterium | reverse complement strand
ATATTTTTCAATATTTTCATCGTAATTTTCTTTAGGAATTCTATTACAATATGGTCGTTTATTTAAATCTTCTAAATCTTTTGAAATATGAGGTGCAAATAATAAACAATTTGATAATGTATATAAATCAATATAACCTTTATAATTATTCAATAATTCATCAATTTTCTTTTTAGTTTCTTCAGATAAAATTTTATTATAATTTTCATTAATTAACGGTCGAATTAATTCAATTAATTTATTCGTTTCAGGAATTTTATCTAATCGTTCTTTATAGTTTTCAAAATCATTACAAATAATTTTACTTTTTGGATGAACTTGATGAACTAAATAACTCAAAAAGAATGAACCGCCAAATAAATCAATAAACGTTTTATTTTCACTATCTTTAATACTTTCAATTAATTTTAAGAATTTATGTTTTCCCTTAGATTTATTGTTTTGAAAAGGCAATGGAGGATTTTTTCTAATCGGTTCTCTAACAATTTTTTTCTTTGTTTGCTTTTCCGATTCCACTTTTTCAATATTTTCACCCACATTTTGGGGTTCAACTTTTTCAACAGTTTCACTCACTGTTTGTTTTTTATTTGTTCTTTTGGTCCTTGTAGACATCTTTTTTTATTTCGATAAAAAAATTGAATTAATTTTTAATTTGGTCCAAAATGAATTCTTTACAAACTTCTTTAAATAATTTTGAAACCAAAAATAAACAATATTGGAATAAGATTAGAAAACAAATGACCAATATTTATCTCAATAAAGTTGATGATAACAATGAATTGAAATTATTAGCATTGAATTTTATTCATAATGAATTAACTTTAGAAAATGAAATAATTAAAGATATTGAAGAAATTCAAATAATTATGAATAGAATAAAATCAAAATTAAATACAATGCATAATTTAAGAAGGAAGGTTTATTAAATTATTTTCAGTATATCGAGTTCATTTTTTTGAATCCATTTAATTAATTCTTCTCTTTCCATTTTTTCTGGTAAAGGAACTAATAGAACCCAAGAAGAATATTCAACCAAACTTTTCAATTTTTCAATTGGTTGTAATTTTGGATACAATAAAACATCAATGAAAGATGGACTTTTTCTTTCTAAATTAGTTCCCAAGTAAACAACATCAGAATCATTTGATTCTTCTTCTTCTTCCAAAATTTTAGAAAACCAAATTTTCAATTGATTATTTGACATTTTTCAAAGTGAACTGAACTAATCACTTCACTGAAAAATAATGAGTGAAGTTGAAATTGAAAAGATTTGGAAAGAAATCTATAGTTTGAAAGAAAGATGTGTACATATTGAACAACAAATTAATGAAATTATGGTTTTAATTTCAACATTTATTAACAAAAATTCAAATTTTAAAGAAACAAATGAAGAACCAAATAACCCTTGAATAAAAAATTTTATTCCAACACTTAACTTTTTTTCTCAAAAATTTTTTTTATCACGTTATAAAATGGAATTTATTTATTTAATTAGAGAAAGAGAATTTGTATATTCTAATCAAAATATTTATAAAATTGGACGAACAAATAATTCAATTAAAATTAGAATGAATAATTATCCAAAAGATTCTGAGATTTTATTAATTGAACCCGTTATAAATTCAATTGAAATTGAAAATCAATTAATTAAAATTTTTGATGAAGAATTTTCAAAAGCTTATACAAAAGATGGTTTAGAAATAATTGGAAATGAATATTATCAAGGAGATTTGAATAAAATGATATATTTAATAAGAACATATATTAGAAATCATTGTTCCGATAAAATTTTAATTTAATGACTTCACTTTTATTTTACCTAAAATGTCTGAAAACAATTTCAAAGATTTCTATGATTCCTTACCTTTTGGTACATATTCACTTATTGAATTGACTGATTTATACAATCAATTCTTTGGAACAAATTTAACAAAAAAAGAATTGTTAATTAAAGAACCAGAAATTGATAGTTTATTTTTATGTTGGAAAGAAAATGTTTTAGATTTTGAAAAAATTAAAAGGGATTGAATAAAAAATTTTATCACTTCACTTTTTTTAATGACTTTTGCTCAAGAGTTTGAATATGAGGAAGATGTTGAAGAAGAAGAATTTGAAGAAGATGAGGAGGAAGAAGAAACCGAAGAAATAGAAGAAGAAGATGAAGAAGAAGATTTCATTACTTCAGAAGAATTTGACCTTATGATGTCAATGATTATTTCAAATATGAAAGCTAATGAATAAAAAATTTTAAACTTTTTCTATTTATTATTTCACTTCATTATTTCATTTTTTTAAAATGTCTGGACAACAAAAACCTCAACAAAACTTTTCTGAAGAAGAAGAGGAGGAAGAAGAATACATTGATTACAATGATATTATTTCTGAAAATGAAGGATTCAATCCTTTGATAACATTAATGATTCTACTTGATTATTGGTTTTTCATAAATAAATAAA
>CAJTRF010000064.1 GCA_910578525.1 uncultured Mycoplasmatales bacterium | reverse complement strand
TGATAATTTTGATGGAACTACATTGAAAACTTTTTTTTTTTTAAATTGAATTGGTGGCATTTTATTAGTTACAATGAAAATGAGAATGATACTGAATGAATAAACATCGACTTTGCTAGTAATAATTTGTTTTAATTTCATCATCATCTTTGTTATCAAAAAGTTCAGGTGCTGTGAAAAGAAGAGTTCCTACTCCTTTTGAAAATCCAATTTCAATTACAAAAGAAGGAATTGATAATTGAGTTAATGAAAAACATCTACTAAAAGCATGATCACCAATAGAAGTCAAAGATGATGAAATTGATATTTGTTCTAATGTTTACCTCTTGATTATTTCGAATCCATTTAATTCCTTGGAATTGTAGATCAATGAATAATGAATAAACTTTTTTTAAGCATTCTATAAGTGAACTTGAAGTTTGTGGGAGCAAAAGGAGGAGATTCAACAGGTGAAGGCAATGTTAATAGGAATCGAAACTGATACAAGATAGTTGAAGGAGGCTTAGACGGTTATTCACGAGGCATTCTTCGGTTATTATGTAAAAAACATAGTTTAACTTTGCGTTTGTGACTTTTTAATTAAAATCAATTTTGATCTTGCTTGATCTTATTAATTGAAATTTTAAAATAAATTTATACACTTAATAAACAGCAAATGAAAAAATAATATAAAATAAAAGTAATACAAATTAATTTATATAAAATTATTAGTTTTATTTGTATTTTGTGGTATATTCAACAACATTTATTATATTATATTTTCATGTATGAATTTTACTCATTGTTTTTGTAATGATAAAATATATTGAACAGAGGATGGTTGTTCTGGTAGACATTCTTGAAGTAATTCTTCAAAACTTCCTGGTTCAAATTTATTAAAGTAAACTTCAAGTAATTTTCCAAATATTTCAATTAATTCGTTATGAAAATCAATATTGAATTTAAATACAAGTGGTGCATTTTCTTGATATGATAAATATCTAGTTAATGTGCTGATAAGTAATTCATAAACTTCTTTAGTAAATGAATTTTTATTTTTGTCAATAAATATTTTTATTTCTTCAAATAAATCATTAATAATGTTGATAGTTGGGAAAACTGAAAAAATGTTAGGAAGTAAATTAATAACTTCTTTAAATTGTTCTGAATCTTGATTGAAACATGTTAACAAAAAGAACGCACAATAAGCTTTAACTTTATAATAAATTGGTTTTTCTTTCACTTTTTCAAATGTTTCAAGACCAAATTGAAAATATTTCGATGCATTTTCTTGTTCAATTTTGGTTATTTTAGCAATTAAATTGAATAAATAAGGTCTGACATCTAAATATATTTTTCCTCGTTCAATTATATTATCAATCACTTGTTTCATCGCATCGATTTCATTGGGATTATAAAATTTCAGATCAATCATTTTTGTAAATAAAATTAAAAGATCAATTTCAGATGTTTCTGTGTATTTTTCATAAAATGGGAAAATATATTTCTCTAGAAATGTATGTGCATATTCATTTTTCATTCGAATGAAAAAAATCATTAAATTAACCAAGCCTTCGAAGCATTGACAATACGTCATTGGTTGTATTTTTGGTATACTTCGTTCTGAAAAATCAGTCATCATTTTATTAAATCCTGAACACATTTGGTTATATTTTTCTGAATTGATTCTTTCTGGTTTAGCAAGTCTTTTCAATATTTTTGTTGAATAAATAAATAATTCATATGATCGTCCAGAAATTTTTACGTAGAAATATAATGTTTTGATAAATTTATTTTGAATTTCATCATCTTGAATTCTATACAACCATTTTGATATTGGTAAAATTGTAAAATATAAATCATCTATAATGAATTGATTTATTTCCATATTTGAATACCCTTCATTTTTTTCATAAGTGACAACAAAATTTTCAACATATTTATTAGTTGCTACAAAATTATCACCTTCGCATTCAATCAATATATGATTAAGTTTTTCAATATCTTCAATTTTTGATATTTGTTCATATTGATATTTCAAATATTCAATCATTATAATTTTGTTGATTTTAAATATCTGTGTAAAATTATTTTTTATATCAGGAATAATATTTGCTGTATTTTTTTTACCTATTTCTCTAACTTCATCATTTAAGCTAAAATCAATAAAACATTGAATGGCTGATTTGATATTTTCTGAGTATTTATTTGGATTTGAAAGTGAAAATAGCAATAATATATTTGATATAGAAATAAGATGAACAGCAGATTGATATAGTTTATCCCTTATTAATTTCTCATATTCTTCTTCTTCTTCTTCTTCTTCTGTTTTTTTTTTAATTTTCTTTAGAAATTCATTAAATTCATTAAATTCATTATATATTTCTTGAAATTCTTTTGAATGCTCATTAATTAAATCACAAAGAGCACCAATAAATGGTTCATACTTTTCGTTAGTCAAATTGTTTTCTGGTGAATATAAATTGACTAATAAACATAACACAAATGGAACTTTTTCTAATTGTATTTTGTTTGACATAAATGCTTCAATAAATTCATCAAAATATATTGGATTCGGTTCCAATTTTTTACATATTAAATAAGAATCATAACTAATAATTTCTTCTTGAGAATTAATGATACATTTATAAGCTAAACCATGAAGTATTTCTTCATTTTTATAACTGAGTTTATTATGCTCAAGATATTCACAAATGAAAGCTGCTGCCCAATCAAAGTGTTCTACTGTTTTTTCAATAATTGTTAATGAAAGATTAATAAACTGTGAAATTTCACTATTGAATTTACTGAAGAAAACTCTAGTAAATTCACGAAGCATAACAAGTCCTTTGAATTGAATTATTTCGTTACCATCTTTCAAAAATTCTTGGATATTATTCATAAAAGGTTCGTATGATTCATTGAAATCGATCTTGGAAAAATTTGAAAAAATGGATGGGTCGTAATCAATATCTTCTATATTTGATTGCAATTCAAAATAGAGATTTATAAAATCTTCAAGATTTTTTTGATGACGTTCTTTGATGATTGGCCAATTTTTGATTAAAACTCTTAATAATGCCATCTTTTGATTTTCATTCAATTTTTCATTTTTCGATAATAACGATATTGCGAGATCAAAAAACTTTTCTATATGATTTATAGGTATTTTTTTGATTTTTGACCAAAATAAAATAAAGTCATCTTCGTCTAAACAATCAGAATTTTCTGCCAGTTCGAAGATAATTGCATAGTGTTCTTCATATTGCTTTAAAACACTTTCATCGTTACTGTTCAAAATGCATGTTATGATATGACTTGCTGATGCTATTATAACTTCTGCATTGTCATGCTTGAGACCTAACAAAGTAATTTCACATTCAATTTCTCGGAAAAATTTTTTATAATATTTAGAAATATTTAGATCATTAAAACAAAAAAAGTAAAGGTAGATGCAAAATGAAAAAAAATTCTCGTTTTCTCTATACAAAACTATTAATTGTTCTAATAACGACCAGGGCTCTTTGATTTCAAGAGAAATTAGGAGAGCTGTTTTGAGCGCAATTTGAACTTCTAATTCGAAAAATTCTGAATCTTGCGAATTTGAAATTATTTCGTATAATTGTTCTGAAAACTGTTGCAACGAATTTTTGATAAATTTAAAATTATCTAAGATTATTATTTTCATATAAATTAGTGATTGCTTCTTGTGTTTTGCGTTTGTTGATGAATTAAAAATATTAAATAATATTTGATAAAAATCAGCATTTTCATTGATTTGCTCTTCTATAAAACTTTCAGCATTCCCACGGGCTTCTTGATCTTTCAATAATGAGTGATCAAATGCTAAGCACACTTCTTCCATCTAAAATATTTGTGATGCTTATTTATTGAAAACTTTTTGAAAGCTTCTTGAAAAAAAATTTGAAAACTTTTTATTTAAGAAGCTTTCAAAAAGTTCTTAGGATTTGCCTGTTCTGTGCGAATGAACAATTATCATTCTCAAAAAATTATAGAATAATTTTGTTGAATGTCATAGAAAATATTGAATTAAAACGAATTTTGTTACATATACTCTTAGTGAACGTTGAGCGACTATGGCCGAAGGGAGGAGTCGAGACTTCGCGATTTGGAGGTAAGACTCGACAAAAATATTTGGCCCAAATAATTTTCAATAGCTTTTCAAATATATATTTTTAATACCAGCAAAATTTTATAGACAACTTTTCAAACCAATTTAGTTAACGAATCCCAAGTGACTCAATACTAACTACTGCTTACTATTAAACTTAGTTAGACCCCACTTTATTTATATTCTCGAGATGAGAAGAAAAATCAACGAATGATGAAAAAAAATGTTATTACCACAAATTTACGATATGATGTACATGATATTTTTGAAGAAAATCGACCGAAACCAGATATGATGATATATGAATTTTCAAAATTATTAAATATCGATGTCAAATGTTATGAAACACTCTTAAATATAATAATCTTACTAAGTGTTGAACAAATTGATGAACATATCAAAGACAATGAGAATTGAATGAAAGAAAAAAAAATAGAAAAAATTTGATGCGTTGAAGATTGTAGATATTTTATTGATGCTAGAATTCAAATGCTTCCATTTTCATGACGCGTTTTTCAATGATGTCCTTTATTTATTGTTGCTTGATCGTCAATTTTTGAGTTTTACAGTCATTAAACAAATCATAATTTGTTAGTTTTCATGATTTCAAATATTTCTGAGAATGATTGACGCTTTTCTGTTTTGAATGATAAGCAACTGATGATCAAATCACGAAGCCCATTCAAAAATTTTTTCTGATAATTTTGATGGAACTCCATT
>CAJTRF010000063.1 GCA_910578525.1 uncultured Mycoplasmatales bacterium | reverse complement strand
GCCTCTAGCTCATTGACCTTCTCAGCTAACAACTTGAAACAAGGCTTGAGTGAATCCCTAAACATATTGCTGATATCCATAGCACCACTTAATGTCAAGGTTCCAGTATCAGGGTTATCATTCTCATCAGTAAAAGGTAGTTCATCAAGTTGCTTATACTCTTCCTCACACCAGGTAATTATAGGTGTTATATCTTTGGTTATGCTTCTTGCTGTAGTACCTGACATGAAGTTAATGCTATTTCTAACCAAATCACTCATACCTTTGGTTGACTTATGCGAGAATAACCTTTTAAGGAATCCTCCACCTTTTATGGTAGGAAAGCTTATACCATCTGGAAATAGCTGCATACCAATAGAACCTATTGATCCAGCAGTACCTGCAACTCCAAAAGCTAATGCAGTCCATGAGACTATACGTAAATTATCTACATCATCCTCCAGATGTTGAGTAACTTGTTCAGTCCTTGATACTCTACCTTTTAAGCTTTCCATAACAGTGTTCATTTCGTTAACATCATAGCTAATAACATCTACATTGTTGGTAACTAAGTTTAAATCACTCCTCATAGTAGTAATATTATCAGCTGTAATTATCTTAGAGGAGGTAATATTATAATCAGTATATAAGGTTGTTGCCCCATTAGGATTTGGGGATACTTCATAAAATTGCTGCTTAATGATATACTCGAATGGGTTAGTAGTTGAATCCCAATGAACCTCATCTATTGGGTCAACATATTCATCAGCTAAATATATCTTAATATCCCTTGAGTCATTAGTAGTCGAAGCTGCATATGTATATTCAAGCTGTTCACATGAATCAAGTACACCATGTAAGAACAACCATACCTTGTCTCCTCCATTGCCTTCTTTTCCAGTAGGTCGAACTGAGAACCTATTTGCATTTTTAGAACCTTCAAGGGTAATATCAAGGTAGAGTTCATCAATAGCACTAGTTTCTAATTTATTAGTCGCATTATTCATCTTATAGCACCTTATTGCTTCTATATCATATCCATCTTTCGTACCTCCTTGACTTGTTTGATAACCTAGACCATATTTCGAAAAAGGTTCTATCTCCCCTGTCTTTAATTTTACAAAACAGTCTATTTTGCACTTACCTCCATGAATCATGTAATGTAGTAGGTTATCAGGAGAGTAGTCATTAGGCTTATTAATCAGTTTCATGTTCCTCTCACTCCTCTTGACTTGTATGTAGGTACCATCTTCACCATACTCATTCTCCTTATTTAATCCATTAACTAATCTACCATTGATATGACCTTGTATGTTATCACCTACCCATTTTGTACCATCCCATGATAAAAACCACTTATTACCAAAACAATACTCATTAAACCTAAACTCTAAGTCATTAGGTATAGTATATCCAGTATCTATGTTCCATTGAAGTAACCAATATTTCTTGTTATCTATCACAACCTGACTAGTTGATGTAGGCTTATATAAGTATAGTACATCGCTTTTACGTAAACTTAATGCATTATCAGCTTTTATTATAGAACACTTTATTGCCTTCTCTGTCTGTAAAGAATCAGTTATATATTCATTCATTATGCTCAACTCCCCATTCAGCCACAAGGTATATGGGTTGAAGTCTAGTTTACTATCAAAAGCTATATTCATATATCCCATAATGGTACTATTATTTATACTGCATCCATTACTACTTTTAGTTATCAAAGGAGAATATACTTGACCATCCTTAACATATATGTAGAACTCCTTAACTAAATTACCACTTGTATCATATACTATATTCTTCCTCAAGACAACCTTAAATATATTAGTCTGGGTTTTTATTTCGTTGAGCTTATTCATGAAGTCTTCAGGCAAATTAACAAACTTAAGGATATTGTAAGTTGTTGTTGAAGACTCAAATGATACATACTGTATATTTTTATTTTTAATATCAACTTCTGGTAAACCTTCGACCTCATTAAATAAATGACCTGTCTGTACATAGTTATCTAAGTCACCCAAGGTTAATAACTGGCTACCTTTTCGAGTAGCATCCCCTATCTTAAACTGTATATCTCCTTTAAATCTTGTAGTAGTATCACTCATTTTAGTTAAATAAAACTTCTCATTCGATGTTAGCACATTTAGCTTCAAGTGCTTTTATCCTATTATCATAAGCCTTTAATAATTCTTCAACCTCACTCTTCTTAATATATTCATCCATATTAATATCATCCAATGGGTGCTTCTTATTTGCTTTCTCTTTGACTGATGATAATTCATGAGCTAAGATACCAATTGGTAATTTCATTGATTCTCTCATTCTATTACATACATCCACAGTAGCAGATAAAGATAATACTGCCTTTTCAGGGTTTATCCAATTATCTTCAAATTTCTCTGGGTCATCAAGTCTTTGGTAATCAGTTTCACACCATTCTATTACCTTTGGGATTAAATCTGGTTCAGGGGTATCACTTTGTGTAACTACTGACCTTCTCATACCTCTTTCTTTTAACAACCTTCTTAGCCATTCTGGCATAATAGCATTGGGAAATTCTTCATATATTGTATTTGTTAAATCTCCAATTTGTTCAAACACAATATCAACCATTGCATTATTTCCATCCCAACGATCCAAATCCCTCAGTAGTTCTCGAAACTGAGACCAATATCCATTTAATCTTGTTGCTGAATCTTCTACACTTCCTACAACCCTTTGAATTGTTCCAGCAGTTTCGAGTCTAACATTTTGAGGTGCAGTACTTCCATAATCTCTACATAAATCATCTAAGGATGTATAATGGGAAACATCGTCATTACCATGTATTGCCCTTCGACCTAAATTAACTCCCTTATCACTGAGAAGAGTTCCTGCAACATCCCATAAGAATGTTCCTATAGTAAATGCTAATGTTATTCCACTCATTATTTTTACTGATTTCATATCTGCTTGAAGGTGCTGAGTTATATATTGTTGTTCTAGCATTTCCATTTGTAACTTATTCACATCAAGTCTTAATATACCTACATCATAAGATAAAACATCAAAGTTATTAGCAACTACATTTAAATCACTCCTCATGGTTGTTATATTATCAGCTGTAATGATTTTTGATGAGCATATATTGTAATCAGTGTAGAGGGTTGTCGCTGCATTTGGATTAGGATATATTTCATAATATTGTTGATTAATGATATATTCGAATGGATTTATTTGTGGATTCCAATTTATTTCTTCAATCGGGTCAGTCATACTTTTCCTAAGATATAGTTCAATATGTCTGGAATCAGTGTTAATATGGCTATCTTTCCAATAACAAGCGATACGTTCAATGGTATCTTTATCTCCAATGAGGTCTACATTAGCATTAGCTTGACCATATACATGGAGGATTTCAGGTTTGATTTTAAATGTTAATCGAGTAGGTGTTGATGACTTTGGTAAATAAATATCCAAATAAATACGAGATATCTTTGGAATTAATTCATTAAATTTAACAACATTTTCTTCATAACCCAACAATCTACACTCAACACCAACCAAGTCATATCCTTCATATGTTTCTTTATTATGTCCACCCATTTGAAACACGATACATTGAATATGATTAGTTTCTCCATCAATAACCTCATTATTATTCAAGAGTATTTTTGTTGCAATCTTTCCTTCTTTATTTGCAAGTTCATAGAAACTATATAAAATACCATGTTCTCCTCTATCTATAATTTCATTATGTATCTCATCATTCTTCATCATTACATAACATAGATGTGTCCTGTTGTCATTATGATAATAGTTGATATTCCTTTTATTAAGCTTGTTAACAATATTACCTGCCAACCTACCTCTTAAATTATTTCCTTCCCAATGACCTTTATTCCTGTCAGTATTGATATCATCTATTTGCCATTCTAATTCCCATGTATTTCCAAAACAAAACTCCTTGAACTTAAATTTAAAGCATTCGATCAGATAATAATCATTAGGAATCTCATACACCATTTTATAATATTCTTTGTCATTAATGGTCTCATTACTAATAGATGTTGGTTTGTATAAATATAACATATCTGTCTTCTGCAACTTTAAAGCATTATCAGCATCTATAATATCACATTTAACAACTGGTTGGGTAGATACCAAGCAATGTTGATTAAGCATATAATATATTAACATATCTCCTTTTATATAGAGGTCGAATGGACTAAATGGTAATGTTTTCTCAAACATGATATATAAATAATCTTCTGCAACATCAAGTTCATTATATGCATTATATGATAATGTACATCTTCGTGTTTCACTATTATAGGATATAACTGGACATAGAATAACACCATTGATGACTTTTATATATATTTCCTTAAAGTATTTATTATCATCATAATATAAAGAATCTGTTCGAAGTATTATCTTAAATATTATTGTTTCATCTGTTATCGTTTCTATTGCATCTTTTAACTCTTTTCGTAAAACAATTAGGAAAGCATTAAAATGTTTATCACCTATCCCATGTGGTATTTGTCGAATATCTTGATTAGTTAAATAATAATCAGGGTATCCTGTTTCAAGGGACCAATCAGTTGTTGTTATACCTCCACTCGAGGTACCTCCACTTGGAATAGAATCACATATTATTTTTCCATTTACTTCTAAATCACCCTTTATAATATATTTACCAAGTACTGGTTTAACTGGGTCTAATGATGGAGTATCTTTCGATATTTGAACACCATAACATTTTAATACATCCTCGAATTTATCAAACCCTTTGACAAAGTCAGGTATTGCTACTGCGGAAGAGTTATCTGTTTTGGCTTCTTTTGTATTTTCGATTGATAACGCCATTGGAGATGGGTCATCTTTTGGTTCCCAAACCCATTGCCTTTTATCTTCATTCCAAACTATTTCTCCAAAAACCTGAACAAAACTATTTCTTGCACGTACAAGA
>CAJTRF010000062.1:4946-5057 GCA_910578525.1 uncultured Mycoplasmatales bacterium | reverse complement strand
AATGGCTGTCAATAGACAGCAGCAGTATCAAGGTTCATAAGCACGGTTCAGCCCCGCAAGGCGGACAAAAAAAAACAAAGCATAGGACGAAGCAGAGGGGGGATAACCACC
>CAJTRF010000062.1:0-4936 GCA_910578525.1 uncultured Mycoplasmatales bacterium | reverse complement strand
AGGAGCATTAGAAAAGCTGTTGGACACCTTTAAAGAAAGTGCTGACAATGAATGGCTGTCAATAGACAGCAGCAGTATCAAGGTTCATAAGCACGGTTCAGCCCCCCACAAGGCGGACAAAAAAAACAAAGCAGAATGGAAGCAAAAGCCGTCTTGGCGGATAAAGGTTACAATTCTAAAAAAATTGAAGCCCTCATAAAAGAAATAAACAGTGAAGTTGTCATTCCACCGAAGAAGAATGCAATAAATCCAAGAGATTATGATAAACATTTATATAAAGAACACCATGCAATAGAATGTTTTTTCAAAAAATAAAAGAAAGCCGCAGGGTTGCAACAAGGTATGATAAATTGCAAATAATGTATAAAAACTTTGTTCTTATTGCGTGTTGTTTGGTTTGGTTAAGGTAATTTGGAAACACACCCTAGTATAAAAAAGAAGAAAAAAGTATCAATCTTTCCTTTAATTTCTAAGGTGTGTCGTCATTATGAGTACAACATATTGAAATTATTAGTAAAATTAGGAAAACATAAAATAAATTTATATAATAAAATCAATAAGTTATAAATAAATGACGACACTGTCTAATCAACCAGATAAGATAATCATAAAAAATTTAATACTTCATATTGTTAAATAAAAATTTTTAACGTATTTAACTTTTTTATCATCATGCGATTTTTTATTTGTTATCTTATAGTTATTGACATGTTCATTTGGTCATAATATTATCTAGAAAAGATTGGAGAAAGAAAATGCTTTCAATTCTTAACATTATTGTACAAGATAATCCTAACATTACAAGTTTTAAAACCAATAAGTTTACATACGAAGGCATTGAAGCTCCTAGATTAAATTACGAAGAACATTCAGAGAAATTTTCATGGAAAAAAAGTGGTGAAAGTATTAAACTTAATGGCTATAAATCATTAAGCAGTTTAGCACAAAAGATTTCTACTCAGCCCCCATTATTTTCTTATTTTTTAGATGGTTCAAGAAAAGCATATAAAGTTGATGACTTTTCTATTAAAAATCAAGTATTTCCTATTATTGCAGGACAAATTGGAGTAGGATGCTGTGAAAGAATTAATAAAAAAATCGTTCCTGCAAAATATAAAGAACAAGTTTTATGTAGAAGAAAATTTGTAATCTCATTACCTAACAAAGTAAAAGGCGATTGGGATAAAGATGAATTATATTCAAATAAAATTTGTGAAAAAATAAATCTTGAGCTTGCCAAATTTTCAGACCAATTAAGTTTTGATAAAATTTTGTTTTATTCTCCATCAATGAATTCTGACGAAGCTAATTTTGAAAACAAAGGAATAGCAACAATTCAAGATTATATGATAGAAAATGAAAAAGAATTAGTACAAGAACTTGCAACAAAACAATTACTCTCTCCAAGTTCAATGTTAATTAAAGATGGTTCATTAGAATATCCTGTCCTCGCAATAGATAAGAACAAAAAAGAGTTAGTTAAATTTAAAAACAATTACAATTTTGTTGTTGGAGTATCAAAATCTTTTAATCCATTGAATTGTATAGGTAAAGACAATAGTAATATTTCAAAATTTGTTGCTGAATTACCTTTATATAGCAGAACTCCAGTTCAAAGGTATAGTTCTCCTAGAATAGGTAATATGGATTTTGCTATATGGTATGTCAGAATAAGAGATTCTCAATATACAAAAAATGTTTTTGATGGAATTTTAAAGATTGAAAAAATCCTTGTAACAGATGAGCAAATAGAAATTGGACTTGATACAGAAGAAGTTGATTACATAACAGCTCAACTTATTAATGAGAGAAATCCTGTATGTTATGGAGATGATAAGAGATGGGCGAATCATCTCTATCCAGTTTATCTAACAGAACGATACATAAAAAGTAAATATTTAAGTGATAATTTGTTTATGAATATTTTTTAGGGGGTATTTAATGAGTAAAGTTATAGGAAAAGTTCTCGCTACTGAAAAAAATCCATCAACTATGGAAGAATTTTATTTTTGGACGAAACCAGAATTGATATTAAATCCTTTTGATGTTGTTAAAGTAGAGCATATTAATAATAGTATCACTTATGGAGTTATTGAAGAAATATCCCATATTACTGATACTGCAAATTTTTTATCAGATTATATCTCAAATGATTTTGGAGAACTAACTACAAATTTTAATACAAATCGTGTAAGTATGAATTATGTAAAAGCTAAAATAATTGGCAATTCTCAAAATATTTACATTCCTGTATTAAATTCAACAGAAGTTTGTATTGCAAACAAAGAAGAAGTTTCAATAGCTCTTGGATTAGATACTATTAAAAACCCAATACCTTGTGGTTATATAGAAATGTATCAAGGAGCAGATGAAGAAGATAGAATTAAATTAACTGTGAATATTGATTCGAACTTTTTAATTGGACCAGAAGCTGCACATTTGAATATTTCTGGAATATCTGGATTAGCAGCAAAAACTTCTTATGCAATGTTTCTTCTTAAAGCAATTCAAGATAAAAATTTACATCTTCAAGACAGCGAAGAAGATACTGATGTTGCTTTTGTTATATTTAATGTTAAAGGAAAAGATTTATTAGCAATTCATGAAGAGAATCATTTTGAAAATGATAATGAAGAAAAAGAAGTGCTAGAGTTATATTCAGAACTGGGCATGAATACAAGACCTTTTAAAAACGTTCATTATTACTACCCTTACTCTAATAATGATGTTTGGAATACATATTTAGACTCAGAAACATTGAATAGGAACATAGAAAATGGCATTGCCCATATGTATAAATATGAGTATTGCAAAGATAAAGATAATCTTGATTTGATGTTTGCAAGTTTAGATGATCCTACTCAAACTATGGATTCAATATTAAACTATATCATTACCAATCAAGGCAATTTTGGAAAGTTATCTGATTGGCAAGAATTTATTAATGAAGTTGCTAGCTGTAGCCAATCTGGTAATAAAAACAGTGATAGAGAAATTACTGTTCAAAGTTGGAGAAAATTTGCTCGTATTATAAAAAAGTCAATATATCAAAATAAAATTTTTTCTGATATTCAAAATAGTAAAAAAGAAATCAGAATTAATGATGCGTTAAAGCAAATTAAAAAAAATGAAGTACATGTAATAGATATTTCAAAACTAAATGATGATATGCAAAGTTTTGTTTTTGGTGATGCTGTAAGAACTATTTATGATTTAAAACTTGGACAAGAAATTACAGACAATGAACCACCTTCAAAAATTATTATTTTTATTGATGAATTAAATAAATATGCTTCTTCTGATGTTCCAAAAAGCTCACCAATTTTAAGACAAGTATTAGATATAGCAGAAAGAGGTAGATCTTTAGGTGTGATTTTATTTGCTGCTGAACAATTTAAAAGTGCAATACATCCTCGAGTTACAGGGAACTGTTCAACTTTTGCCTATGGAAGAACAAATTCAATTGAATTAGCTAAAAATGATTATAAGTTTATTCCTTCTATTTACAAAAGTATTATGGCACGGTTAAAACAAGGAGAGTACATCATACAAAATCCAGTTTTTAATTCTTTATTAAATGTAAAGTTTCCTAAACCTATATATAAACAATTTAAAAGTAAATAGGATGTAGCTCATGGCAATTATAGGAAAAAATGTTATTGAAAATTTAACTACAGCAATGTATGAAGATATAAAAATTATTTATAGAGAATACATTCAAAATTCTGCTGATTCAATTGATAAAGCAATTAAGCAAGGACTTATTACAGAAAAAGAAGCCACTATTGAAATTTTTATTGATTCAGAAAATGATGAAATTAATATTGAAGATAATGGAATTGGAATTCCAAAAGATAACTTTATACAGATTATGAGTAGCATTGCTGACTCTACTAAAGATAAAGATAGAGATAAAGGTTTTCGTGGAATAGGAAGACTTGGCGGAATTTCTTGTTGTAATATTTTAAAATTTTCTTGTACTGTTAAAGGGGAGAATATTATTTCTGAATGTACTTGGGATGCTAGATATATCAAGGAAGTGCTTAACGATAAAAATAACAAAATGTTAGCAGCAGAATTAGTGGATAAAGCAACTAAGTTTACGACACAGCCAACAGAAAATATTAATAGTCACTTTTTTAAAGTTGAGTTAATTGGCATAGAGAAATCTTCTCGAGAACTATTATATAAAGAAAATGTACGAAAATATTTGCAAATGGTAGCTCCTGTGCCTTATAGCAATAAATTTTTATTCACAGAAAAAATAAAAAATTATGCAAAAGATAATAAATTTGCTATTGATGAATATCAAGTTTTAATAAATGGAGAGTATCTTCAAAAACCATATCATACTTTTCTTTATGAAGGTTCAGAAAAAGATAAAAAAGCGTATGATGAATTAGAAGATGTTCAATTTAAAATCTTTTATGATAATAATGATAATGTATTGGCATGGATGTGGTATGGTGTTTCTGGATATATAAAACAAATACCTGTTATTAATGCTATGAGGGGAATCAGACTGAGAAAATCTAACATTCAGATAGGTGATGAAACAACTTTAACAAGCCATAAATTTTTTAAGGAACCTAGATAGTGTCGTCAATTAACTTTTAATTTTTGCAAAACTCTGTTATCCTCCTAAAAAAGGAGAGAATATATGAAGTCTGCACATCATCGTCATGACATATCTGACAGAGTTTGGGAACTTATAAAACCGCACCTGCCAGGACGAGAAGGTACACGGGGTGTGACTGCCCGTGACAATCGGAGGTTTCTTAATGCTGTTTTTTGGATACTCCGCACAGGAGCTCCGTGGAGAGATTTACCTCCTGATTATGGTGACTGGAAAAATACTCACCGTCGGTTTTGCCGTTGGAGAGACGCCGGAGTTTGGGAATACTTGCTTGAAATCCTTATCTCAGAACCAGATTTT
>CAJTRF010000061.1 GCA_910578525.1 uncultured Mycoplasmatales bacterium | reverse complement strand
AATATATTCAGATATATAAATTTTGGTTTTTAACATACAGTTAAATCATTTAAAATAAAAATACAGTATTAAAACAAAATTTTTTTGTATAATTTCTAATTCTATTCAATATTTTATCATTTGCACGTTTTTGTGCAATATTTCGATTAAATAAAGAATAAAAACCAAATATATCTTTATTTTATATACCTTTTTTTTTCCAACTATCAAAATTTTTTCAACGATATGATGTATTGATTTGATTTGATTTGTTTTGCTTCATGACAATCGAATGCCATATTAATTATCTTTTATAACTTATTTGTTTTGCTTACTTTTATAATATTATTATTCCAATAGTAAAAATTTCATTTAATAAAAAACATTTTTCATATAACATGTCTCTTTCAAAATGAAAAACATGAATTTCTCGAAATTGTAGGCATGGAATCGAATGAAAATTTGCTATTTAATTATTTATTATATGATTAAACATATATTAAAATTTCATTAATATTTACTTTAAATTCGTGAGTGCCACCCCTTCTAAAAAAATCAATATTTGTAAAAAAAGTTTATTCAATCCTAAAACCAAATAGATATTCGATATAATGAATTAGATGTATCCAGGTGAAAATGTAGAGGTATTTATATATTCTTTTAGTTGCTGAAATAATTTGATACATTAATAACAAGTATTGGTCAATTTTAAATAGAAATATATCGATTATTATAAAGATAATCACACTTTATAATTTGTATATAAACAAATATTTTTGTGAAAAGAAAATAATAAAATCTTTTACTTGAACTTGTATTATGAGAAAAAAAATAATTAAATTGATTGAGAACATCTCTTGATTTATGAAAACCTGAAATGTAAAATGTATAAACCGTGTCTTTTCTTGTGTTTGAAACAGCGAAATAGAACTACTGACAACTACCTGATTTATTTGCGTTGCGTTCAAGTTCTAAACGGTATTTGTTCGTAAAGTATTTGAAAAAAAGATTTACAAATCTTAATTATTATACTTCCCAAAATGCTATGAACGCTCGTAAATCGAGATCAAATAGCGTTCTTTTGCATACTAATAGTGTTGGTTTTCCATATACAGCTCCAGAAATATTTAGAATGCATCCCTATAATGCATCAGCCGATACGTGCAGTGCTGGAGTTATATTATATGCGATGGACATGGGGCATCTTCCATTTAGTGATAAAAATAGTTCTCGTTTAATACAAATGATTTTGCACGATGATCCAATTTACCCCTCTTATTTATCATCTGAACTAGTCGATCTACTTAAAAATCTTCTGAGTAAAGATATGAAAAGTCGTTTTACAGTTGAACAAGCTTCTGAACATCCATGGATTGCTCATTCAGTTTATAGCTTTTTAAACAACTGAATCTTTTCTTTCTAAAAAACTATTTCGTGTTTTTCCTCAATCAGCAAATGATATCAACAAGAAAGTTACTAAAAGTATTGCACAATCAGAGATTCCAATTGAAAATTTTGAATCCGAGATTGAAGACCTAATGAATAAATTTCAAGATACATCAATTTGGTATTTTAATGTTATTACAAATCAAAATGATAATCTTCAATTAAGTTCGAGTGCAGATGTTATTGATTTAGAATCAAATCAAAATAGAAATGATCTTGAGCGTGATTGTTTTGGCCCAAATGCAGTTATTAAATTGAACTTAAATGCCAGAGAATCACAAGCTTTTCAATATTATAGAATGTTAATGAATGTGAAAGTATCAGAAATTATTAATATTCAAATTAAAAACAGTGTTCCTAATCAGTTTAGTAGTCCTTCGTTAAGTAAGCTACCTTCTCTAAAATCTTCTTCTTCTTCACCTCAAAAATCTACCGTAATTAATAACGACAATGAAAACTCAATTCCAACTCCAGCTTTAACTATGAGATCAAGCGTCATGAGAAGACCTGTTGCTCAGTTGGATTTAATTATGATGAGAAAGAAACAAGCTGGTTCAAGGGCAGCTAAAGCTTCTATGCTAATTTTTTTGAATATCTCTTAAGAAATGTTAATATGATATATTTTAATCGATTGCATGCAATTTTATTATTAAAAAGACGTTAAGATCACCTAAAATACCTTTTAAATAAAAATTAAAATAAAATATTGTTTATATAGAGAAAAAGAAAATTTGACACTAAGTGTTGGCCCCTCTAAAAAAAAAAAAAACTGTCAGATTTAATAGTACCAACAAAACTGAGAGGGTACACACTTTTGTGTATTACTTTAATTAAATAAAATTAATTTTGTTATTACCCTTAAATTTGCCAAAAATGCTTTCATCAATTTTACTACCTTTGGGTACATTTATTTCTATGTGATTTGCATTTTTTTCCAATGCACCTGGAGAAATACAAGGAATTTCGCATTTATTTTCAAAATCAAATTTTGTCAAACTACAAGAATAAAAAGCATATCTTTCAATTTTTTTAACATTTCGTGGAATAGTAATTGACCCAATTGGAGATTCATAAAAAGCATATTCATTAATAATTTGAAGTTGCGAATTAGGTGAAAATTCAACATGATGAAGGTTTTCACATTCACTAAATGCTTCACATTCTATAGAAGTAACAGACGAAGGAATAATGATTGATTCAATTGCCGATTTTTTAAAAGCAGAATAATTAATAATTTGAAGTTGTGAATTAGGTGAAAATTCAACATGATGAAGGTTTTTACATTCACTAAATGCATCAGAATCTATAGAAGTAACAGACGAAGGAATAATGATTGATTCAATTGCCGATTGTTTAAAAGCAGAATAATTAATAATTTGAAGTTGCGAATTAGGTGAAAATTCAACATGATGAAGGTTTTCACATTCTCTAAATGTATCATAGTTTATAGAAGTAACAGACGAAGGAATAATGATTGATTCAATTGCCGATTGTTTAAAAGCAGAACTTCCAATAATTTGAAGTTGTGAATTAGGTGAAAATTCAACATGATGAAGGTTTTTACAACCTAAAAATGCAAGCTCTTCTATAGAAGTAACAGACGAAGGAATAATGATTGATTCGATTGTCGATTGATAAAAAGCCAAACTTCCAATAATTTGAAGTTGTGAATTAGGTGAAAATTCAACTTTTTTTAAATTTGGGCATTTATAAAAGCTATATTGTTCAATATATTTAATATTAGAAGGAATTAAAGCATTTTCAATATCTTTGTTTGCAAAAACAATCATATCAAATGAATCCATCTCTAAATTTGATTTTTCATATAAAATATTATCGATACATTGAATGTAATTATTATTGGGTGGAGCTAAAATACATTTTGTTTTTTCACCAAAACCTCCTTTTAAAACTCGAAGACTGCTTGGAAACTCAATTCTTTCAATTTTAGCATTCAAAAATGCACATTCACCAACAGAAAAAAGTGCTGAACCATTTTCATAATCAACTGTTTTTAATTCAAAACATTCAAAAAATGCATGATCTTCAATTTTAGTAACTTTTTTAGGAATTGTAATTGATTCAATTTTAGTCTGTGTAAATGAATAATTACCAATTATTTGGAGATTTGAATTGGGTGAAAATGTAACAGTTTTAAGATTGAAACAATTATTAAATGCATAATCACCAATTTTAGTAACTTTTTCAGGAATTGTAATTGATTCAATTCTAGTATAGGTAAATGAAAAATTACCAATTATTTGAAGATTTGAATTGGGTGAAAATGTAACAGATTTAAGAGATTCACAACCATAAAATGCATTATCACTGATCATTGTAGCACTTTCTGGAATTGTAATTGATTCAATTAATGATTTTGTAAAAGCACCGAATCCAATATAACTAAGTTTTGAAGATTGAGAAAATTCAATTGTTTTCAATTTAGCAGAATTGAATGCATTCATTTCAATTGAATTAACATTTGAATGAATCGAAATTTTTTCAAGAAAATCGCACCCATAGAATGCAAACTTTTCTATACGACAAAGATTAGAATTATTTGCAAAATCGATTTCTTTTAGTTTGCTTTTAGCAAAACAAAATGATTTAATTAATTTTATATTTGGTTGAATGGAAACTTTTTCTATATTTCTATGGGCAAAAACTAAAGTATCAAATTCATCAACTCTTTGGTTTGATTTTCCATAAATAAAAGTACCGTCGTAATTTAAATTATGATTATTTGGTGAAATTTTAATATTTTTTATATCAAAATTTCCTATAATAAGTTCATTAACACTTGGTGGAATTGAAAGATTATCAATATAAGAAAAATGGGACAAATCAACCTTTGTAATTATAGAATCTTCAGAAAAAGAAAGTGACGAAATAGAATTTGAATATTCTTGTTTATCAATATGTGGATATGCCCAACTGAAATCAGTAACTAAATAATCTTTTGAATTGATTTGAATTGAACGTGGAATGTGAAATTTTAGATTAGATCGTTTACTTTTTATATATTTAGCTTTTGCTGTAAAATTTTTATGGTCTAATTCGTAATCTAAATTATCCATGCGTATGCTATTTGGTAACAATAATTCTTCTTCAATTGGATTTGACATGTGCAATTCACAACTTTTTGATTGAATTAATTGATTAATAGATGGAACTTGAAATTCTTGATTTAATTGAGCGTATTTGTCAATGTTTTCATGTGTAATATTAGGCAATGTTTGATTGTTAAAATATTGAATGAATGAATTAAAAACTTCATCTCTAACATCTGCTTTAATTGTATATTTACCATTGAAAAGAAAAGAAACTAGAGTTTCTTGAGGAAAATGGCTACAGATTTCTTGCTGTAAATGAACCTGGAATTCTTGGTTGCGAAAAATAATTGTTTTAATTGATGAGGCTTCCATAAAAGAAAAAATTTATAATTTATAAATTATCAAAAATAAATCATTGAAAAAGGTTTTTGAATCAAAATTTTGATTATACCGAAGAGGCCCAGAAGCGAACTTTTTGAATGCATTCAGAAATGCTAATTTTTAACTTTTTTCAATAAATATAATATTTTTGATCATTATTACTATAATTATTAAATTTTCTATTATCTTATATATTGATAGAACT
>CAJTRF010000060.1 GCA_910578525.1 uncultured Mycoplasmatales bacterium | reverse complement strand
AAAAAAATATTAGATAATTATTGTCAAATCTACAATCTACGGTCTTTTTCAGTATTGTGAGTTTTTCCTTTTTTCTTTTTCATCTGTCTTCTCTATTTTACAGCATTATGATGAAAACAGACATACCTGAAATGCATTTTATTCTTTAGTACTACACGGAACAGCAATTTCCCTTATGTCACCAGTAACCATATTAATATATTTTCCTCGCCTGTTTGTTGAAACAAACAAATTATTCTCTAAATCAAAAAACATATATTTACTAGCTAAAAATATCGTTGTTTCTTTGAACTTTAATATTACTTGTCCACATTCCAAGTCAAAATATATTTTCATAGAACAAACATCAAGCATACAAAAAGTGTAAAGAGAGGCAATAAACATCGTTCTAAACATTAGCTGTAATTCAGATTCTTTAATAAAAGTGTGTGCTTTTATATTCCTCAGTTCCCCAATTGTTTTTAATAATAAACGAAAATCCATTTTATCCATATCATATATTCCTATTTTACTACATAAAAATTCACGTATTTCCTGTTCTAAAAAATTAAAATTTAAGGGACTGCTAAAATCAATACATTCACTTTTTTCTATTAATTTATACATACTATAATAATTCCCCAAAGAAGATATTACTTTTTCCTCACTAACATCTGAATAAACAAAAACACTTAACCGAAGCACTAAATCAATAATATCAAAAAAACCATTCACCGCCTGTCTCAAAGTAAAAACATTAAAAATATTTCTATATAATTTATAAAAGCAAGCTGGAGCCACATTCAATTTGTAATAATAACTTTTTATCTCCCGTGGTAAAATACCAAGTATTTTTGATATATCTACACATGGTAAAATTAAATCTCCTTCGATTTCTCCCATTATTTTTGACATTGAATCGCCTCCTATTCGTGACTGGATACTCTTACAAAAATCAAAATCTTTTTCAATGTCATTTAATCTCTCTAAATCCATGTCTTTATTATCTATATAATATAAATAGCTCGTAATATGAGGAACATTACAACTTTCCTTATATTTTTTAATTAAATGTTCTAATTGCATTAGCTCCTCAGCATAAACAATAACAAGCTTTATATCCGTTTTTATGTTTTTCTTTAATAAATATTTATACTCGCAGTCGTCTAATACATACCACTCTGAATTAGAATACTTGTAATATGGCGTAGATGAAGTTGAATGCGGTAATTTTGATTCATGAAAAATCAGAGCAATTTTTTGTGATATTAAATGTCCTTTTTCATGAAGCCTAATGGGCTTAATAATTGAAATAAACTCCAGAAAAAACAAGAGAATTGGTGTATAGAGTAATAGCATTTTTGTTATAAAAACAATATGTAAATCACTATTATACATTTCATTCTCTAAACATACAAAACTACCTTTTAAATATACAACAATTAAAAATATAAGTTCTGACATATCTCCCCAAAATACTAAATTTACAATATATCCCAATCTATGTTCATGCAACCAACATCCTATCTGCATTTTTAAAAGTTTACATTGAAAATCAGCTCCTACTTTACTTCTTAAAATTATCCTGCCTAAAAAATGTAAACCCCACAATAAAAAATATACTACAAAAAAATAAGTTAACATCGCTACACATATGATTAAAATCTTAGACAATCCCAAATTACTTTTTACAATAAAAACAAATATCCATTGTCTCAAGACATAATAAGTTAGAAAGACCGTTTCATCAAATAAATCTACTATTGCAATTGTTGCAGTAAGAATAGCTACTATACTCATATGTATAACTAGAACTATACCACCCCTCCTCTCGTTCCAAGCACCAAACACCTTTATGTCACCTCCTTTATGCATACTAATATGGATTTCTCCAACATATAATCTACATATCGTAACTCCATACTATCAGCTAGGAATTTGTCCAAAAAAGCAATAGAGCCTTCATTAATAATTACCCAGTTTTTCTTGTTTTTCAATTGCATATAATTATATTTTTCTTTTATTACCCTCAAAACACAAAGAAGAATCTTATACATAGAAATTATTTCTTTATCCTCAGGTACATATGCACTGCTTCCGTGCCCCAGTGTCCAATTTCTCAAATTAATTAACCTCTCCAAAAAGAAATCATAAAATCTATCGCTAGGTTTAACAATATTTTTCTTTAAATTACTACCTGGGTAATTGATGCCCGAGAATAACTCGGCTATCTTATCACCTATCTTTTTAGAAAAAAAACTCCCATTATAACATTTTTTATATTTAAGAATATGATGCACTATTTCCAACCATGAGCCTAGGGCTCCATCTTCAACATACTTTACAACTTTTCTATTAATAAAACTATCATCCAAGCTAATGTTTAAATTCAATAAATAATATATGCAAATATAATGTATAACAGCCTCGTACCCTTTTAAAATATAATTAAATGATGTATAGCGATTTAGTTCATTACATAAATTATCTGAAAGAAACTTCAAATATTCGTTGAATTCTTTGATGCTAGTAATTTCTCCATCATCTAAAAATTCCCCCCAAGCATTTTTCATATCATATATGTATTTTGCATTTTGTTGTAATTTTTTAAAGAAATCATCTGCAAAAGGAGAATGATATAATTCTTTAAAATTCTTCAAAGTTAATATTTCAAAGTATTTAATCTTTAATTTTGAAATATAATTCTTCTCATCAGAACTAAATAATTGTTTTTCCCTAATCGCAACAGAATATAAAAAACTGTCAAGAAATAACCCTGTTCCATCATCGGAATATACTTTGCTATAACAATCAATTCCAATACAAATATTGTTTTTAATATCATCTTTATAAAACTCATATTGTTCTCTAAACATCGCAATTCCATTAAGTCTTGGGTTTAAATCTGGAATCTCTGAACATTTTTTTATAATACACGGTTTAAGAAAAAAATTAAAGAAAAAGCCATTACTTTCACAGTCTACACAATAAATATACACAAAACAATCTTTCGGTACTTTTTTAATTTTTTCACAATATTTATTTAAGCGATTCACCAAAAAAATCTGATAACAAAAAAATAATATCAATAAAATAAATATTATAAAAAACAACCAAAGTATGCCCACTTTTTGAAATACAAGTAAGTAAGTGTATTGCACAAAATAAAAATATAACAATATTATAACAGATTGAGAGATAATTTTACTCCCACCAAAAACACCTTGAATATATTTTTTATTTATACTAAGGTTAAAAGAAAAATAAAGAACAGATATCTGCAAAAACAAAACAGACAACACAGTAACTAATAAATCTGCAGTGGATAATTTATAATATATTAGTTCATCAAATGCAAATGCATAATATATAAAAAGCGAGAAAAAGACGTATCCTACATCCATAACAATTAAAAGAATCAATTTTATATAAAATTTACAAGTGGAAAAGTTTTTTGTAAGAACACAAACTAACATCATGAATAAAACCGTAATATTCATAAAATAAAAATGATACTCAGTAATCAAATCTTCAATCTTGTATAATATATTCTCAAAAAAATGGGGTGAAGATGGTCCTCCCATTATCACCCCAAAAACCAAACTAAAACCAACAATTAAGCAGCACAGTTCCAATATACATTGAACAATCTGCCATATAAAAGAAAATGTTTTTTTTCTTATATTTTTCAAATTTACAGACCCCTTTTTCATTAGAATTTGAATTTATATATACTTTTCAAGTTGATATTTTTCTTTTTTGTTTAATCTTATTTACAACACATTCAAACTCTCTATATGAATTAACTCTTGTTGAATCTGTCCTTATTTTTTCAATATATGGATTAAACCTCTCATACATCATTATTAGATAAGAACCCGCCATGCGGTCAAGAATATTGATATCAAATATATGGGTGTTAATTCCTACGCATAATCTTTCAAAAGCAGCAAGCACTTCTGTAGCATCTTTAAGCAATTCTGAATCTGTATCTAATTTATTCATTTCAATATCAAGCTGAGATAACTTTATATTAAATTTAGCTTGCAAATTATAAAGTTTTGACGTTATATCTTCAAAATACTCTATTGTTGCTTGTTTTCGCCTTCTGATATGGTCTTTTGCATTAAAATAAATTGACACAAATAATGCTAAAATTGAAATTAATAAAGCTACTATGCTAACTAATGTATCTGCTTCCATACTATCTACCATTCCTTTCCATCTACTCTTCCGTTTTCTTCCCACTTACAATGTACTACAGCATCCTGAAATAATCCCATCCCCCAGAGATTTCCCAAAAACACAATTCATTGATTCTACAAATAATTACACACCCTCTTTCTCTTGCTTGAAAAATCTAGGAGTAAACAATGTTAGCATATTCCATCTTGCATACATCCATCATCAGAATATTGTCAAGTATATTACGCAATATCCGTTTTTTCATTCCTTCTTCCTTTCGTCCCCACCTTTTCTGCAGAGAAATAATCAGGTTGCTTGGCTCCATTATACAAAGAAACCATCTTATATTCAAGGATGATTCCTTACTGGTTTATGGTATGGTTACAGTTCAGCCGAAAAGCTGAACTGTAACCATTATCTCATATCATATTAAAATGCCTAAACGCCGCCATAATCGCTTTTTCTTTCTCCGGTGGGCATTTCGGCACACGGCTTTTATTATCGCCTACATTGTAATTCAGACGTTTCTCAATACCACATTTGTCTTTTATCTGTGCTACATACAGTGACGACACCTTTAAACCATACTCCAATTTTATCCATTCTTTCATTTCCGTATAGGTTGCACTTTGCTTTACGTCTTTCAGATATTCATTATCTTTTGGCTCATAATCCACATACGCATAGACTGTTTCAGCGGTGTTACTATTTCCTACCCAAAAGAACGCACGTCTCAACGTGTGTATCATTGTCCAAACCTATTCTGAAATCTTTTTCAATAATCGGCAGCTTAAACCGAATTGATTTAAGCCACTGACCATTGGGTTTGCGTTCCTCATAAATCTGTATTTCTGCTATCAATGCTTCGATAAGCTGTCTACGCTCCACATCGTTCATGGCGAAATATAACTTGTCAAAACAAATCAATACCTTATAAATATTATC
>CAJTRF010000059.1 GCA_910578525.1 uncultured Mycoplasmatales bacterium | reverse complement strand
ATTGATTATTGTTTGAGTACCTGGTGTGAGTGAATTTTGTGTTTCGCCATTTGCAATTGAAATTACAGTGGGGGAAACCATAACTTCTGGAGTGGAATGCGTTATAGTGTTGGATTGTAATTTAAGATATGAAGGTGTCAACCACATATAATCAAATATTGTTTGATTTATATCATTCATAGTTTTAAGAAATAATGATGTTGCTGTTAATTGTGATATTGAATGAAGAACAGGAGATGTGGTTACAGTTTTTGGGAAAAATTGTTGAATTGATACACCATCTCCTTTCATATCTAAATTAACTAAATATTGACCTGAAATACCTCCAGGGAAACCAGAGCCACCTCCACCAGAACCACCTCCTGGAAATCCTCCTCCTCCTCCACCAGAACCACCGCCACCTCCTGGGGGCGTTATTGGAGCTGTTGTATAAGTTTGTATATTTACTGAATTATTATCCATGGTGAGTGATGACAAGGTACTATAGATTTGAAATCCAAGACCAACCAATTGTATAACTGTACTCAAAACTGTCATAACTTTTTTAATGCTTGCTGTATATTCATTATAAACATTTTGAATTCGTGCTTGTTCAACTAAATTGTTTACAATTTGTTTCAATAGCGCATATTCATTACCCATTACATCAACTAATCCACCAACCAGATTTAAATCTCTTCGCATTGTCATTATGTTATCCGCCCATATAATTCTTGAGGAATATATGTTTTTATCAGTTGCTAGTGTGGTGCAATTCCTTGGGTCGGGTTCCACTTCATAAAATTGTTGTTTAACAATAAGGTCAAATGGATTTGTTCCAAAATTCTCTTGCTCAAAGAATTTCTTCTCAATATATATTTGAATGTTCTTCTTGTTTACCCCTTCTATTACTCTAACCGAATGCCTTTTTTCTCGTTTGTAATTGAATAATTCAATTGCAAAATTTTCACCATATGTATTCATCCATCCAGATTGAACACTTGCACCAGATTGATTACAATCCCAACTGAGCTCTGTTATGTTACCATCAATATCTAAATCACAACGAACATATAAAGATTCTGTGCTACCTAAGTCAGATGGTGCTTTAAGGTCAATATGCAATTGATTGATTGTATAACCATCATGTTCAAACGTGCTACCATTCTCACTAGGGTCTGGTTCAAATCCTTCATTAACAACACTTCCATCTTTTTTAATAACTCTCCAATTCTTTAAATATGGATATAATATTTTAGCAAAATTAACTTTTGAGTGGTCTTCTGGCATATCTGGGTATACAACTTCTTTAATCCATTTTGCAATTATATCTGTATGTTTGATGGCTAAGCCTGGGGAACCATCATTAGTTTTTATTCGTTCCATTTTTGCATAACACATATTTACACAATTATTTCCAGTCCATACATCACCATCCCATTTCAACTCCCATGAATGACCAAATAAATATTCTTTAAATTTAAATTGCAGATTTAATGGTATATCATAATCTTCATCAATATTCCATTTCATTATATAATAGTTATTATCTTCAGTTATTTCAGATGGTTTGTAGAGATAAAGTTGGTCTGACTCCACTAATTTGAAATTACTATCACCACTACTTCCACCTGATACAATTCCATTAGAACTTTCAATTGTTCCGTTAACGATTAAATTCCCTTTAATTGTCATATTACCTAAAACAGGCTTATCTGGATTAATTTCTTCATCATTATCAGTAATTGATAAACCATAATATTTAAACACATCTTTATCATAACCGGGGATTGCTATTTCTGTTGAGTTATTTTCAAGAGATAATGGTGATACATCTAAATCTATTTGTTGTATATCTATAATCCATTCATTACGAGTTTCATCTTTTTTTAGTTCTCCGTCAAACACAAATGACTCAAATAAATTTGAAATCTCTTCATTAATCATACCAAATCTCCAATTTTTAGGGAATATACTTGTATCATTACTAATTAATTGCCATTCACCAATTACATCATTCCATATAAAGTTATCTGGAATATTTAAATATCTATTTGTTCTCCAATCATTCACAAATATATTTTCATCATAATTACTGATTTGAGTCCAAGAGTTATCTTCTAAACTCCAAGCAAAATCATTTGGTGTTAGCCAACCTCTATTATGAAGAAGTTCGTTTGAAGCCCATTCCCATTCATTACGTTCTGTTGACCAAACAAATCTGCCTATATTATTAAATGGATTTGATGTTACAAATTCACTATTTCTATTTCTTCTCCAACCGACTTCTGGTCTACTATCTATCATAACCCATTCATTATGTTCAATATCCCATACTGCTTGTACAGCTGCATTCCAATTCCTATTGGTTCTCCATCCAGATGGAAATTGATTATTAATTATTATTTCAATCCATCTTCTTCTATTAATACTCCATACCCATCTATCGTCTGCTCGCCAAGTTCTATCATTTATAATATTTGGAAACCAAGCCCATTCGTTATAAGTATTATACCATTCGGCATGACCAAGAGTTGAATAAAAATTATTTATTGTTGTTGGTTCAGCATTCCTATTTGTTCTCCAATTATCTGTAAAATTCTCTCTATCTTCTTGAATTAAAACCCATTGCTGATATGCAACATCCCATATATAATTTGGAGGTATATCATCTATATCGTGGTTTTCTCTCCATCCTTCTTGTAAATTACTGTTTTCTGGATATGGAAGTATTACCCATTCGCTCGTTCCCAAACTCCATACATATAATTGAGCTGCATTCCAATCTCTATCATGCAAATTATCAGTATCTTCATTCCATACCCACCTCTGTAAATTATTATCCCATTCAATAATTCCTTCTTTTATCATCGTATTTAATCTTCTCGGAACATTACTATTTTGATTTTCACGCCATCCTTCTTCAACTTGACGAGTATGATGTGTAAGTCTAACCCATTCATGATGATGTGTATCCCAAATATATGTATTTCTAGGAATTAATAAATTATTTCTTCTCCAATTTACTGTAAATTCAATATCATCTCTATCTTCTATTACTTCCCAAGCATTATCTAGAAGGTCCCATATATATTCCATAGGAGCATCCCAATTCCTATCAGTTAAATTTTCTGTGTAATCTCTAATCAATTCGTTTGCATTTGTTATATTTAAATTGATTTCTTCTGCTCCTTGTGGAAATAATTGAACATCTATCATACCACTCTTAGCACTATTGATATTACTTTTTATTTCATTCGTTGATACCTTTTGTCTTAAATCTCTAAATTCTTCATCAACATATTCATTTGAATTATCATTATCATTATCATGATTGCAATCACAAGATTTAATTGAATTTACTCTTTGTTCTAAATTATCATGGTCTCTTCGTAATTGGTCATAAGCATTTACTAAAACATTTATTGCTTCAAGATTATTGTTTATCATATATAATAATGCATCTTTTTCATCTTTGAATTCCTGTTTATCCATAGGGGTTCGATTAATAGTTTTTTTAACTGCATCATATTTATATAGATACCAATCTAATCCAGCATATACTGCAACCAAAACTGCACTCAATACATAACTTGTCTTTAAATCAAATTGATTATATAAATTCTCTACTACACAAGCAATATTATCAATATTCTCCTTATAATTACGAATGAGTTCGTCAAATGATGATACATAATCTAAATATGTAGTGTTTTTATTATCGAGTATATCTGGTAATGGGGTTGGAGATATAGGATAAGGTGAAGGTTCCGGTAAAGGTTCATCAGCTATATATATTGGTTTATCAGTATATTCCAACTTTTTGATAATTAATTTATTATTTTCTTCTGTAAGCTTAATTGATTTATTGAATAAAGATACAAGATTTTCAATCCATGAAGATAAATTTTTAAAATTTGAATTCAATAATGTATATAGTTTTCTATATGTTTCAGTTATTTCATTATTAATTTTCCCATCAATTTTAACAGATGGTAGCTCTCCTTCTTTAAAAATTTCGATGTCTGGAAAGCCTTCTAATTTATCTAAATTATTTGCTAAATTCATAGCAGTAATTTCAGATTTGTTATAAATATTATTATATTTAACCTCTCCACCATCATCTCTGGTAATATTTATTTGTAAATCATCGTCAACACTTATTTCAATACCTTTTGACTTTAATTTTTCTGCTTCTCCGCTCACAAAAGAGTATAAACTTGTAGACATTTTAATAAATATTAAAATGATTTGTTCAATTAAAAGTAATGACCCAAAAAAATATAACACGGTTTCATTCAATCTAGATATTACTTGGAATTGTAGTTATGTTAAATATTATGTGTCATCAATCAATACTACAGGAAATATCTTGTTAACCACAACTGATGATTTTATTAACTATAACGATGGCAGTGATAATACAATAAGATTTGAAAATAAATTCAATTATACAATAAACGAAATCAAAAATATTTTGAATAAAGAGTCTGCATTTGAGGTTAGCATTAAAGATAGAAAGCTTGCAATCACGCCAACTAAAGATATTGTAATTCAGAAACCAAGTCATAGAGTTTCATTAATAACTGGATTATATAATACTGAATTCCCTTTGGTTTTGAAATCAGGAATTGAATATATTATTAATGATATACCTATATTTCAGCATAGCAAATTATATTTGGTATCTTTACAAGGACAAGCTGTTTATAGCTCAATTGGTAACAAAGAATATACACCATCTGTTATTGCAAATATTGATACGATGATAATTGATAACAAACCGTTTATATATAATTTTGAACAGCAAGGAAAGCCGATTAAAATTAAAACAAATACTGATTCATTAAAGTATTTAGAAATGAGATTGGTAGACTTTTGTTACGAACCAATTGTATTACAAAGTCCTTTATTCATTACTTTAAAAATTAAACCTTGCAATTCAGCAGACATATATGATGTACTTACAAAATAAGTTTTGAAAATAAGTTTTTAAAATTTTTTTAAATTTTTTTTCTTATAAATAGGTTCTTAAGAACGTTTTCCCTAGCGGGGTTAGCTCAGCCATTATTGGTGGGATTTTTTGGAGCTTTAGCTCCGAGAAATAACACCAATAATATTACTACTAAAGAAATTTGTGTTGATAATTTGTGTTGAAATTTGTGTTGATAATTTGTGTTGAAAT
>CAJTRF010000058.1 GCA_910578525.1 uncultured Mycoplasmatales bacterium | reverse complement strand
TGATGTAGCAATTCATACTCCTGCTACAATACATACAATAGATTTTAATAATTTTTTATTCATATTTTCTCCTATTACCAATATAATATATACTCGTTTTTTTTTTTTTTTTTCAACAAATTTGAAAAAAGTCTTGAAAATATCTGTTCATGTGACTGATATAATAATTTTATAGGCAATGAAAATGATATTAAAAAGTTGAGACAATAAGAAAATTACAATTCATGAATGATTGAATGTCAAAAAACCAAAAGGGATTGTTCAAATCATCCATGGAATGGTAGAACATGGTGCAAGATATGATAAATTTGCTAAATTCCTTAATTCCAAAGGATATTTAGTGGTAGCTGATGATCATAGAGGACATGGAAACACAGATAAAACTACTTTAGGTTATTGTGATGGTGATATGTTTGCTGATACAGTAAAAGATGAAGGATTTATTACAGACTACTATAAACAAAAATATCCTAATCTTAAATACTTTGTATTTGGTTTTTCTTATGGTTCATTTCTAACTCAAAGTTATATTGGTAAATATGGTAATAAAATCGATGGGGTAGTAATTGGTGGAAGCAATTATAAAAAAGACTTTCAAGTATACTTAGGGTCTTTCGTGTGTCTATTTAATAACAAAAAGAAACCAGCAAAACTTATTGAAAAACTTTCTTTTGGTGCATATGCAAAGAATTTTGATGAAGGAGAATGATTAAGTGTTGATAAAGATAATAATACACATTATCATGCTGATCCTTATTGTAAATTTATTTGCTCATACAGATTTTATGCAGATTTCTTTAGAGGGTTAAGAAAATTGTATACTAAAAAATACATTAGAAACCTTAATAAAGATTTACCTATTTTATTAATTTCTGGTAAAGACGATCCCGTTGGCAATATGGGCAAAGGAGTAAAGAAACTATTTAATTTTTATAAAAATAAAGCCAAAGTAAAATATGTTTCATTGATTCTATTTCCTCATAGTAGACATGAGTTTTTAAATGAAATGCCTGAAGCTTTAGATAGATATGAAATCTTGTTAGATTTTTTTGATAAACATTAAAACAAGTAATCTAAATATTTGATATTATTTAGCATCAAACTTATTTTGTTCTATTTACTTATCTTTATCAAGACAAATAATTATTTATAATTATTTATAATATTATGAACAATGCCATTATCATCATATTAATTCTAGTAATAATTTCATTAATTGCTACTTGCATTATTTTGAAATTATTTTTAGATAATAAAAATAAAAATAACACAGCAGATAGCATTGTTTCTACACAAATTAAATCTATTGAAGAAAACATTAATAATAACTACCATTTCTTTGAAGAAAGATTAAACGAGATTAGAAAAGAAATTGATAATAAATTTGATAACAAATTTAAAGACTTATCAGATTTAAACGAATCTAAATTAAAAGAAATTAAGCAAACAGTTGATGAAAAACTTTCAGAAACAATAACTAAAAGATTTAATGAAAGTTTTGATTTATTAAGTAAACGTCTTGAAGAAGTTCAAAAGTCTGCCGGGGAAATGAAAAGGGTCGGAGAAAGTGTTGGTAACCTTCAAAAAATATTATCTAATGTTAAAACAACAGGTATTTTTGGAGAAATTCAATTAGGGGCTATATTGGAACAAATTTTGACAAGAGATCAATATGAAACAAATGTTGTTACAGGGACAAAACGTGATCCGGTAGAGTTTGCAATTAAATTTCCTGGTATGGAAGAAAATGAATATGTATATTTACCAATTGATTCTAAATTTCCTCTTGAAAAATACATTCAATTTAACGATGCAATTCAATCAGGTGACAAGAATTTGATTGATGAAAGAAGAAAAAAACTTATTACTACCATTAAGAATATGGCAAAAGATATTAATGAAAAATACATTAATATCCCTAAAACAACAGATATTGCTATTATGTTTTTACCAATTGAAAGTTTATATGCAGAAGTGTGTAAGAACGGTTTGATTGAAAAATTACAAAATCAATATCATGTAGTAATTGCTGGACCAACTACTATGAGTGCTATATTAACAAGTTTTAGAATGGGATTCAAGACTTTAGCTCTTCAAAAACAGTCTGCTAATATTTGAAAGATTCTTGAAGCTGTTAAAGTAGAAGTTGGAAATTATCACAATTTAGTTTTAAAAATAAGTAATGATTTTAAGAAGACAAGTGATAATTTCGATAAATTGGTAGGCACTCGCACTAGAATGCTTAATAGTAAACTTAAGGATATTGAAACTAAAAATTTAACTTCTCCTGAAACTAATAAGATATTAGGTTTAGAACGACATAAAGACGATCAAAAAGAGTTATATAAACCACAATTAGAAGATAATTCTAATGAAAAATAAATATGTCTAACAAAACTAAAACTTGATCAGATTCTAAAGGAAATTCTTGAATAAAAGATTCAAATGGCACTATTAGAAATTCTAATGGTGATGCTTGAACAAAACATAACAATAGTTATTTTGGTCCAGATGCGTCTAGTTTAACAAAGACAAATAAAGGAACTTGAACTGATTCTAAAGGTAAAACTATTACTAAAATAAATGAAGGTTCATATACTAGTTCAACTAGTAATTCCTACACTAAATCAGGACACACAATTTTTGGATCTAATGGTAATTCTTTTACTTGTACGGACGATGATAACTAAGAAGATGAAATTAATAAAACAAAAGTTCGCAATTAAGTGAACTTTTTTATGTTTTTCTTCAAATAAAAAACGCAGATTAATATTGATTAAATAGATTTTTGACAAACATTAACTTTTGTGTATAATATTGTTGAAAGAGAAGAAGGACTGTCGTTCTTAAACCTCCTTTCACCCCGAGCCCTCGGCGGCTCATTCCTATAAAAATGAAAAAATTAAATTTATCAGTTCGGTGAATATATGAGCACCAATATAATTCATATTCTCATGTGGACGAAAGAAAAAAACGCCCTGTTTTAGTTTGATGTAACAAATCTCGTTATTTAAATCATAAGATTTTTTGTTTCTATTGTTCGACAAAACCTGATAGAGACAATATTAAATCGTGTGTAAAAATATCTTCTTTAAAAAATCCTTGTTTTAAAAAAGATACATATATTTGGATTCACAGACCATTATTAGTCCAAAACGAAGATCTAATTAAAAATTCTTGAAAAAATATAGAAAATGACGAAACACGAAGAGCTATAAGTAAAAAAGTTGATGAAATCTACACAGATTTATTAGTAATAGATAAAAAAATATAATTTTTACATCTTAGCAAGTCTTCTCATACCTGCTTTAAATTCTTCAAAAGATTCTCTTTCTTCTTCTGTAGTGATATTAGGAAAGTTTTTTAATCTAGACATCACTATGTCATGATTTTTCTTATTTTCTTTTTTATTATCTATCATATTATTAATGTAAATGCAAAGTATATACATTCTACTATAAAAAAGTATTATTTGATCTATATATTAATAATAAGTATATAGATTATTGAAGCAACAATTTTTATTTCTTAATTTTTTTTCTAAAATCTTTATTAACTTTTTAAACCTAATATTAAAAATATAGTCTATTATAGTAGCTGTTGATGAAAGAGATGGTCAGAAATTAATATAGTCAAAAGGATTGTGATTACATACTAATGAAATTAATGTTCCAGTTGATGTTAATAAAGAAATAGTATGAGTAATTAAATATACTATTATTATTTTTTGTAAATGCTTTTGTTTAACATCAGGATTGTTCTTATATTCTTTAACACATTGATTTTCAAAATACTTTCATTCCTTTAAATGAATGTTTTTTCTTGTAATTAATCAAACAAAAACAATTCATTCAAAAACTCCGGTCGGTACCGCTTCACCAATGCACTTTCTTATATTCCCTTCATTTTTTAATAATCACAATTCTTGCTCTTTGTAAGTCAATTTTTTAATATTTAATGAAGTTCATTTAAAAGAATCAGGAATATTCATCATTTTCATTAATTCAGCAATAGAAAAAACCCGATCGTCAACTGGATGAACAGTGTTTTGACTTGCTAAACAATCGTTTGCAGTATGGATACATGGAGCAACTTTTTCTCAAATTTGGCGTTTGTATTTATCTCCAAAAATAGCTTTAAGTTTAATTTTTTTCCATCTACTATTTTACAAGGAATTTCATTTTCTTTAGTGTTGTCCATGGCAGATTGCCCTGGTTTCAAATTTTTAATTCAATCTCTCATTGATGGAGAATATTTTTTAAAATTATGAAGAGGATTTTCTGGATCGTGTTCTCCCATTGTTTTTAAAGATTTGAATTTTCCAATGCATTGTTTTAATGAAATTTCTTCAGTAAAATCCGGGAACAAATCATATGGCGCAACAAAATTAGAAATCTCACGTTTGACTCCGATCACCAGTGTACGGTGTCTGCTTGAATTTGAACCGTAGTTTTTAAAATTTAATATTCTAGAAGATATTACATACTCGCTACCTAATTGATTAATAATTTCTTGATAAATCGGACGTTGTACATTATCTAGACCACTGCATATAGTTTTTAAAAAAGATCTAACATTTTCAAAAATGAAAATTTTTGGTTTAATTTCATTAATTATTTTTATAGCTTCAGTAACGAGAGAGTTTCTTTTTGTTTCATCTTTCTTTTTTTGATTTGCAACTGACATTCCTTGACATGGAGGAGTTGCGATGACAACATCAATTTGATTTTGCCTCCTTCATCTTTTTACTTCATTGAGTATTTTTTTATGATTTTCTTTTAGTGTTAAATCACCACAGATATAACCGGAACTAAATCTGCATTTTTTATTTATTTTTTGTATGTTTAATCTTCTCTGGTTTATTTCACAGGTTGCTACACAATCAAAATTTTCTTTTTTAAAAGCGTAACATCCTATCCCGGCACTACTGAACAAAGAAATATAAGTAAGATTTTTTTTCATACTAATTGTGTAATTATATATAATTATTAATATTACTTCACACTCATAAACACAAAAAAAGAATACGTTTTAATTTTTTTGAAGGCAATTTTAGTTGTGCATATTTAAAAAACAGAAATACTGTAAAACTTGTTCTAAAAGCGACTTATTCTTTTTTAATAAAAGCTTAAATGAATATTTAATTAGAAACATATAGATTATTATCTATATATAACTTTAAATTTTAGAT
>CAJTRF010000057.1 GCA_910578525.1 uncultured Mycoplasmatales bacterium | reverse complement strand
CTCAACTTATTATGTTAAAAATTGGAAAGAAATAAATGATGAAACTAAATTTAACCGTGAACTTAAAAAACAAATAGGTAAAAAACCTTGTTGGCCTACAGGTTCAACTATGATTACTTCTTCAAATTTAGTTCGTCATTTATATAACACAGATTGTTTTCGTCCTATCACTTATGGTGAATATGCTGTTCTAAAAACAATTTTCTATAATGAAGTTGATAGTGATATCTCAAATTTATCTTTAGAATTTAATGAAGATTTCTGTACAAGATTGATTGCTCCTAAAATTAGTTTTAAAAAAATTAAAATTCAAAACGATCCATCATATTGGTATGCTGACTTTGAAGCAGATACTTCAGGTGAAATTCATAAAGCTTTTATGTGTGTAGTTCAAAGTCAGAATGGTAAAGTTATTCGTGAATTTAGAGGTGAAAAATGTAACCAACAATTCTTAAATTTCTTACCACCAAATGCAATTATTTATTTTCATAACTTAGCTTATGATATTCGTTTTCTTGCAAGTTTTGGAATACTAAATCAATTATAAAAGGAACTAAAGTTTTATCTGCTCAAATTAATTATTATGGTAAGAAATTACATTTTAAAGATTCTTTACCAATTTTATCTTGTAAATTATCTCAATTACCTCAAATGTTCGATATACCTGATATTCAAAAAGAAATCTTTCCATACAAATATTATACACTTGAAAGATTGAAAAGAAATTATGGTGAAATCGATAAAGCTGGTGATGAAGAAGACCGTATATGGTCAACTGAAGATTACAATTTATTCAAATCAAATATTGATAAAATTAAAGGTTGTCGTATAGATGAAAATCATTTTGACATGTGGAAATATTGTTCTTTTTACTGTCAACAAGATGTTAACATATTACGATTAGGTTTTAATCAATTTCGTGATGGTTTCGTTAAAGATTTCAATATTGATCCATTCAAATACATTTCAATCTCATCACTTGCAAATGAAGTTTTCAATAATAGAGTTTACTACAATAATGATTTATATCAAATTGGTGGTGTTGTTAGAAAATTTTGTTCACATGCTGTTTATGGAGGAAGATGTATGACAGCTTATAATAGAAAGTGGCATTTTAATGGAAATAAATCTGAAAATAAAATTGAAAATTCAGTTCAAAAAACAAATTCTGAAAATTCAGTTCCAAAATCAGATTCTGAAACAAATTCTAAAAATTCAATTCCCAAATCAGATTCTGAAATTAAAATTGAAAATTCAGTTCCCAAATCAGATTCTGAAATTAAAACTAAATATCTTTGTGATTTCGATGCTGTAAGTTTGTATCCTTCAGCTATGGCAAGATTATATACTGTTAAAGGTAAACCAGCTGTTATTCCAAAAGATAAATTAAATTTAGATTTCTTATCACAACAAGGCGCTTATATTGTTGAAATTAAAATTACTAAGGTTAACAAACATTTTGCATTTCCGCTAATTGTTAAAAAAACTAAAGAAGGTAATTTAAATAACGACCACTTAGATGAAGGTGAAACTATTAACATGGTTGTTGACAACATTACTCTTGAAGATTTGATCGAATATCAAAAAATTGAATTTCAGATTCTCAGAGGATATTATTGGTCTGGTGAAAGAGATTACACCATTCAAGAACAAATAAGAAAAATTTTTGAAAAAAGAGTTGAATATAAGAAACAAAAAAATCCGTTGCAACAATTATATAAATTGATTATGAATTCATGTTATGGCAAAACTATTGAAAGGCCTGTTGAAAAAGATTATAAGTATATACGTGAAGGTGATGAATTAGAAAGATTTTGGAAGAAAAATTATAACAAGATTGTTGATGACGTTAAAATTGAAAATTCAACTTGTCATGCTGTTAAAACTTTGAAACCTATTGACAAGCACTTTAACTTTTCATTATTAGGAATTCAAGTGTTATCTATGTCAAAAAGAATAATGAATGAAGTTATGTGCTTGGCTTTTGATTTGGGTTGCCGTATTTATTATCAGGATACTGATAGTTTTATGATTGAAAAAGACGATTTAGATAGATTGGAAAAAGAATTCAATATAAAATTTAACCGTCCTTTAATTGGTTCAAACTTAGGACAATTTCATTGTGATTTCCCATCAATCAAAAACCATAATGAAATGCCATATTCGATTGAAGCTTACTTCTTGATGAAAAAGATGTATGTTCACAAAATAACAGATTCAACTGGTGAAATAGATTATGTTATCAGAGGAAAAGGTTTAACTCTCAATTCAATCAAATATTTGGCTGATGAAGAATTCGATGGAGATATCATGAAATTATACAAATTTCTATTTGAAGGAAACACTTTAACATTCGATTTAACGAGCGGTCAACCTTGCTTTAAGTTCCAAAAAAATATGACCATCACAACTTTAAATGAATTCAAGAGAAGAATCAAAACAAATTACGAAAAAGGTGAAATTGAAAAATATTTTGAATATGCTAAATAAACAAAATTAATTTTTTTACTTTTTACCACCTCTACGAGGTTTTTTGAATGTAAACGATTTAATTTCTTTAGGTTTAGTTTCAGAAACAATTTAGAATCTGTTTCTTCAGTTTTAGTTTTAGAATCTGTTTCTTCAGTTTTAGTTTCAGAATCTGGTTCTTCTGTTTCAGTTTTAGAATCTGGTTCAATATAAGTATCTTCATCATCAGCTTGTTCTTCAATTTTCTTCTTTAATTCTTCTTCTGCCGCAAGTAGTTTAGCAATTTTATTTTGACGAGATTTTTCTCTTCGAATTCGAGCTTTTTCTTCTCGAATCTGTTCATCTTTGAGTTTTTGTTCTTCTTCAATTTCTTCTGGAGTTTTCTCTTCAAAATAGTATAAAATAGATTCACCATTCGTATGGTTCTGTTTATTAACAGGTCTTCGTGAATATGTTTGCATTTTGAAATCTTTAAATATATTTTCATGTTCTTTTAGATGTTGAATGAAATCAATAATACCTGGTTTAGTTGAGCAATAATAAATAAACTCGTTAGTTTTCAAAACATCAAGAACTTCTAAGTTTTCTTTTACACCCCATTTAGATGAATTTGAGTAACCACCTTTATCAGTATTCATATAAGGTGGGTCTGCAATAAAAACAACATTTTCTTTATCTTTATATTCGTCAAATAATTCTTTCCAATCACAGTGAGTAAATTCAATTCCTTCGACATAATCATCAACATTTTTATCATAGTCGGAATTAATTAATAAATTATAGAATTCATGATTTAAAAATGGTTCAAGTTCTGTTAATGTATAACTGGAAAATAATAAACTAGAAGATAAAGTAACTAAATCAACATAACCTTCATAATTTCGAATAACTTCGTCAATTTTTTCTTTTGTTTCATCTGCAATTCGTTTATATCTACCTTCTTTTATTAATGGTCGGATTAATGAAATTAAATTAACAGTATCCCCGATATTATCTAACCTTTCTTTATATCCGTCAAAATCATTACAAATAATTTTGGCATTTGGGAAAACCATATGAACTAAATAGGATAGATAAAATGAACCTCCAAATAAATCAACAAATGTTTTTTCATTTCCGTTTTTCATTTTTGAAAGTAATTCTAAAAAGTGTTTTCTACCAATCGATTTGTTTCCTTGAAATGGTAATGGTGGTGTTGTTCTATAAGAAGCACGTTTTCCTTTATTAGCCATTTGTTATTTTAGAGAGGGAAAAAATTCTATAAAAAAATTAATTTGGTAATTTAGAACTAAAAATTCGATTCGTAATTTATTTTGATTATTTTTTTCCGAACAGATTATAAAATAAACGTTCACATAACTTTTTCCAGTTTATTTAAACGGTCAGGATGGTCATTTAACTTTTTGGATAAAAGAAAACGTTCACTTCATTTTTTTAAGATGTCCAAGTACTACTTTGTTCATAAAAATGTCATGTACCCTTTTGACAAAGAAAACAGTCTCCTTAAGTTCTTAGAGTTTCCTGAGAAATTGATTCATATTGATGCTGGGTTCGAAAACTTCAATATTGTTAAACCTATCGACATTCAGAATTTCATCACTTTTATCGAAGGTGGAAATATTGATATAACTGTTGAAAATGTTGCAGCTCTAGATTCTCTTGCAAAAAAATATTTGGTCGCAACATTATCAGATATTACATTACCGTTCATCGAAGATAACAAAAAGGAAATCATAAATTACTTCTTCACAACTGTTTTCGAAGAAGAACATACTTGCTCTTATTTTTATGAACAGCTTCTAGTTGCTGACCTTGATGAACTCATAATTGACGAATTCATGAATGATGACCGACTATTTAACCTCTCAATTGCTTGCCTGTTTAGAATTATTGAGCAATATCAAAAGAAAAAAACAAAAGAAAGTGATACTTATATTGTTTCACTAGATTTGATTAAGTTAGTGTTCAAAGCTCTTGACCGTTTTGATTATGACGGCTCGGTCTTTCTTTCAATTGTTCCAGTTGGACCAGATGAAAATTTCTTCTTGAAAACTTTGATTGAAAATTATCCAAAAGCACAACTTTCTTTTCTGAAAGAAGACCATTTTAGGTTTCTTTATCAAAAATGCAAACTTCTTGAATAAAAAAATAATTTTTTATGTTTTGTTTTTTTTGATGAGAGAGTTTTAACAAAAAATTTTTTTTAATAGACTCACGTTAAAAAACAAATTTACAAAAAATTTTGGTTTACCGTCAAGTACTATTCATATTTTTTCAACTCTCTATATGAAAAATAAAAAATGAAAAAAAATTTGAAAACGGTTTTTTTAGTTCACTTATTTTAAATGACCACAATAGATTATTACATCGAAGGTTTAAAAATTTTTATCGACCTGAAAGATGTTGAACTAGAACGTCAAAGAAATGTCATAAAGATTTTTGAAAGAAGGCAACAAGATAATATTACTAAGATTTGGAATCTTGAAGAAAGGTGTTCACAAATGGATCATAGAATTGAAGAACTTGAAGCTGAGAACAAAAGACTTAAAAATGAATTAGAAAATGCAAAGATACCTAAAGTAAAGATGCCACCTAAAATTAATCCTGAAATAGTTTCACAATCTGAATAAACGTTTTAAATTAAAAAGTTATATGAATATTTTAAATTATTTTTGTACGTTTTAATTTAAAAAGTTATATGAATGCCGATATTTTTTACTTCACTATTTTATTATGTCTGAACAACAAGAAAAAAAGGATACCAAGAATGAAGAAACTGTTACTGCTACAAAAGAAGTTAATGAAGAATTAATTGCTCTTAGAAAAGAAAATGAGATGTTGAAATCTCAATTAAATTATGTTAAAGAAATGACAACCTCAATCGTTGAAAAAATTTGTCAAGCTAAAACTTCTATTCCGCCACCAGCTCCTT
>CAJTRF010000056.1 GCA_910578525.1 uncultured Mycoplasmatales bacterium | reverse complement strand
TTTTTTGTCGGTTTCTAAACGTACTAGATTTGTACTTTAATTCTTTTGTTATTACTTTTTTTATAGTTTAGATTATTAATTCAAATCTAGGCCTTCATTTTTCGCCCAAGTAATCAAAAACAAGGGCGATAACTTTTTCAAAAGTGGCCGTTATAAAAAAAAGTCAAAATTTTTTTCTTTCAATTTTATCAAAAAAAAAAAAAAAAAAAAAAAAAAATCTCTCAATTTTATAGTTCCATAATATTTTCTCTCAATTTTATGAACTTAATGTATTTACTCTCAATTATGAAGTCAGAAATTTTTTTTCTCAATTTAATTGACATAAAATATTTTCTTTAGGGCTTCATTTCTCAGCTGAGAGCAGCCTGAAGGAAGTACAGCTGAATCTTGATTCATATGACAGATTTTTAAGGTTTTGTCATTCTCAAAAATTGATAACTTTTTTCCTGTCCAAAAAAAATGATTCAATTTAGTTTACATCGCCCATCAGTTTATTTGAAAATCGGATATAAAGTTCTCAAATCTTCGATTTTGTCACTTTTTTGCCCAAAATGACACTTTTTTTTGCCCTGAGAAAATTTGAAAACTTTACGATAAAATTTGTATATTTTCTATTAGCATATTCAAATTTTGATAGGGGAAATAGTATTTATAGAAAAACAGAGAAAAAACAATTTTTTTAAAGAATTTTTGAAAAAAATCCATTTTTTAGCTAACTTTTTCAATGAAATTTTCATTTTTATTCAATTTTCTGAGACTCTGTTTGCCCGTCGATTTCGTGAAACCAAAGGCGATAAATGAAGCCCTAGAAAAAAATCAAAAGAATTAATTAAATAATCTCCTGACTTGTTTAATCTCCTAGTCCATAGAACATTAAAAAAAGGTACATTTTTAAATAATGTTTATCTCTTTTAATATTTTAATCTATAAAGTATGCTTTTTAAAAACCTAAAAATTTTTGAATTTCATTATTATTATGTATGCACTTAGCTAATAAAATCTTGTCAATAACTAATAAAATCTATTAACAAAACTTACTTAGATTTGATATTGAAAAAAAATTGATGTTTATTAAGTTTTAAAACTTTTCTCTTCAATTTTTTAATTAATTAAATATCTTCTTGTTCATTTTCACTAGATTGCTGGTTTTGTCTTGTTTTCTTAACCACGAAAACAACAGCAAATACAGCAAATACAGCAAGAGTAGGAACAATGAGAAGATATGGATTTCTTAATAAATTAAAGCTTGATTTCTTTTGACTCAAATCATCATCATTATATTGTTTCTTTAAGTTTATCAAATTTGAATCTTTTTCAAAGTTCAAATTCTCTTTATAAACGGCATTAAAAGAGCATGAAGTAATGCTAATTCTAGGCATATCTTTTACCATTTGTAAAGCATCAATATAATGAATTCCATTATTAATATCACCTTTGAAAATGCAATTAGATACATCAAAAGAAGACTTAGAATTACCACCAATATAATTAATGTAGCTTGATGAAAGATCGTTGTCATCAAACATGCAATTATTGATAAACAAAGCATTAATTGGATTCAATAATTTAACACCATCAACTGAATCAAAATCATTAATAACTTTCAGAGAGCCACCTTTACCTTTATTATGAACGAAACTACTGTTCACAATATCACCGTTTCTTGCATGTAAATAAAGAGCACTTCCACCAAACAAATTATCTCTAGTATTTCTTGTTAATAAATAGTTTGAATCGAATTTACAATCTTTAATTAAAATGTTATCGTATTCAGAAATTGAATGAATGTAAACAGCACCACCATAATAAGAACTACATTCTTTAAATTCAACGTTTTCGATAATGATATTATTTTCTAAAACCATATTGTTATTGATATAGATTCCTCCTCCTCCACCTGCTTCAGATCCACATCTAATAAATTCACTATTAACAATATGTAAACCAGTATCAATGAAATAAATACCACCTCCAGATTCGGATTTATTTACTTTATCTTCGAATAATTTTTTAGTTACATTGATGCATTGTGGGAATGAAGTATCAGTTGCAACATTATAACATCGAGGTTCGCATATAGAATCATCGAATTCGATGTTAAATATTGTTGGCATTGGGGTTGGATCTGGGGTTCTTCCTGAATGATCAACATAGACAACTTGATATTGTTTTTGGTAAGAATTATATGGATCAAAAGTATTCGAACTTTCAATTTTGCCTTCATATAAATTGAGTATTTCTGATGTAATAATACCTCTACTAAATGTATTTGTACTTCTATCATAATTGTTTGTGAATTTGTTGTTATTAATGATGAATTTAGTGCCGGCATCATCACCTTCAATATAAATGGCATAACCATCAAATGCTGAATTTGAGCTGAATGTACATCCTTCAATTTTAACATCAGTCATATGTAAAGTAAGGTTTTCACCTTTCATATCTTTGTGCCTAAAGGTGGGATTGAAATAAAGTGCTCCTCCTCTTCCTTCAGTTTTTTTAAAGTAATGATTGTCATATAATAGTTCTGCAGTTGATGGTTGTTTATAATCAGCTACATTTTCTTCAAATATACATCCAATTATTTCAACTTTTTGAACAGTTTGAAGTGCAATTGCTCCTCCATGTCTAACTGCTTTATTTCTTTTGAATGTGCAAGATGTAAATATCATATCAATCTTATACAAAGAATCAGAATATCCATATTGAATTCCACCACCATCACCAGTGTAATATTTTCCTTCAGGTGGATATTTACCACATGGACTTGGAGATTTTAGAGCAGCATTGTTAATAAATTTGCAGTTATTGAAAGTAATTTTTGCTGTTTTTGTAACCCAGAGTCCTGACCCACCTCCATATTCACTGTCACATAAATTATCAAGGAATGTTGTGTTTTCAAAAACGAAATTATCTATCATGCTATAAAAATCTATTAAACCAAAGTAGCCGCTATTTCCCGAATTTTTCATTTTTTGAATGATATTATGACTGAATGTTATATCACCTGTGTTACCTTTTATATTAAAACATCGTGTGTTTCCACCAGCACATTCTTCAAATATACAATTTGTTACTAATAATGTTTCTTTATATGAAGTTGTTTGATCATATGTAAGTGCACCCTTTGAATTACCTCTAGCAAACTTAGAATACTTGCATGATAATCCTTTTGTTTGTAATTTAATACAGCCGCATGCTTGTTGGTTATTTGAAAATGTAATAGAACAATCTTCAACTTCAGCTGTTCCTTTTGTAACTATAATTGTAAATTGGCTTGCTTTACAATCAATAAAATTGCATTTTTTAATTGTAGTTGTTGATGATTCTGTTTGTCCACTCAAAGTAACACTAGTGGCCGAAGAAGTTGCACAATTTGTAAAGTTAGAATTAATGAAAGATAAGGTTCTTGGAACGTTCAAATTAAGTGCACCACAAGCTTTTGTTTTATCTGAATATTGAACATTATTATCTTCAAAAATAACTTCACCACAATAACTAACAATCATTGAACTATCTAATATATCGCCATTATCAGAAAAAGTGCATTTGTTAATGTCTAATTTAACTTTCTCAATATTATCTTGTTCAATGAAAATAGCATGTCCATTAGTTCCTTTGTTTGATCTAAATTGGCAATTAGTTATTGTTATTGATTGCATTTGTAATGGATCAGATACTTGTTGATCACTGGTAGGGTCAATTATTTTACCCCAAATGTAAATAGCACCACCTTTTAATGCATTGTTATTTTCAAATATGCAATCTGATATATATAAATCATGATTAATGCTGCATGCAATTGCTCCACCATTTCCATAAGTACATTGATTTTCTGTAAATTCACAACCAATAAATTTCATTTCTACATTTGCAATTGATTTAGAGTGCCCATATTGAATTGCACCTCCTTGATTAGATGGCTGTTTTTCCCAATCATTTCTATTATTAATGAATTTGCATTTATCAAAAACTAAATTATTTTTAATTGAATCTCTAGTTTGTACCCACAAAGCAATACTACCACCAAAAACTTTCTGATCACCTCTTGTTGTTATATTCGTGAATGTGTTGTTATAAAATTCAATTTCTTCATTAATATCATGCCTGAGAACGATGAAATAAGAATTGTTCAAATTATGATTATTAAACTTATTACTATGAATAATTGGTTTTGTATGCAAAAAGTTGTTTACGTTAATTACTCGTTGATTTGATGAAGTAACAATATTATTAGTGAATTGGAAAATTTTTGTATTGGTAGGATTTGTTTGAGTGTCAATATTAACCGCTGCACATTTTGTAAAACTGCAATGATCGATTACGACATTTGAGCTTTCTCCTGAAATTGCAGGACATGAAAGTGTTTCAATATCAAAGTAAAACGTACAACTTGCATATTTAACTGATGCAGAAGCACTGTAAAACTTAGTAATAGCTTGAGTAACATCATTACCACAATTAAGAAAAGTACAACCATCAAACGTTACTTCAGTAGCAACATTAGAAGTCAAAACGTTACCCTTATTAATTCTTGATACGCATTTTACAAAAACGCAATTAGAAACGGTGAATTTACCAACATAATCAGTCCAAATAGGAGCTGGCATATTATCTCTAATTGCAGTAAACTGAATCCGGTTATCAAAGAATGGAATTTCTTTACAAATTTGCATAAAATAGTTTTTGTTTTCAGTAATATCAGTAAACGTACATCCTGAAATTTGATTTATATTTGAGTTTTTTGAAACAATAATTTGTTCGTTTGGAATATTTAAACCAGTAAATTGTTTGTTAATATATGTTTGATCTGTTTCAGGACTATAAGAACGAGAAGGGAAAGGAGCTTTAGTTTGTGCAGGTGGATCGTATTCATAATAAACGCAATATATCAAAATATCAGGAGTTTTGCACGAAATATCCAAATTATAAAGACCGAAAGGAAGTTCTTCAGATTCGTACAACAAGATACCATCTTTTCTCACTGGACCATAAGTATTTATATCAGCGTCCAAAGTGTGAAACTTCACGTTCATTATTCCATGATATTGATATTCAGTAGCGTAAACCCACACTTTTGATCCTTCTAAAGAAATCGACTTTCTTGCTCCAATATTATTTGTATAATGTCTTGTACCACCATTTTCATCAGATTCTAAGACCCATGATCCTGTAGAAGTAAAATCAGTTGAATTTAACCTTTTGACCTTCAATTTTGGCCAATATGAAAGCCTAAACAATTCAAATTTTTTCCCTGTTCCTTTCATCAAAACTTTGTGTTCTTTGTAGTCTAAAACATCGGATGTGAATAGTAATGCATGTTCATCGGGAACGCTACTGTGCTCGTCAATAATATACGGTGAACCATCATCGATGATAAGTTCAAATTGACCATGATCATTGGCCTTCTTGCCGTAAAGTACAAATTGGACGCCTTTAAATGTGTATTCAAAAACTGCTGATCCGTCGTTTGACCAGCACGTTTGACCACAATTTGTTATTTCGGGG
>CAJTRF010000055.1 GCA_910578525.1 uncultured Mycoplasmatales bacterium | reverse complement strand
GACCAATTTGTGTAAAATGATTTGTAATTGGTAATATAGGTGCATTATATTCTTTTGTGTTATCAAATTCCCAAAAACGTCTAATTTCACCTACTAAGTGAGGTGGTACTTGACACCAAACTAATCCATTTAAAGTAGTTCTAATTTCTTCTTCAAATTCTCCTAATATCCTATTAGGATAAAGTCTCCATGCCTGTAAGGCCAATTGATCTGTGAATGGAATAATTAATTCCATTTTAATTGGAACAGAAGGATTATCTGTAGCACCATCCGCTGTTTGTTGAAACTTTTCTAATGGAATATACACACCTGCTACGTTAGGGGACATATTCATAACATTTTCCCATAGAGAGTGAGAGTGAGGGGCAGCTGATTTATGATCACGTGGTCTAATACAATTATATGCAAATGATTCTCTAACCATATCTTGTTGATGATAATTATCAACCAATTTACCATCAACCCAAAAGAATAATTCATCAATGATTTCAACTGCATCTTTAAATCCTATAAATATATATTGAAGATTTCTGCTATCAGGGGAATTGTTTATTGATGTTGAAGTAGATGTGTCAATAAGTGATCCATTTGGAAAATCATTTCTTAATTTAACATTAAATTCTACAGTCATATTAATAAAACCTTTTTCAATTTGTGAAATAGAATGTCCAGAATGTGTTAATCTTAATTTAGTTTTAACTCCTATTGGCACTGAAGGGTCCTTATCATGACAGTTTTCATTAACAATTGAGAAAGTATTATCACCTCCATTCTTTTGAACTAAACTACGTAATGTATTATTGAAAAAGTTTAAAACATCACCTTCATCATTACCAGTATTCTTGAACTGTGCGTTTTGATATGTCATTTAATTTTATAGAATAAAAAAAATAAAAAATAATTTTTTATTAGCTAGAAATAGGAAAAAAATGGCATTTGGTTCTTTTATTAAAAAATTAAAGAATATAGGTGAGAAAGTCAAAAATAAAGTTCTTCCAATTATTAATAAAGGTGCTGAAATAGTTCAAAATACAGTGGCCCCTGCAATCACTAGTATAGGTGAACAAATAGGTGGTAATTTTGGTAATACACTTCAAACTATTGGCACGGCTACAGGTAATATTGCAGGAAAAGTTGGTAAATGGACTTCAACTGGTAAAGAGAAATTCTTACAACCTTCTTATGGTCCAGCTTAAGAATACATCTTTAATCTAATATTTTCATCTAAAGGTGGATCTTGTGGTGGTATAATTTTAATTAATCTAATTAATAGATTACATGTTTCAATAATGACTAAGCAACCTAATAACAAACTAATTATGAACATTTTGAAATATATTTAAAATATTTTTTTAATCTTTAAAATTTATCAAATGGATATTAAAATAATTGAACCAATTAAAAATTACTTGAAAGAATTTAATTCTATAGAAGAGTTCAATAACTTCTATTCTTTGAACAAAGATGAGCTAAATCAGATGACAACTCATAAATTAAACAAGATGTATAATGTAAAAGGATATAGAATTACTAAGATTAAAGGTGAATTAATGTTAAAGAAATGGGATGAAAATAATAAGAGAGATGAAGAAGAATTATTATTTGATAAATTAACTAAGAATGCTGAAGAAATAAATAATAGATTTAATAAGAACACAGAAGAGATAAATAATAGATTCAATAAAAATACTGAAGAAATTAATGATAGGTTTAATAAGAATACAGAAGAGATAAACTTAAATATTTCAAAGATTAAAATTACAACTGATGAAAAACTTAAGAAATTTCAAGAAGAGATTAATGGAATTAAAAATGATATTAGTAATTTAAATGATGAAATATTTGTAATAAAAGATGATATTAAAAAAATTAAATTAACAATGAATGATGTAATTAATTTTATTAATAATAACTTAATTAAGAATGAATAAAAGTTTCACCACCATCTATGACCTGCACAATCAAAATAGGATGAGAATCTGGATCATTTTTTTGCTTCACAGTTAATTGTGAATATATTCCATAAAATTCTTTGAAATCAAGATTGCTAGCAGATTGTGAATAAATATATCTTAATTGTTGTTTATTAAATCCTGGGAATAAATATAAAGTTGTAATTTCATTTTTGATATGAGGTTTAATACCTTTCCATCCTTGTATCAATAAATAAAATGTTAAATTATTATGTCTACATCTTCTTAATAATTGACTAAAGAATGATTCTTCTGATGAAAATAATTTTGAATTACTAATATCATCAAATAATATTAAAGTATGTAAGAATTTCTTTTCAAAGTTTTCAACTTGTAATAAATCAAATAATTCTTCTTTTTGAACTGGATCAATTTCATTCTTAGTTCTTTCTCTTCTAATTTTATAATATAAACTCTTAGCCGTTATTATTTCATCAATACAAGCAACTGCATCCTTTTCACTTACTATTATAACAGGTAATTCAATTAAACTTTTTAATGTTTGCCAACTTCTATCATTCTCTTCACCATCTTTTGTAATATAAACTAATAAATGATGAGTATTCATATAACCTATTTTTATAATTTCTTCTAAAGCAATAACAGTTTTACCTAAACTTTGTTTTCCTACAATAACATTTACACTATTATATCTAGTTAATATATCAGGATGAATTTCTGCAATAAATGAACCTGAATTAGAAGTTTGTTTAGCTTTTAATTTAGCTCTGATTTTTCGTTTAATACCTTCAGCAAATGATTCATCATCACTATCATTATTATTATTGTTTAAATTATTATCACTATCATCAAAATCTGACATTTTTTATCTTACAAAAAAATTTTTTTATAATATTTACTGTGAATCAAATGTTTGAGCAGCTGATTGAATAGCTTTAGCAAATGCAGCTGCTAAATCTTCTTTAAAATGTTCTTGGTCATCTAATTCACCAGATTTCATTTGATCAATAATACTATCAACTTGTAAATTATATTCTAATTGAATATTCCTTTTGGCCTTTAATCTTTCTTGATCTTCTGCAGATCTGCATCCATACTTTTGATATAATGGTTTTAATACTAATTGTTCCCAAATAATTGGATAAGCTTTATTTAATAATCTCATTTTATCAACAGGTATCAAATCATAATAATCAGTTTCAGCCATTGCTTGTTCTGTAATAGGTGATAAAACATATTTCTTTAATTTATTTAAAGCTGATAATTTACGAGGTTCTTTTTTATTTTGTAATTCTTTAACCATTTTCTTAAGTTCTTGAATTTCACTTATATTATTATCATTATTTTGTTGAGTTGTACTAACTGTTCTTTTGATTTTACCAGGCATATTTTAAAACTATAAAAAAATTTATTTTTTTTTCACAAAGCATTTGCTTTATATAAAGTTTTTTTATCGTCTTTTCTTTCCTCTACCAGAAGAACGTTTTGTAGTTTTTCTTTTTCCAGGCATTATTTAACAAAAAATAAAAAAATTATTTTATTTTTTATTCTTTCTTTTTAAAACGTAAAGGCTTTCTATCATATTTCAAATCTTTCCTAAATGTATTAACTTTTAATTCAGTATCATCCCCATGAAAATTAACATCATCTTTAGGTTTAGGAATATCTTCTTCAGTTTTTAATTCAACTACTTGAACTTCAGATGATGGATTTGTTATTCTTAAAGGTTTAGGTTTATCAAATTTATTAACTTTATGTTTACTCTTTTCTTCTTCTTCTTTCATTTGTTTATTGATAGAAGTAGTTGTACTTCTAGCTTGTTCACTTCTAAATCTTAATGGAAGATTCTTACGTTTAGTATTATTAGGTAAACGTGAAGCAGTATAAGGTTTAATAAATTCACTCATAGGTTTTTGTATAGGAGAAAAAGTTTTATTATTTTCTTTTTCTTCAACAGAATAATGTGGAACTAATTGTTTAGTAATTCTAAGTGGTTCTTGTTTCTTTACAAAAGCTGGTCTATTTGTTTGTTTAAGAATAGGTTTAAATTTTGGAACTGATTGAACTTGTTGAATTTGTTGTTGAGGAATTTGAACTTGTTGCATAGGTTGAATTTGTTGTTGAGGAATTTGAACTTGTGGTATTTCAGAAATTGGTTGCAAAGGTTGAACATCAGAAATTGGTTGAAATGAAAATTGATTCATTTGTTGACTTACTTGAGAAGCAGTTTGTGGTTTAGCAGATTCACCTTTTACATTATTTTGAGTTAACCAAAGACGTCTTAAACTGACCCCAGGGTTAGCTTTTTCCATTAAACTCATTATACCGTTTTGAAATGGTTTTTGAACTATGTTTTGTGGATTAGTCATTATACTAGGGGAAGTTTGTTGTTGAGTAGGTGGAACATATCTATTACCAACTCTATAACCCCCACCACTACTACCAATATAAGAACCCGTATTATAACCTACTCTGTTTAAAGAAGTTTGTTGTTCTCTTTTTTGTTTTTCCTTAATGTTATTTATTTCACTTTCAATTTCTTTTATAGCAACATCTAAATCTTTATTTTTATATTTATCTTCATCATAACCGTTTAATCCTGTTTCCTCTCTTAATCTATTTAATGTTTGTAATTTCATTTCAAAGAATTCTTTTTTCTTAAGTTTGCTTGTCAAAAATTCTTCAGCTTTTTCAACACATCTAGAGGCCGTTCCTTCTTTTGAAAATTGATTCATTAAACTTTTAATTTCTTTATCTATATCATCTTTATGAGTTCCATTACGAATTAATAAATCTGTAAATTTAGCTGAATTATTATAAAAAGCAGTTTTCATATCTTCATGATTATTTAATGTATCAGTCAAACTAGTTATTGCACTTTCAATTGTATCAAAATCTTTTAACAATAATTCACGTGATTTCTTATTATCAATTTTATCACTATATTCTGAATATAATAAGAAGTATTTAACATTATTGGAATTATGTTTATTTTCATTGAATAATATGTTTAATGTTTTTGTACTGCCTTTATTTTTCTCAAGATATTTCTTTAAATATTTTTTAGCAAGTTCATCTTCCAATAATTTTTCTAAATCTTCTTTAACATTTCTTTGTTCCTTTTCTAATATATTCACCTTTGCTTGATTATCTTTAGCCCCTGATAATAAAGTATTAAGCTCAGAATCTGTATAATTATAATCACGTTTTAATTCACCTTTTATAATCTCTATTAATATTGAATTTCTACCATCTAAATAAGTTTTATTATTTTTCTTTAATTCTTCAATATTAATATTTGTTTGAAAAAGTGATTGATATCTTTTACCTAAATTTTGCATTTCTTCACCTTTATATGATGCATCATCATTATGTTTATCATTTAATATTCTCTTTAAATCATTTATTGTTTCTTCATTAATATTATTATATTCTTTTGATACATCTTGTCCTGATATTTGTTTAATTTCTCCTATATACCAATCACGTTGTAAAGTTAATTTACATTTATTAATATCCTCTCCAAATTGTTCAATTAAGTTTTTAGTTGTCCAATCTTTATTAGTATATTTATTGAAATTGGTTAATAGTTCAGTAATCTCATTTTCAGAATATGGT
>CAJTRF010000054.1 GCA_910578525.1 uncultured Mycoplasmatales bacterium | reverse complement strand
ATTTGAATCCAACGAACATTCTCATTTCAGAAGATGGAACGATTAAAATTAGTGATTTTAAAAATGCTGAAAAAATAACATCAGAAAATGAAACAAAAGAAATCGATGATGTTTATTCATTCGGTAAAATTGTTTATTTCATTTTAAGTGGACGTGAAATTGATGATTCAGAAAAAGATTCAGTTCTAGAATCATTCCCATTACTTGCACGACAGTTGATTGAAGCATGCTTCTTAGATGCTGAACTTCGACCAACATTTGAAATGATTTGTGATGTATTGGCACAAAATAATTTCAACTTAATTTCTTTATCACAACAAGAAATAGAAGATGTTTCAAAATTAATTGATCATCATTGATAAAAGAACATACATTAAATTTATTATATTAAAAATATTTATCTCATCTTTTTGTTTCATTATATTAAAGGATTCATCACATAAAAAAAAAAATAATTATAGATTTAAATTCGTATTTGGATTCAATTTATAATATGAAAATTCAATCTATTTTTATTACTCATAACTAATAAAATAAAATAGCAATAGTTTTAAACAAATATGATAAAACCAAAATAGCATAAATCTTAAATTGTAAAAAAAAATCATGAATAATAAAAATAGATTACAAAGTTATTAACAATAACATGGATTAATGTTACATCATCAATGTATTATCGTCGATTTAAATTCATTATAGTGTCGTCGGAATTGGGTGAAAATGTGGGTTTTGAAGTGAAAATGATTCAATTTTAATTGAATTGTTTTTAATCGTTTTGTTATCAAAAACATTATTTATTTTAATATTCCATTAATTTTTTTAAGAAAAAGATATGTATAATAAATCAGCATTTACTTGTGATTATAATAATATATAAACAACAGTATAATTTTAAAATTCAAATTCGAAATTGTTATCATTTCGACCATTAAATATTAATCAAAATTCGGTTATAAGAGTGAAATAATAATCCATATGAATTGTAAAAGCAATTCTATTAATAATATTTGGAAATTAATGCGATGATAAATTAAAATGAAGAAAAATTTTTTATGACCGTTAAAAAAATTAGTTGAATAATTAAAACTTAATTTTTTCTATCAAAAATAACTTTATTTTTCAAACAAATAATACTATCATATTAATTAATCTATATAATATATAAAATATCAAACAATCATAAATAATATTCAAAGCCTATTCGTATTTAATTAACTATCCATAAAAAAGAACACATTGAATTTCTTTTATAATTTTAACACTGAACAATAAAAAAAATGAAACTTCAAAGAATGAAAAATGTTTTATATCATTTTTCAATTATAGACCATTAATATGACAATTAAAACTAATGTATTTTGTGGAAAACCTTGCTAACATTTTTTTAGACCATTAAGAATGAAAATCGCAAGTTATTCGTTCCATTTTTGAATCAATTGTTGTGAAAAATGTGGAAATATTCCGTATTCTGTTGAAATTGGTTGATAATAATGTGAACATTTCGAATTATTCGAAATCAACACTTCTTGACGTTGCTATTCATTATTCATCTGTAGATATTGCTTCCGAAATCATCAGCAATGAAAAATTCGATAAAGAAAAGAATAGCATTGTAGATATATTCAAACAAGTCCTATTGAATAATGAGTTTTCAACTGACATGGCAGAACAAATCCTTGAATTTGATGAAAAAAATGATCATTTGATTGACCTAAACAAATGTTTACCTAATGGTCAATCTTATTTCACCATACTGGACACAAGTAGGGCAATATACAAAAGAGTTTCATTATTGTTAAAACATGGCGCAGATCCAAATAAACCCGATGATAATGGTGTTTATCCTCTTGCTTTAGCCATTTTTAATTCTATTGAAAACTACGTTTCCGCTTTACTTGATTCGAATAAAATTGATCTAACAAAGCATATCACAGAAGAAACTAAAAGAATAAGTTATAGAATATCAAATGTATTTGATGATATGAGAGATAGAATGGTCAATTTCACAGCTAAATATACAACTTACTTGCATTTGGCTGCAATGTCAAATGATGATATTTTAAAGAAATTTTTGGAAATTGAAACAATCAACATCAACGAACTCGACGAACAAGGTAACACTCCTTTGATGTACGCTGCAGCATTAGGACACCATAGTAACGTTGATGCATTATTTGAATTTAGTCGACAGGAAGTTGACTACAAGCACGTGAACATACTGGACACAAGCAAGGAATGAAGCATTGAATAAAGCATATGCTTTATTAAGAATTCTACAATTCATTATTCAAAAAGACGAAAATCGATGAAAGTTAAAGATCATGATGAAAAAGAAAATGACAAAAATGATTATATATATTAAAATAGCCTCTAATTTTTTCATTATTATACTTATGCAAAAATATACTATTTTGAATATTGATTATATTATAAATCAGATGCCAGATCAGATCAAACGTGAATTTGATATAAACCAAATCAGAGAATTTATTAATTTTACAGTTTGCAAAAGTGTTTTCAGCAAAATATAATGAAATAATATCACATCAATTTTGTTTGCAGTCCATAGTGTTAGATTCAGAAATAGAAAACCAAAAGAAAGAAGCATTTAAGGAATTCATGAAAATTGATTAGGATAAATTGCTTAATAAAGATTTTGAATTAATTTCAAAAGAAAAAGAAATTTCAAATATAAAAACAGATCCACTCCCTGACGAATTCAAAAGAACAGAATGTCTTATAATTAGTGAAAATATGCATCGATGCTTTATAAAGGAGAAGGAATTAAAAAGAACAAAAAAGAAGCATTGCAATACTTCAAACTTGGAGTAAAACAAAAGTATGTTGAATCAATTTATTATTATGGTTTGATGCTTTATGAAGGGGAAGGAATTGAACAGAGCAAAAAAAGCAGCATCACGATATTTCAAAAAAGCAGCAGATCAAGGCCATTTTGAATCTATGAAAAAAAATTGCAAACATGCTTAATGAAGGAGATGGAATTGAAAAGAATAAAAAAGAAGCATCTCGTTATTACAAACTTGCCTCAAATAATAATGAATAAATAAATGAATCGAGAAAAAACAAACAAGAAATATTACAATATTAAAGAATTCTATTAATCTAGATTTCAATAATGAACAAATATCTATATTTAATCACTTGATGAGATGAAATGAATAAATATATTTTTATATTTTATATCAAAGAATTTGATTTAAAATTGAAATACTTCAACTCATTACAAAAAAAATAAAAAATCTTCATTTGAATTATTTATATTTTTAATCTTTTGGTTGTATATTAAAGAATTATTATCACTTTGAGTAGTGAAATGTATGCAAAGTGATAATAAATCTTTAGTATTATGGTTTTTACTTTTACTACGTTTTAGACGTTTTTGAATACGGGTAATCATATATGATTTTTAATTGTTCTAATGTGCGATCAAAATAAGTTCTTTTTCTCAAATATAATGAAGTAACTATTAGATCAACATCATCAAAACTTCTAATGAAAGCTTGAATGATTTCTTTGTGTTTATTACGGTATTTACCAATGAAGCAATTAAATTTTTCTTTATTTTGAAATATTTCATCAATTCGTGTAATAGGATAAAATTTTAACACAATATTAATTCCTTCATCAATTTTGAATGGACAAAATGATGCATTATAATCATCAGAAAGATTGAATTGAATTTCGAGATTTTTCATCCTTAAATTAAAACAGTATAAAAAGGTTTTCCAAGCATCGTTAGTCCAGGATGAATGACCAAGTTTAAGTATATCTCTAGCTCTTTTGACTTCACAGAAATCTATTCGATATTTATAATATTTCAATATTTCATTATTATTTCCCGAATTAATCATTTTCCTGTGTGGTATTGTTTTATTTAAACTTTTTGCTTTAAGTTTACTGATAATTAATTTATCATCTATATCATCACCACTATCAGAATCGATTATCTCATTATCTTCTATTTTTTCATTCAATGGAACTATTTTTAAATATCGACGTTTTTCATCTTTTGGAGGAAGAATAAAAATATTTGCAGAGAGTAATGCCATTAATTCTCTCAAACTTGGTTCTTCACCGTCAGATTTGTCAAATAGAATTATAAACTGAGGAAGGATGTTAGCAATAGGTGACATTTCAACAATATTAAAAGCTCTCGCAGCCATTGCAATTACTGGTAATTCAATTGAAGCATCAGCTTTAATTCTTTTAGATAAAACTGAATTCATTTCATTTTTTGATTCATCAGAAATTTTAAATAAGTGAGCAACTGTAATAAGTTCTTTTGATGCTCTTTCACAAATATTTGTAATATCTAAAATAGATTCATCGAAAATACATTTTTCAGTTGGTATTTTATCATGATCAATTTGAAGTTTAATTTGTTGCCTTTTGATCTTTAAAATTTCATCTTTTGATTCTTTTAAATACATGTCAAATTTGCTTTTAATAGTTTCTTTGCATAATATATTATCAATATACAACTTGATTTGATCCATAATAATATTGATGTCCATTTGTTTACTAATATTTTCTCGTGCTTTTATTATTGATTTTTCTTGAATTTTATATAATAGTTTAATGGCTTTTTCTATTTCATCTGAAATTATACTTTCCATTTTTGTAGTGCTTTCTTCATATTGAAGTGAAGTTTTTACATTTTTTTGATCACTCAATGCATCTTTCATCAATGATAATAGGTCATCATATACATCTTTAAGAGAGTAATCATCTTTGACAATTTCAAAAATACTTAATATATTATCTGACCATTCATTTTCGAAGTTATATAATGACATGTATAAGGCGTAAATTACTGTTTCTGCTGGCATTAAAGATAATATTGTAAGAATATAAAAATTGGGAATATTATTTTGATTTATTATTTGTTCAATTGGATCAATGATATTCTTAATAAATGATTCGTTTTTCTCATTTTCAAGATAATTATTAAAAACATCAACTATTGATGTAGCCGTAAAATTGGCTAGTGAATATGAAACGATTTTCAGAGAATCACATTTAAATTGTGCATCAAAAATAGAATAAGCATACGCAAATGAAGCATCAATCATTTCTAAAAGATAATATTCTGCATATCTTATAATATCTTCTTTATTTTGATATTTTTTTATATTTGTGAGAAAATGATTATAAATCTGATCTTCGCCATCAAAAATATTTTTGGATTCGGTTCCAAGATAATTTAAAGTCATTTCATTAATTGTATTCAAGTCAATTTTTTTTAAAAGAAGTGATGATGCAATTATCCCTGCAAATGCGACTTGTGATATACTAATGAATGAAAGAATTACGTTTTCGATTTGTTTCAAAAATGGAAAATCATTATATTTGAACTCAGTCAAAATTTTACCTTGATTTATTAATAAATCAGATATTTCTCTATCTAAAAATATCTTATTTGTGAATTTTCCTGAACTATTTTTTTCTGAATCATTTTTGTCTGAATCATTTTTGTTTGAACTATTTTTTCCTGAATCATTTTTGTCTGAATCATTTTTGTTTGAACTATTTTTTCCTGAATCATTTTTGTCTGAATCATTTTTGTTTGAACTATTTTTTCCTGAATCATT
>CAJTRF010000053.1 GCA_910578525.1 uncultured Mycoplasmatales bacterium | reverse complement strand
AAATGACGTCAGATGTGGATGAACAATTAATAATGAATGAGGTAAAAAAGAAAGATTATCAAGATATGCTCATATTCATGTTCCAAAATAGTAAATCAGAGCAAATAAAAACAATAATACACAATATTATTGAGTATCTTAAGAATCCTCGTAACTATATCAAAGACGTGAAAGAAAAGCTAAAAGATATGCTTGATAAATATAACGCAAAGCCTAAAGGAAGTAAAAGACAAAAAAATGAATTAGCTAAAATACTTGATTCAAAAGCGAATTACTTTATTGATTTAACCAACTATCTGAAAAATAAAGAAAAACCTGTTGTCATTCCACAAATTGAGGAGGAAGAAGAGCCAGATTTAGCAGACCATTATTTCAGAAATCGACTTAATAAAGACATTGAATCACTTAGTAATTTATTTACACTTGATAGTAATCATATTAATGCTTTACACTTATTTTATTGTATTGCTGATGACTCAAAAAGGTATCCGTTATTTAATAAAAAAGATACTACACAGATTCAATTACTTGTCGTATCATTGGTTGAAAACATAGATTCACATAAAAACAATAAGATACCAGATGACATAAATAACCTAATGCAATTTGAGAAACAAAGAAGACAAACCAATATTGAAACAATGAGAAAGTTAGCTGAATCTAATCAAGAAGGTCAGCAATTATTAGATGCTTACAATAAATCTTCTACAATTGATGCTAACCAACTAGAAAGGTTTGGCTTATTAAATGAAGAGTTTACTGCTAAAAACCTTTATGGTTACTATAATAGGTCTATAAATCCTAAAGATGACTCCGATGTTAGAGTTAGGAATATCGCATTACAATTACATGATGCAATAAGAGAAACAAACATATTTGAAGAAACAACTGAACCTAAAAACAAAAAGCAACTCAAACAATTAATAAAGTACCTTAATGAAAATGGAGATAGAGAAATATTTTTTAATATGAATAGTGATATAGAAGAGGAAGCTGCGGAGGAAGAGAAAGACCCAATCTCAAGCTTTGCTTGCAAATCTTTATCCGACTATAAAACAATGTCGAAGCGTGTTTTTAGCACACCAACCAAAGAATATCTTAGAAGAAACAAACCAATTGAAGCTGAAGATGACCACACCAACTTTTCAGAACTATTGAACTCAAATATTGAAGCAACAAGAGGACCTGAAGTAAATGCTGCTGAATTCTTAAATGAATATATGAAGTCTGTCCCAACAGGTAAACGTGCTGGTAAAACATTTGAAGCATCACAAAAACGTATGAGCGACCTGTACATTTTCGAAAACAAACAAAGTATTGATGTTAGTAAATATCGAGGGGAATTATTTGATATTCTTATTAACGGTAATTACCGTGTCAAGTTTTCACCTAAATGTGCTACAAGAGATGGAGCAGAAGCTTATTGCAAGAAAAGATTTGATAAAAATGGATATCCATTATATCGTTTAGTACCAGCTAGGCATGACACTAAAGACCCTCTCGGTAATCCAATTTGTGATTTAAACGGTGATAGAGTTGAAGATATTGTTATTGTTGATACCCGTGGTAAGCCTGTTATTATTAATGGATATCGTCTTGTTAAAGCAGACCCTTATAAGAAATTATGGCAAACCGAACGTATTGCTGGTAAAACAAATGATTCATTCGAAGTATGGCTTAAGAATCTTATGGGAGCTAAACGAACATGGGAATACACTCCAGAACAATGGAATGAAGGTAAGTTTAAACCTGAAATTGATAAGAAATTAGAAAAAGTAATAAACTCATATCAATCTGTTGGTTTATCCAAACCCAAAATCAGTACCAAAATTACTGCAAGAGGTTTGTGGAGTTCTATATTTTCAAAAATATGGCAAACTGTTTTATACAATATATTTACTAATGAAGAATACAAAGATTTGGAACCATTAAAATGTATATTTAGTTATTTCAAAGTATGTACAGCCATATTTATTGCACGTTATGAATCTAAAGTGATGAAAGACCATGAACGCAATGATTGGAGTGATTGGGTTAAATATAAGAAATTACATCCAAAATCCGTAAATGCTGAATTGGGTGTTATGATTCAAAAAGAATATAATGAAAGCATTAAAGCGACTATGCCAGTTGATGGAGAAATAAATAGTGATGGTGAAATATCAGGAGTATTACAAGAAATATTGGAGCAAACAAATGACCTCATCCTTAAGACTGGTCTTGGATTCACAGAAGATAAGAAAGACCAATATGCACAGTTAGCTCAAGCTATAATTGAAAATAAAGTAAGTACAGCAACAAAGAAGCAATTACAAGACAAATTTGGTGAAAATATTGATGCTTGGATTGATTCACAAGTTGGTGGAAATTACACCACAATCAAAGGATTATATAAGGCTGCACATAAAGGTGCTGGTGATAAATCATATATTAGATCACGAACTGTTGAAAAGCAAGCTAAAGCTGAAATTATTGAGGAACCTTCTACTGATGATGACGAAGATGAAGCATAAAAAAATTACTATTCCTACTTTATATCCTTGCTAATTATTTTTTTGAACCTGGTAATTTGAATGTTGTTGTATGCGCCTTATTTGTTCCTGGATTTACCTGTGAAACCTGTGACTGTTGAGCAGGCCCAAGCTTCGCTTGCGACAAGAAATCATTTTTAGCTTCTGTTGGACTTGCAACCTTTTGATTCTTAGATGTATCACGAGCTATACTAGATTTTTCAGGTTCTTGGTAAAAATATTTGAAGTCAGTTATTGGTGATGGTAATACCTTCTTTGGGCGTATTTCATCGGGTATATCAAGTTTTTCATTATTATATTCAATATTTACTTTTGGGTCATATCCACTAAATAAGGAAGGCTCCCTAGGATGTGAATTATTTGTATTTACCTTTAAGATAGGGCTTGTGATATTTGATTTGAATACATTGAATACTGGAAAATGGTATTTCCAATCCTGAAATTCATATTTAAAACCTTTAATATCAGCATCTTCATTTTTATTTCGCAATCGAACTTTCTGCCATTGGCTCATGAATGTTTCTTTTTCGAAACAGAGAAAGATAATTATTGGTACTGGCTTAACTGTGTAATCAACGTCTACGCTCGAAGATAGTTGATAACAGAAATTATTTGTTTCTTTTACATCATATCTATAATCATAGTCTCCAATCAATAGTATATATGTTTTATTTAGGTCAGGAAATGATTTTTCAACAAATTGGATATCTGTATTACCAAAATTAGAAAAAAGATCCACAGTTATTGTGAATAAACGTAATAGACTAGGATCGTTTGTATTATTTATATTTCTCTCATCTTTGAAATCCACTTTTTTAGGTAAATCCAACGTTACTTCACTACCATTAATAAGTACAAATAATTCATGGTAATTACTACTTAAATACAATAAGACTCTCCTATTTCTTTCAGAGATATATGAAAACAGTTGATGGTCCTTATTAATATTGATACAATTTGGATCTTGCAAATTAAGTTCTTGCAGTGCTGTGAATACCGATTTTTGGTTGCTGTTATTCATTTTTTATTCAAAAAAAGCTATAGCTTAACAAGAACTCTGTTCTTGAAAAGCTGTCACTTAATAAATAAGAAGGCAGCTCATGATAAATGCTGATGGTATGATTGAATTGCCATACAAATCGGTAAACCATATCTTGTAATCTCTCTTATTGCTACTGAAGAATTCGTATTTTCGATATTTGGTTTGACGCTTATTAGCTAACATAATGAATGAATCACAATAGGCATCTAATTGAACTATATCTGAATGCACCATTAAATCACCAACTAAAAAGTCTTTTACAATTGCACCAACATATTGAATTACAATATATTTCTTGTTTCTGCTTGATACAAATTCAAGTGGCAACGTAAATTCTGTTGATTGAGTGTGGAAATAACGTTTTGTTATGGGCTGTTTTACATTGTTTGTTGCAACATTCTTGATATTATTCATAAGCATTTTTTTCATAGAAACTAAATGTTAAAATACTTAATGTAATCTTCATTTAAGTCTCCAAATGAATTACATATGAATTTCGTATATATAATAGGTACTTCAATAATAGCTTTTTCAGCATCAGTCATACGTTTCCTACCTTTATGCAGCTTTTCTTGTGGTTCATCTTTTTTAACAGTCTGATATGGTTTTAATAACTTGCAGATTACATTTCCATTACGATACTCTAGAAACTCAGCAATTTCATTAAATACTCTTCTACGCTTCTCATGCTTTTTTTGCGTTTTGCTTTTATCGAGATGAACTAATATAATATTACCTCTATTATAAGATAACAACCCCTTAAAACGTTGTTTATCATTGATTTCCCGCAATTTCATTTGCATTTTCCTGATATATCTCCACTCCAAATCAACATTGTTTTGCATTTGAGCTGGGGTATAATATATGTACTTCGTTGGTTTTACAAGATTTTTGTCATAAAAATCTGATGGGTCATAATCAAAATTCTTAAATCGAAGAGAACTATGAGGGGTGTTATTATAGTAATCAACCATTTGTCTCATCAAATTATAATCACTTAATCTTCGCTCATCTAACCCAAAAGCATTTCTCAGAGTTCTTATAACAGAATCAACATTTTTGTGAGCTAAAGCATATGGAGAATCATTAATAATGAATCTTATAGGATAGAAATCGGTGATTGAATCTATTGTATTTTCCCAAAACTGGATGTCTTCAAATTGTAAATTGAGTAGCCTTTGGAAACGAGGTTTATAATAGTCGCTTTTTTTAAGCAGTTTTTTAAGAGTTTCCAGTTTGTGGTTCACGAGTATTTTACTTAATATTTTATCAAACTCTTTTATCCTTGCTTCTTTAATTACAGCTTTCAAGTCAAATATCAAAGTAGTTTCTCCTGTTGAAAACCAAATGACAACACTATTATCTTTCATCTCTTTTAATCCAGGTTCTCCATCACATTTGATAGTTTTGAATAGAAATTGTGGATATCTTATTATAATTCGTTCAAGGGAAAACCATATATTTCCTTTATCCTTTACAGGTTCAACGATTAGGTATCTTGTATTTGTATTGATGAGAACCAAATATATTTTATTTTCTTTTGTCAAATCTCTAGTATAGTATTTGCTAAACATCAAATCTGCTTCCCAACAACCTGGTTCATTAGAGAAATTTGGTTTTGATAATTCTTTGCATGATTTCAACTTGAAGTCAGGAATAAATGGTTCTGTTTTGATATCACTTTTAAAGAAAGGTTTTATGTAATTATCAATGTATTTATACTTGGATTTGAAAGGATAATTGAGTAAGGAGTTGTATTCTTTATCGTAGATTCTTACTGATTTAGTCATTTTTTTCCAAAAAAAGTATTGATAAACAAAAAAATATTCACTTTGTTCATTTGCATAGCAAACTTGGCTTTGCCAATAAAGATTTGCTAGCACAGCTGTCAATATCAATTACTTAAATGCTATTATTGCTTATAGCAAGTAAGCTTTGCTTATTAAAGTATTCTTCAATTAATGTGTGGAGCTTATTGAGATGCTCTATTTTGATATCAACACAGTTACCACTATTGGAAACCTTATAATCATCTGTTCCAAATGATGCTTTTATAATGTTCTTGATGTT
>CAJTRF010000052.1 GCA_910578525.1 uncultured Mycoplasmatales bacterium | reverse complement strand
TAAAAGTTCAAAACAATATGTTGCAAAATTAGAGGATGGAACTAAATTCTATCACTGTGTTAAAGGAAGTAATTACGATGAATTTGTTAATAGCATTAAAAATTAAAATTACATATCAAAATTATTCTTTTTTTGAATCTCATATTGCTTGATTATACTAATATTCTCTCCTTTAAACTCTGATGGAATAACACCTACACTAACATTATTATAACTTTTCAAATTACTAATTTTTTCATCTAAATCATTCTTTTTTTCTACATAATCATTTAATATTTGTCTACATATTTCGTTCTTAGCTAAATTGAATCGATTCTCGAGTTCTTTATAATTAATATTGATGAAACTCTTATGAAGTCGTTTTGGAATCAACGAATTTTCAAATACAACTGATGTGGTAAATAATGGATTCAAATCTTTGTCGACAAATTTCAAACTTGTTTTAATAATATTATTTTTCCTAATAATCCCACTTTTAGAGTCATTTTTAATATTAAATGAGTGTAAAAACTTAATTTCAACAGCAACAAAACCTTTAGCTTTTTCCTTGTATTCTTGAATTAAATAATCTTTAAATTGATTCATTTGTTGAAAAATAAATGTCAGATAGAATAGAAAAAGCTTTTAATGATATAGATATTGCATTTAATAAATTAGCAGAAAAAAATAGAAAAGAACTAGATGCAGCGCTCATTAAACCAATACACGAAAAATACCCATTTGCACAGAATGGGATTTGTGCTATGATAGCATCAATGGGAAGTGGTAAAAGTTATAATTATTTAAAAGCAATTGCAAAACAAGAAGTATTGGATCCAAATCAACCATTTTATGAATTGGTAGTTATTTGTTCAACTTCAGCTAAATTTGATAAGACTGTTGAAACATATAAAGAATTGATTAAGAAATCTAAACTTGTATGTGTAAAAGATTCTGAATTATTATTTTGGTTAAACAAATATATGCGTAGAATTCTCAAATACAATTCAATAATAAACTATGTAAATAATAAATGTAAAATACCTAATGAAGAAATGGAGAGATTAATTGATAAACACAGACTAGCAAAAAAAGACAAACAAATTAAATATATAACCGAAAAATTAGTTAAATATAATTGGAGTACATATCCGCATCGTTGTTTATTGATTTTAGATGATTTTGCAAACCATCCATTATTACGTTCAAAAGAAACAGAAATGTGTAGACTTTTAAAGAAACTTAGACATTTTAATATAAATGTTATTATATGTGTACAGACAGTTAAATCCATACCAAAAGATATCAAAAGAACACTATCAGATATTATTCTATTTCCTGGTATTGGTGAAGATGATTTTATGGAGTTAATGAAAGAATCACCTGCTGGTATGTTTGACAAAAAGAAATTATGGCAAGAATATAAACAATTAACCAATCCTCAAGCAATGTTCTCTATATATATTAAAGCAAGAAAAATAGTAGTTGCAATACCCCAAAAATAACAAAATTAATATTAATTAAAATGTTTACAAATTCAATTGATTATACTGTTTGTTCAACTGACCCAAAACATTATAACCGTATTAATTGTAATTTAACTGCTCCAATAACTAAATATTCAGCTTTATTGGTATCTAGTTTAACTACTAATTGTTGTATTGTTATACTAAATGAAAATGATTGGATTGAAATAGATGGAAGCAAATATAGTTTCAAAACAGATTATACAAACTTAAATCGCGAAACTTTTTCAACATTATTGAATACCCTATTTGAGAATAAAAATCCTTTATTGCATACAGAATTAGATGGAGCAAGTAGATTAATATTTACATATAATAAACCTTTTGAAATAACAGATATGACTTATAATTTCAAACTAATTACTGGGTTTTATAATATGAATTTACCATTAAAATCTGTTTATAATGAAGATTTAGATACTAATTATATTAAAGCTGAAAGTGTAGGATTTGAATTATCTACCCCTATATTATATTTAACATCTAATATTGCAGCTCAATCATATAGAAATTTAAATATAGGTGACTGTGTAGGTAGTAAAATAGTTATGCGACTTAATAATTCTTTTTCACATGGAATACCTATTTATATTAGTAATGCTGATTTTGAAACTACCTTGTTATCTAATGATTTAGCTTCTTTAGAGTTCAGATTAGTTGATGCTAATATGCAAGAAATTCAATTATTAAGTCCTTTATATTTATGTATTCATGTAAGGGGAATTCAGGATGATAGCCTAATTGGCAACTTTAGAGAGGTTAATCCAGAATAAAAAAATATTATTTTTTTTTAAAATCCAGTATGTTCTTCTATATATTTTTGTTTTTCATTATATTCTGTTAAATCAAATCTATTTTTCATGTCATCTTTTAATTTATAAACATTAATCCTACGATCTAATTTAGTTATTTTAACATCTTTGCAAAACTTAGTTATTTTTTCTTTAAATGTTTTGATACTACATTGATTAAATTTGTTTTCATTCACCCACTCTACATACTTATTAAAAGCATCACAACGTTTCATTCCTTCAATAAATTCGCCGATATGATCTTGAATAAACAATTCATATGATGATTGGGAAGCTTTTAATATTGATTCTCTAGCCTCAGTTTGAGGAATGATTCTAGCATTAAATTTACTAATATCTCTTTTCATGAAAAATGTATATAAGTTATCATAAAATTCCCTATCAAATGATGCACATAAATTAGCAAAATAAGCATTATTTCCCTTATATTTTGATGATGAATTTGATACTACATATCGTCTATCTCCATATTCTAATTTAATAGGGAAATCATTATTACTAACTAATATCAAATTACATACATTCTCAGCTATTCGAGGAGATAAATTCTTTTCTTCAATAGTAGTTGTTTTTTCAGTAATAACAGATTTTAATGCATCTGAATTGAGGTATTTATTGGTTTCTGCACTTGATAACTCATTACAAATAATTAATTTCATATTCTCAATTGAAGTATTAAATTTACCTATTATATGGTCAATATTTGTAATATTTCTGTTTGAATATCTATTTAATAAATCACATAATACATTAGTAAAAATGTTTTTACCTGTACCTTGTTCACCAATAATAACAATAGCAGTTTCAGTTTTAGCATTTGGTATTTGCATTATATAGCTAAACCAATTCAATATGTATTCATAAACTTCAACATTTTCATCTGCAATAACATCAAGAATATGATTTAAAAATCCTTCAATTTTACTTTCATTTACCTCATCTAATAAGTTATAATCATATCCATTAAAATAGCTAAATATATCTGGGTTTTCATCATAAAATTTCATTCCATTCTTAAATAATAAATTCTTATTCTTACCTTCATTATATACCATAAATGCATTAACATTTTTAAGCTTTCCTTCTTTATAATATTTACCTAAATTAATAGATCTTAATAACCTTTCAAACCCCTTATCTGTAAGATGTTTTAAGTTATAAGTATTGCGAACTCCATCATATTCTTTAACAATAAAATCCATATTAGCTGTATTTATAATAGTTGCACATTTCATTAAATCATTAAGAAATTCATTGATTTTAATACCAATTCCTCCAGGTAAAGTATAATCTTTTACTCTTAAATCTTTAAGTGAAAATTCAGTTTTTAATTCAATATGAGCATCTGGATCAATAGAATTTTGAGCATATTTGTTAATATATTTTAATCTCTTTTCTTTTGGTAAATGATTAATAATTGAGTAAAACCACTTATTATTCTCAACTAATTCATAATATTTCATATATAATTCAATTGTATTTGCATTTGTATGATTTCTTTGAAAATACCATTCTTCAATAACTTTTTTGCAAAAATCATAATCATAAGGTGAATGTAAAATGTTTGATATTATTGATTTAAAGTTATCATATTCTGGATCAAATTCATTTAATAATTCAACTATTTCATCAAATTCAAGCATTATAAGGTTATCATTATAATTCAAATCACATAAAGCTTCCGTCAATTCTGTATTTTTTTTATTAACTTTTTCAATAACTGGAAGGTCTTCTTGAAGTGTAAATACCTTACTCCATTTACTTTTTTCAATTATTATTTCATCTCCTTTAACTTGAACTATTTGGGTAGATGGAGGAAGATTATTACAAATATTACCATGATTATCTTTATTTTGAGGATCATTTGGTTTATAAATTTTATTTGAAAGTACATGTCGAAATACCTGTCTACTTGTTTGATCATCTCTTTTGGCTACCAATTTATATACATTAAAATCACATAAATAATGAACTCCTTTAGTTGAATATCCTTTCTTTTCAGTATGTTTCATTATATTAACCAAATCCTTAGATGAAATAGCAGTATTATAATAAACTACATGCATTGAAACAAAATGATTACCTTCTTTGTAATATCTAAATCCATAATTATTTGCTATAGATTCATTGTCAGTATAACCACCAAAACTATATTCTCCAAACACTTCTTTTAATGAATTTAGCCAATTTATTACATCATCTAATTCTTCAGTAGTTTTGATAGAGTCAAAATCAAAATATAAATGAACATATTCCTCTGATATTAAAAACTCGTTGAATCCTTTATTAAAATCATAATTATCTATATTATTGAAAGATATCAATTTTGGTTGAAAATTATTAGGTCGTGCGAAACATATATCATATTTAATTTTTCGTTCACTAATTAGGGAAACTCGTTTAGGTTCTCCTGATCCTAAAATATCATCTGAATTTAAATCTAAATCTAAATTTTGAAAACTGTTAATATTTTGATTTGTCATATTTGAATACAAATAAAAAATATAAAAAATTAATTTTTAAAAGTTGAAAATTGTTAATGTTAAAAATTGTGAAAAATTTTATTTTTTTAATTTTTGAAATTTTTTTAATTTTTGAAATTTTTTAATTTTTGACAGCTTTGCTGACCCAAACTATGTTTGTGAAATTTTAGATATTTAATTTGTATTTAAATAAAAAAGTTAAAAATGCTAATTTGAAAAATTTTTCACAAGCAAAGCTTGGGCCAGTTAAACTGTCAAAGTTCTCAAAAAGTTTCATTATTTTTAGGGGATGAATGAATTACAAAAAAATAACATTTTAGTGTCCCAGACATGTCCCAGCAATTGTCCCAGATAAGTTATTTTGTTATTTTGAAAATCAGTTTAAATCTTTAAGTTTTTACCTTAATTTTCTCTATTATTTAAACATTATTATTAAAATTATTTAAAATTAAATAAATTGTCTTGACTGTCCTAGCAAAATTGAAAAAGATTTTTTGAAAAATAAATTTTGGTTTAGCTTTTCTGCTTAGCTTTTTAATCATAATTTGAAAAAATAATTCCAAAATTTGTGACCTACCCGAGACAGGTAATCTGGGACAACAAAAAATTTTGTTCCCCTACATAAAAAATAAATAAAAAAAACTGTTTAACTAATTTAAACAGCTTGACCAGCAAGAATTTGTTCAATACTAGCATTTGTAATTTCAATTTGAGATCTACCATCAGGTTTAACTGCACGAATTTTTAATAATGCATCTTCAAAACAAATAGCTGTAGCTTTATATGGAATATCATAAATTTTGTCTCTATTACCACTCAATTCTATTTGAACTGTTCCGCTAGTTGATATTCCACCCATAAAATCTTCTGAATAA